>JANQOZ010000090.1 GCA_028285525.1 Lysobacterales bacterium
ATGCGCGCACGCGACTTGCCCGCAAGGTATCGTCGGCAGGCGGCCAGCAGTTCGGCGATCGGATACTTTCTGTTCAGTGGCACGAGCTCGGTACGCAGCCCGTTTTCGGCGCCGTGTAGCGACACTGCGAGGCTGACATCCGCCACCTCTTTGAGCTGATCGATGCCCGGCACCAGGCCAGCGGTGCTGACCGTCACCCGTCGGGCTGCAAAACCCATCGCCAGATCTTCGAGCAGCAGTCGAATGGCCGGGAACACGTTGTCAGGATTCAGCAGCGGCTCACCCATACCCATGAACACGACGTTGGTGATCTTGCGGTTCGCGTTGCTGTGATCGAGCTCACGGGCGGCGACAAGCACCTGGCCGATGATTTCACCGGCACTCAGATTTCGACTGAAGCCCTGGGTCGCCGTGGAACAGAACGTGCAGTTCAGCATGCAGCCCACCTGCGAACTGATGCAGAGCGTGCCGCGGTTGGGCTCCGGTATGTAGACCACTTCCACGGCGTTGCCGCCACTGAGCGCAAGCAGCCATTTGCGGGTGCCGTCCTCTGACAGCTGCTGGGTCATGATCTGCGGCAGCGTGATGGTGAAGCGCGAAGCGAGCTCGCGCCGCAGCTTGAGCGAGATGTTCGACATCTCGCCGAAGTCGTGGACGTTCTGGTGATAAACCCACTTCAGGATTTGCCGGGCGCGAAACGGCTTCTCGCCGAGTGACGCCAGCTCCTGCTCGAGCATCGGCAGATCGAAGTCCAGCAGATTCTTCTTTTCAGGCGTCACCACGGGGCCGGCAGCGGTCTGTGCCGCTGCGTTGCCTGTCCGAGATTCCGCCGCGGGCATCAGCTGAGGCCCGGAAAAAAGAACTGGATTTCGGTGGCGGCCGTTTCCGGCGCGTCGGAACCGTGCACGGCATTGGCGTCGATGCTGTCAGCAAAGTCGGCGCGAATGGTGCCCGGCGCCGCTTCGGCCGGATTGGTGGCACCCATCAGCTCGCGGTTGACCGCGATGGCGTTGTCGCCCTCGAGCACCTGGATCATGACCGGCCCGGAGCTCATGAAGCTGACCAGGTCGGCGTAAAACGGCCGCTCTTTGTGCACCGCGTAAAAGCCGCCGGCTTCGTCCGAGGTGAGATGTTTCATCTCGGCTGCGACAATTTTCAGGCCTGCGGCCTCGAACCTGCGGTAGATCTCGCCAATAATGTTTTTGGCAACCGCGTCAGGCTTGATGATCGAAAGGGTGCGTTGAGTGCTCACCGGTTCTCCTGCTGTTATTTTTCTGCGCGTGGTTGGAGCGGCTGCAGCCTGAAAATCGGCGAGTTCCGAACGCTGCCCCAACCGTGCGGACGAGCGCCGGATATTAACACAGAATGTCCCGAGTTAACGCGAGCTTAGCCCCCTTTTCTTACCGAATAGGGTCAATTTGTGCGCGAAGCTCCTGAGGTGGGTTCCCGCGATCGCAGCTAAGCGCCATAAGTGCCAGAATTTCCGAACTTTTTCTCCTCTACCGTTGTTTGAATTTCGCGGATCAGACCTGCTACCCTCCCGACACTGTTTTAAACGGTCTTTTAAAGCGATGGCCACCGGGCAAACCAAACAACGGATCATCCAGGCTGCCGAGCACCTGTTTGCGAGCCACGGCTTCGTCCGCGCCTCCCTGCGCCAGGTCACCGAACTGGCCGAAGTCAATCTGGCTTCGGTCAACTATCACTTTGGCAGCAAGGAAAACCTGATCCAGGAAGTATTCCGGCGGCATCTCGACGGTTTAAACGTCGAACGGGAAAAAGCGTTTGACGAGCTGATGGCCGCGGATCCCAATCCACCGCTGTCCGATCTCCTCACGGCCTTTATTGCGCCGGCCCTGCGCCTGAGCACCGACCCGGTCCACGGCGAGTACTTCGTTCAGATCGTGACCCGCGGCTTTGTCGAGTACAAAGATCAGTTCCGAGAGTTTCTGTCCCGCGAATATGGCGACATCAATCGCCGTTTCTTCGCAGCGATCGCCCACAAGCTGCCCCATCTGCCCGACCAGGAGGTCGCCCGAAGGCTCGACTTCACGATCGGCGCGCTGACCTACAGCATGGGAGATTTCGGTCTGACTAAGCTGGCGGACGGCACGGATCGGGAGGACTACCTCCGCGCCACCATCGATTCGCTGGTGCGCTTCAGCGAAGCGGGACTGACCCGGACGCCAACCTAAGAGAGCTGCTTGAGCAAGTCCGCCACCGGTGATCCAAGCTCCGGATCTGCCAGCGCCAGCTCGATCGTCGCCTGCACAAAACCCAGCTTACTGCCGCAGTCGTAACGCTTACCCTCGAAGCGGTAGCAGTAGACCGGTTCATGATGAAGAAGCTCGGCGATGGCGTCGGTGAGCTGGATCTCGCCCCCGGCGCCCGTCCCGGTGGCCGCCAGCAGCTCGAAGATTTTTGGCGTCAGCAGGTACCGCCCGACCACGGCCAGATTGGACGGCGCGTCGGCCGGAGCGGGCTTTTCCACGATCGCCTCGAGCTTTTCCACTCGCTCGCTGTGCGGGCTGGTGGAGACGATGCCGTAACGATGGGTGTGTTCCGGGGGCACCTCTTCAACGGCGATCACGCTCGCGCCCGTCTGCTCGTACACCTCGACCATCTGCTCGAGACAGCCTCGCCCATCATTGACGATCAGGTCATCGGGCAGGATGACGCCAAACGGTTCCGGGCCGATCGCGTCGGCGCCGCACAGCACCGCATGCCCGAGCCCGAGCGCCTGGTGCTGAGGCACCGCTGCCTGGCTGATGCCCTCAGCGAGGGTACCGCGCACCAGTGCCAGCGTGTCGTCTTTTCCGTCCTGGGCCAGTCGACTTTCGAGCTCAAACGCCGCGCTGAAGTGCTGACTGATCGCCTGCTTGCTGCTGTTGGTGATAAAAACCAGCGCCGACGCGCCGGCGCCAACGGCCTCATCAGCCCCGTACTGGATCAGCGGACGATCGATGATGGGCAGCATCTCTTTGGGCACCGCCTTTGTTGCCGGAAGAAACCGGGTCCCCAGCCCCGCGACCGGGAACATCACTTTTCGAATTCTTGGCATGCGCATCCTAGTGTCCTGATCAGCCGCTGGCGGGCCGCGCCGGCAGCGGAACGATGTTTTCCTGATCGGTGAGCGGCTGTCCACGGCGGTATTCCGGCACGAGGTCGCTGAGCGCAACTTCAATCGTTTTGGTGTCCATGGTCTCGCATGCGTGCCGGATCGCGCTGACCGACTGCTCCACGCGATGCCAGTCGTGAGGCCGATGCATCGCGACCAGGATCTGGGGCCAGTCTGTCGGCTGATAACGCTCCTGTTCATGGAATAACTCTTCCTTGAGCTTCTCCCCCGGACGCAGGCCGGTGATCTTGATCTCTACCTCTTTACCGGGGATCTTGCCGGCCAGGCGGATCATCTGTTCGGCCAGATACTGGATGCGGATGGGTTCTCCCATGTCCAGCGCGTAGATCTCCCCGTCGTCGCCGATGCTGGCGACCTGCATGATGAGCTGGCAGGCCTCCGGGATGGTCATGAAATAGCGGGTGACTTCGGGGTGGGTCACGGTGACCGGCCGACCCGCGCTGATCTGTTCCTGAAACAGCGGCACCACGCTGCCGGCGGAGTTGAGCACGTTGCCAAAACGGACGGTGATGAAGCTGGTCGTCGAGTTTTCCGCCAGGGCCTGACACAGCACCTCCGCGGCGCGCTTGGTGGCCCCCATGACGCTGCGCGGATTCACCGCTTTGTCGCTGGAAATCAGGACAAACCGCCCGACCCCGTGCCGGTCGGCGGCGATCGCCAGCTCCCGGGTTCCGACGATGTTGTTACGCGCGGCTTCGCGCATCTGTTGCTCCAGCAGCGGCACGTGCTTAAACGCGGCGGCGTGGAACACGACCTCAGGCTGATACTCGCTCATCGCCCAGTCCACCGCGCTGCGGTCGCACACGTCGATCAGGAGCGGGTCGAGGATCAGTTCCGGCCAATCGCGGCGCAGCTCGCGTTCGATCTCATACAGGTTGTGTTCCGATCGTTCGAGAATGGTCAGCCGTGCCGGACCCAGTTCGGCAATCTGGCGGCACAGCTCGCCGCCGATGGAACCGCCCCCGCCGGACACCATGACCGAACGACCTTTCAGTCCGCCTTCGATCGCCAGCCAGTCCAGCGCAACCGGCTCACGACCGAGCAGGTCCTCGATCGCTACGTGTTTCAGCTCATGGATGGACGAGCGACCCGAGACCAGGTCGTTGAGACGCGGAACCGTCCGAAAGGTCACGCCGTCAGCTTCACACAGCTCCACAATGCGCTGCATCTGCTGATTGCTGGCGGATGGGATCGCGATAATGGCCAGATCGATCGCCTGACTGCGAACAATCTCCGACAGTTTGTTGATCGAACCGAATACCGGCAGGCCGCGGAGCTTACTCCCGGCAAGACGGCGCTCGTCATCGAGAAAACCGACCGGGTAGTAGTCGCCGTCGCGGGGCAGATCCCGCGCCAGCAGGTCGCCGGTGGCGCCTGCGCCGAGCAGCAAGACCCGGGTTTGACCCGGCCGGGAGCGAAAGCTCAGCGCGCGATCTTTCCACAGGCGGAACGTCAGCCGCGGCAAACCCAGCAGCAGGGTCAGCACCAGCGGGTAAATCAGAAATACCGATCGCGGCGCGCCTTCGAGCCGGCTGATCAGAAAAAGCGACAGGAAGATCATCAGGGTGCCGACCACCGCCGCCCTGATGATGTTCCACAGGTCCGGCAGGCTTGCGAACCGCCAGATTCCCCGATACAGGCCAAAAATCGCCAGCACTGCACCCTGCGCGATCAGGACCACAGGCATCTCGCTTGGCCAAAGCGGCTGTGCTTTTTCGAACGGCAGGAGCTGATAGCGCAGCCAGTGGGCCAGGTTCCAGCCGGCCCAGACCATAAACAGATCGTGCAGAGCGACTGCCGTTCGCGGATGCCAGCTTGCCTGCCATGCTCGGTTCATTTGCCCTGCCTGCGGTCAAGAGCCCGACTGACTGTCAGCCAGGCAGCGATCAATAGTCCGTAAACGGTCAGCACGGTCAGCGTGCTCTGCTCCGGATAGCGGCGCTGAAACCATACCGCCGGTAAGATGAACCCCAGATTAACCAGGGTGTAGAACATCAGGACGCCCGAAGCGCCGACACCGTCGGCCGCCAGCCGCTGATACACGTGCTCGCGGTGCGCATCATACCACCGCCGGCCTGCCAGAACCCGGCGCAGGAGGGTGAGGGAGGAGTCGACTGCGAAGACCGCCGGCAGCAGCAGTAGCTCGGACCACTGCAGCGATCCACTCCTCAGCCCGAGCAGCGCTGCGATGGTCAACATCGCAGCAAGACCGTAACTTCCTACGTCTCCCATAAAAGCGCGCGGTCGCGGAAAGTTCCAGGGCAGAAAGCCGGCGGCCACGCCCGCGGTCAGATACCCGCAGACCCGGGCCTGGTTCGCCTCTGGTCCGACGGTGCCGGCACTCACGACCAGCCAGCTGACGGCAAGTCCCATAAACAGCGCCTGGACCGCCGCCATGCCGTTACTGCCGTCCATGAAATTGAACAGATTGACCCACCAAACGATCAGAATCGTGCACGAAAGCGCGATAAGCGCTGCGGGGAGCGTCGCGTCAGGTACCGGGAGCGCCAGCAGCAGGCCCGCCGTTGCGGCGAGCTGAACCGATGCGCGCCAGCGAGCCGCAATCGGCTGGTGGTCGTCCCAGAATCCGAGTCCACCGAGTATGGCCACATAGAGTCCGGCGGCCAGCGATAGCGAGGCAGGCATGAGTTCCGGCAGGAGCCAGGGTCCCAGGGCCAGGCACAGCAGGAACACGCCCACCATGGCGGCGCCGGCACCGCGTACCACCTCCCCGGCATGCAGCCGCCGCGGATCCGGCCGGTCGATCAGGCCGCGAGCCCTTGCGTACCGGGCCAGCAGGGGCGTTGCCGCCAGGGTCAGTAGCGCAGCGGCGACAAACGGGACCATGGTGTCGGCCTACTCGCCGGCGACGCCGTGAATCGGCTTTACGCTGTTCCAGCGTTTGCAGCTGGGGCACTGCCAGTGCAGTGAGCGGGTGCCAAAGCCGCACTGGTTACACCGGTAAACGGGCTTGCCCTCCAGCAGCTTGGAGGTCAGATCCTGAAGAATCAGCAGGTTGTCCCGCTGCAGTCCTTCCGTGTCGTGCAGGTTGAGCCCGATCAGGTACGCCAGCCCCCGGACCGAGGGACGCTGGCGCAGCTGGGCGCTGATAAACTCCGCGGCCTGCTGCCGGCCCTCTTCCACCAGAATCAGCTCGGCCAGCGCGATCACGGGGGACACGCCCCGATAACGCTGGATGACGTCGGTCAGGAATTCCCGCGCTTCGTCGCTCCGGCCCGCGCTCTCAAAACACCGCAGGATCGGTTCGAGCACGTCGGGAATGTAATCCAGGTCCTGCTCCGCCACACGGCGATAGGCCGCAATCGCCTGGTCACACTGGCCCTCCTGCACGCAGATGTGTCCCTCGAGCATGCTGGCACGGACGCAGCCGGGATCGACGTTCAGGGCCCGCCGAAGCTGGTTGCGGGCCGACTGAAAGTTGTTGCCGTCAGACATGGCTTGGGCAATCTCGCAGAAAAACTGAGCGATCACCGGCCGCATGTTCTGTCCGGACACCTCCTGCAGGGTCCGCGCGTGTTCGATCGACTTATCCCAGTCTCGCTCCTGCTGATAGATGCTGATCAGGTGTCGCAGCGCCTCGGGCCGGTGCTCCTTCATCTTCAGCAGATCCGCAAACAGCTTTTCCGCGCGATCGAGCAGGCCTGCCCGCATGAAGTCCTCGCCCAGCTCGAGCACGGCCTGGGTCCGCTGCTCGTGACTCAGCCCTTCTCGCGATACGAGGTTCTGATGGAAACGGATGGCCCGGTCGACCTCTCCGCGGCGCCGAAACAGGTTGCCGAGCGCCAGGTGGGTTTCGACGGTGTCACGATCCACCTCGGCGATCTTCAGAAACACCTCGATGGCCTTGTCGGGCTGCTCGTTGAGGAGGTAGTTCAGCCCCCGGAAATAGCTGGTGGAGAACTGTTTGAGGGACAGCGCCTCCTGGCGCCGCTGAGCAACGGCGTGAGCCAGCCATCCCGACGCTGCTGCCACCGGCAACAGCAGCCAGAATAAACCAGTCTCAGCCATGGCTGCTCGCCATCGCCTTACTGGAAGACGCAGCTTGCTCGGATTTGAGCGCCCGGATGCGGCGCTTCACGCCGAACCACATCGAGAGATAAACCATGGTCCCGCTGAGCAGAACGCCGGCGAGAAAGGCTGCTATCACAACGAGGGCGAGTGGCCGGGTAATGGAGATGAAAAAGAGGTCGACGGTGACCGGCACCTCGTTGAGCGTGCCGAAAAACAGCCCGAAGGCAACAAAAACCAGAACCAGCAGCAGGGTAAATATCCGACTCATGTTAGACCTCCAATCGGACCCCTAAAACTTGGGAGTCTTCAGGACTGGTGTGCGCGATTGACCCGTTCGCGGAGCTCTTTGCCGGGCTTGAAGTGAGGAACATGCTTGCCCGGCAGCGCGACGGCGTC
Source organism: Lysobacterales bacterium (assembly GCA_028285525.1). Classification (GTDB taxonomy): domain Bacteria; phylum Pseudomonadota; class Gammaproteobacteria; order Xanthomonadales; family SZUA-38; genus JANQOZ01. Next base: position 7,568 of record JANQOZ010000090.1, read on the forward strand.
GCCGGTCTTCGGGTTGCGGCCCATCCGAGGCGGGCGGAAGTGCAGCGAGAAACTGCCGAAGCCACGGACCTCGATCCGATTTCCGCTCGCAAGCGAGTCACTCATCTGCTCGATGAGTGTCTTAACCGCCATCTCAACGTCGGTATAGGCCAGGTGCCGCTGGCTCAGGGCCAACGCTTCAATCAGTTCGGATTTGGTCATGAAATTACAGTGTGCTGCGCCTGCTGTGGTCGATCTCAGTATCCGCACGGTACTCGCTGGCACCGCTGCCGGACCGCCCAAAACCCCCTGCCGCAAGAGTAACACGAGGAGCCGACGATTGACCACGATCTGATGCGGGATAGTAACTTACGGGCTTTTCGGCCCGCGCTCGACGGTTTCGCGCCGCATTACTGACCGCCGGGCCGATGATAGGCCCGGCGGCACTAGAGAACAGCGAGACCGGGCGCAAAGCCCGGTGGTCTACAGACCTGACGATCAGGCGTCGGGGTCCTTCTCGTCGTTCTTGCTCATCTGCTCTTTCAGCAGATCACCAAGGCTGGTCGTTCCGGTGCTGGCGTTCTGGTACTCCTCCAGCGCCTCGGCAAGCTCATCGTCTTCCTTGGCTCTGATGGACAGGCTCAGCACGCGGCTCTTGCGGTCGATGCCGATAAACTTGGCTTCGATCTCCTGACCCACTTCCAGCACCTTCGTGGCGTCGTCCACACGGTCCTTGGAGATCTCGGACGCCCGCAGGTAGGCCTCGACGCCGTCTTCGAGATCAACAAACGCACCGCGCTGCTCGACCTCCCGGATCTTGCCGACCACCAGGGAGCCTTTCGGATTGGCCGCCATGAAGGTGGCAAACGGATCCTGCTCGAGCTGCTTGATGCCCAGCGAGATACGCTCACGCTCCGGGTCGACCGCCAGCACCACTGCCTCGACGTCCTGACCTTTCTGGAACTTGCGAACCATCTCTTCGCCGGTCTCCAGCCAGGAAATGTCGGACAGGTGAACCAGGCCGTCGATACCGCCTTCCAGGCCAACAAAGATGCCAAAGTCGGTGATGGATTTGATGTTGCCCTGCACCTTGTCGCCCTTGTTGTGGAGCGCCGCGAAGGCGTCCCAGGGGTTGGACTGACACTGCTTGATACCCAGCGAGATCCGGCGTCGGTCCTCGTCGATATCCAGCACCATGACCTCAACCTCGTCACCGATGGTGACCGCTTTGGCCGGGTTCACGTTCTTGTTGGTCCAGTCCATCTCGGACACGTGGACCAGACCCTCGACACCGTCCTCGACCTCAACAAAGCAGCCGTAGTCGGTAATGTTGCTGACGGAACCAAACAGGCGAGAGCCCACCGGATAGCGTCGCGCGATGTCTTTCCACGGATCGTCGCCCATCTGCTTGAGGCCCAGGGAGACGCGGTTGCGCTCTCGGTCGAAGCGCAGTACCCGCACTTCCACTTCGTCACCCACGTCGACAACCTCAGACGGATGGCGTACGCGCTTCCAGGCCATGTCGGTGATGTGCAGCAGACCGTCGATGCCGCCGAGGTCGATGAACGCACCGTAATCGGTGAGGTTCTTGACCACACCCTTGGCGGTAGCACCCTCTTCCAGATTGCCCAGCAGCTCTTCGCGCTCGGCGCTGTACTCAGATTCGACAACCGCCCGACGGGAGACCACCACGTTGTTGCGGCGGCGATCGAGCTTGATGATCTTGAACTCGAGATCTTTGCCTTCGAGGTAGCTGGGGTCGCGCACCGGACGCACGTCAACCAGCGATCCCGGCAGAAACGCCCGGATGTCGCGGATGTCGACGGTGAAACCACCTTTGACCTTGCCGCTGATTTTGCCGGTGACGGTCTCCTCGCCTTCCTGCGCGGATTCCAGTTCGTCCCAAACGCGCGCGCGCTTGGCTTTTTCCCGCGACAGGCGGGTCTCGCCGAAGCCGTCTTCAACCGCGTCGAGGGCTACTTCGACCTCGTCACCGACGTTGACTTCAATTTCGCCGTCCTGATCCAGAAACTGCTGAATCGGAACAATGCCTTCAGACTTCAGGCCCGCATTGACGACAACAACGTCGTTGCGGATATCCATGACCGTTCCGGTGACGATCGCACCAGGCTTCAGATTGCTGTAGGCAAGGCTTTGTTCAAAGAGTTCGGCAAACGATTCGCTGCCGGCTTCGGTTTGTATTGATTCACTCATAAGTAATGCTCGTGTGTCCAAATCATTCGGCGCCCAGTCAACGGCGCGCTGCTCTGCAGCCGAACGTTGGAACAGGCATCCGCAAAACAGCCCACGAGGCCGCTTTGCTCGTTGATAGAAACCTCGTTTGTAGTTGGTTGAAGGCTTCCAGTCCAAATCCACCCGAGGGCTAAGCCCCTCTGGGTGAACACCCGTTTCCCTGTGTCGCCGGCAACGCCCACTGCTGGAGCGGTCCCGGTTTCACTAAAAGGCCCTCGCAAGAGCCGAGGCGCTTCCTGCGCCTGTTTTCCTGTTGCTAGAGCAACAGTCGCTCCTGCACAACCGCCAGAGCTGCTGCAACCACCTCGTCGATACTCATCTCGGTGGTATCCAGCACGTGGGCGTCAGCTGCCGGCCTCAGGGGCGCGCTGCTGCGCTCGCGATCCCGCTGATCGCGGGCCTGGATGTCGTCCAAAAGCGCGCGAAGGGTAACACCTGCCCCCTGCGCCTTCAACTGCTCATACCGCCGCCTTGCACGTTCCTCGGCGTTGGCGGTAATAAATATTTTGCAGGGCGCGTCGACGAACACGACCGTGCCCATGTCGCGGCCGTCCGCTACCAGGCCCGGCGGCGCGCGAAAATCGCGCTGTCTTTGCAGCAGGGCGTCGCGCACCGGCTGCAGCGCCGCCACCTTCGAAGCCGCGGCGGCGACCCGTTCGTCGCGAATCAGCTTGTCCACCTGCTGGTCCCCGATCATCGACCGATAGCCCCCCTGCCCGTCGAGTTCGAAGCGAACGTCGAGCTCGCGGGCGGCGCCGGCCACGGCCGGGGTGTCGTCCAGGGCGAGCCCCGCCTCCAGCGCCTGCCAGGCGGTCAGTCGGTACAGCGCGCCGCTGTCGAGAAAATGCCAGCACAGCCGCTCGGCCAGGGCCACCGAGAGCGTCCCTTTGCCGGCGCCGCTGGGGCCGTCGACCGTGACCACGGGCACCGAATTACCCCCCGTCTCGGTTGTCGTTTCCGACCGACCGTCGGCGCCGCTCATGGAGCCGTCCCTCCGCGCTCCTCTACCTGTCCACCGAGCTCGTTCAGGCTCGCGCGAAAACTGGGAAAAGAGGTAGCGATATTGGCCACCGACCGAACGGTTACCGGTGCAACGGCGCGCAGGGCGGCGACCGCAAAGCTCATCGCACAGCGGTGATCATGCTGGCCGTGAACCGTACCGCCGCTGAGCGTATCCCGACCGACGATGTCGACCCCATCCTCCCGCTCCGTGACGGAAACGCCGAGTATGCGAAGTCCTTCCGCCATCACGGCAATCCGGTCGCTCTCTTTGACCCGAAGCTCCTCAGCGCCGCGGACGCGGGTCACGCCATCGCTGACCGCTGCCGCCACAAAAGCGATCGGAAATTCGTCGATCATCAGCGGCACCAGCGAAGGGTCGACGTCGACACCGCGAAGGGCCGCTGAACGAACCCGCAGATCGGCCACCGCTTCACCGCCGGATTCTCGGGGGTTGAGCAGCTCGATGTCGGCACCCATCTCGCGGAGCAGGTCGAGAAGGCCCGTGCGCATCGGATTGATCCCCACGTTGGTGAGCGTGAGATCAGACCCGGGCACGATGCTGCCGGCCACCATAAAAAAGGCCGCTGACGAAAAGTCTCCCGGCACGTCGATCGACAGCGGGCCAGCGAGCGACTGGCCGCCCTCCATCACCAGCCAGCGACCGCCCTCGCGGTCTTCGTGCGTCAAGGTGACGCCGTAGGCGCGCAGCATCGACTCGGTGTGGTCCCGGCTGGGCGCCGGTTCCAGCAGTTCGATGAGCCCCTCTGCGCCGAGGCCGGCGAGCAGCAGACAGGATTTCAGCTGCGCACTGGCGACGGGCATCTCATAATGCAGGCCCCTCAGGCGGACAGCGGGCGAGACTTCGAGCGGCGCCCTGCCCCCGTCAGCCGCGTCGATATCCACGCCCATCATGGCCAGTGGCCGAATAATCCGGCCCATCGGGCGGCTTCGCAGCGAGTCGTCTCCGGTCAACGTCGCGCCCAGCCCCTGCCCCGCGAGCAGGCCTGTCAGCAACCGAATGCCCGTGCCCGAGTTGCCCATGTCCAGCGGCTTGGTCGACGTGGACAGGGGGCAACGGTCAGCACCCATGACGCGAAGGCCCTCGCTCAGCACTTCAACGCCCGAGCCCAGCGCCTGCATGGCCGCTCCCGTGGCCTTGACGTCTTCGGCTTCCAGCAGGCCGGTGACGGTCGTTGAGCCTTTTGCGATCCCGCCCAGCAGCAGCGCCCGGTGAGAAATAGACTTATCGCCCGGGACGCTCAGGGTTCCCGACAGCGCGGCTTCGGACGGCAGGCAGAGGTACTCAGGCTCAGTGGACATGTTTGTGAAGCTTCCAGCGACCTCGCGCGCGGCGCCGAGGCGCCCGCGTCAAACCACCGCTACCGGGTAGGAACCCAGAATCTTGTATAGAGAGCTCAGGTCCTTGAGCTCGCGCAGTGCGCCGGCCAGGGGGTCCCGGTCGGCATGCCCCAGCACGTCCAGGAAAAAGACGTAGCCCCATTTCTCCTGGCGGGACGGACGCGATTCAATCCGCGTCATGCTCACGCCGGCCTTGGCCAGCGGGTCAAGGAGGTGATACAGCAGCCCGGGCCGCTCCTCGGCTGAAACCAGCAGTGAGGTCTTGTCCTGTCCACTGGGCGGCAGCAGATTACGCCCTACCACCAGAAAGCGCGTGGTGTTGTCCTGCTGGTCCTCAATCTGAGCGTGAAGCAGATTGAGGCCGTAGATGCTGGCGGCCGACTCGCCCGCCACCGCCGCCGCCTCAGGGCGACCGCGAACCCGGCGGGCCGCCTCAGCGTTCGAATCTACCGGCACCTGCTCCGCGTGCGGCAGGTTTTCCCGCAGCCAGCGTCGGCACTGTGCCAGCGACTGGCGGTGCGAGTACACCCGCTCGATGACGTCCAGGCTTTCGCCCGTGCTCAGCAGATTGTGGTGAATCGGAATCTCGACCTCGCCACAGACCTTCAGCGGCGAAATCAGAAACATATCGAGCGTGTTGTTGACCGCGCCTTCGGTCGAGTTTTCGACCGGCACAACGCCGAAGTCCGCGTGGCCGTTTTCCACGTCCGCAAACACCTCCTCGATCGTGCCCAGCGGCAGCGACATGACCGAGTGGCCAAACTGTTTCATCGCAGCTGCCTGCGAAAACGTGCCCTCGGGGCCAAGGAAAGCGATCTTGAGCGGGTTCTGCTGCGCCAGGCACGCGGACATGATCTCCCGGAACAGCCTCAGCATTTCATCGTTCGACAGAGGGCCTTTGTTGCGTTCGGCGACCTGCCGCAGGACGGCCGCCTCGCGTTCCGGTCGAAAAAGCTCCAGGCTGGTTAAGCCGCTGCCTTTGACGCGGCCCACCTCCTGGGCAATTTCGGCGCGCTCGGTGATGAGCCGCTGGAGGGATTCATCGATGGCGTCAATCCGCTTGCGCAGTGCAAGCAACGCTTCCTGGTCGGCCATCTCAGGACAGATAGTTCATCAGCAGCCAACCGATCATGGCCGCTGAAAGCACGAGACACACCGTAACGATGATGGCGTCGCGGCGCCGGTTGTCAGCTTCGGGCGCTGGTTCCGGCTGAGGTTCGGGAGCCGAAGGTTCATCCGCAGGTGCCTCGATGACCGGGGCGGTAAAAACCTGGGTATTGCCCGAGCCGGTCGCCGCTTCAGCGACGCCGGAATACGCTTTGCCGGGTACAAAGCCGGGCGCTTCGAGCAGAAATCGCTGCCCGCCGGCAACGATCTGATCACCAGCCGCGAGCTGGCCATCGTTGACCACATGGCCGTTGACCTCGATACCGCTCGCGTTGCGAAGGAAGATGCCGGTTTCTTCGACGTGGATCTCAGCCGCAGCGTTGGAGCCATCGAGCGAAACGTCCGCGTCGCCACCACCCAGGCTCAGCTGATCGTAGAGCGCAATCGCCTGCCCGCTAAGGGCCCCGTTGAGACCGCGAATCAGAAATCGCGGCGGATGATCGCGGTTGACGCTGACCAGCTTGCCGCTCGCGGCGCTGGTGTCAGCGAGACGCTCGGCGTTGCCCAGCAGCAGCATGTCGATGGGCCCCAGCTTCAGATGATCGCCGAGCCGCAGGATGGATTTGGCGGCAACGGGCCTGTCGTTGACGGTCAGCGCCACCGCGTCACTGTCCGCCACGAGGGTGATGCCTCGGTGGTCAACGGCGATCATCGCGTGGTTGTCCAGCAGACCGTCAGATTGCAGCGTGATATCGCAGGACTCAGCCGCACCGATTGAAAAGGTGCCCGTGCTGAGCGCAATTTTTTCGTGCTCCCCGTTAGGAAATACCAGATGCATGCCGCATGCGTTCCCTACCATCCTTGGGCGGTCACTGTAACACCGGGGTGGGGTTTTTCCTATTCCGCCGCGGGCCCGCAGGCATGCTGCGTTGCCGGAAAAAACGCCGGCAATTAACTGTCAGCGCGCGGGCGTCAGTTCCCGTCATCGTCGTCCTTGTCGTCGCCGAGCAGCGATTTCAAGAGACGCCTTTTGGCGCGATCCCGATCGGAAGACTCCTCCTCCTCTCCGGCTTCGTTCGACTCATCGTCATCACCGAGCAGACGTCCGAGCAGCTCGTCTTTCTTGCGGTCGATCTTGTCCTGCTGCGAGGCGAGCAGCAGCTTGGCGACGTCGATCGAAATCCCCGGTGCGGCAAGATCGCCAGACAGGCTCAGCGGGATCTTTCGTCCCGCGATGCGGTCCAGCCCGCTGAGCCCGGTGGCGTCCAGCAAAACCGGCTCGAGTTCGCCATTTACGGTCATGTCTGCGAGGTTGATTGTGAGATCGCCGCTGACCTGGAGCACCGGTGAGGCAAGCTCCAGCCGAGAGGTGCGCAGCACCCCGTCGGTCACGCGCGCCTCCAGCGCCATGCTGGAGAAGGTGGTCTGGCCCTCCTCGGTTTGAGCGCTTCCGTCGTTAGAGGACTGGTTCAGGAGCGCAGTGGCCCGGTTCAGGGCGCCGAAGATGTCCATGCCGAAGATAGCGCCGTCACTGAAGCTGAAGCTCAACGTGCCGTTGGCTCCGGCCAGCGGGTTGGCCCCAAGCGGGTCGCTCATGGTCAGGTTGGCCTTGAGGTCTCCCGTCCCTGTCATGTACTGAGTGCCGAGGAAGTCTGTCAGCAGGGGGCCGGCCTGGACCCCGCTGATGGACTGATCCAGCGAGAGCTGCCCCTGCCCATCGGTCTTGAGCTCGATCTGGGTATCCAGCAAGCCGCCGTACAGCCCGGCGTTCATCGGCTCCAGCACAACACCCTGTGGGCCGGAGGTCAGCTTGAGCTTGACGTCGGTGGCCGAGACGCCGGCCACCGCCAGCGAACCGATGCCGATCTCGCCGGTGAGCTGTCCCAGGTCGAGGTCGGCCAGGTTGACCGGTTCGCTGGCCTCGGTCGACGTCGAGGTCGCTTCGCCCTCGGGCAGGTATCGGTCGACGTCGATGGTGTCCACGTTCACCTGAAAGCCCCCGATCAGCTTCTCGATGTCCGAGATATCCGCGCTGCCGGTGATCGTCGTGTCGTCAAGGCGAATCGTCATGGCCGTGAGAGCCGCGCGATTGGGCCTGACCTCAAACTGAAAGTCGCTGGAAAATGCCGTTAACGCGGACTCGTCCGCAGCCTGAAACGCGGCGCCCATAGCCTGCGCAAGCCAGCTGCGCAGGTCGAATTCCGCCACCGTGAGCTGCCCGGCGAGCTTCTGCTGGTCGCTGCTGACATTGGTTCCGGTAAGGTTGAACTCAGCCCGCGCCGCGCCGGACTCAAGGATCAGGCCTCGAGCGGTCAGGGCGTCGTCCGCCTCGGTATACGACAGCGGCTCACTGAGTCGCAGGTTAAACGGCAGCGCCGGTTGCTCTGGGCTGCCTTCGGTGGTTCCCGTCAGCGACAGCTTGGAGACCGCCAGCGACATCGGTGACGCATCCAGCAGGCCGCTGCCCTCCAGGCTGGTCTCCAGCGCGGCCGTGACCTGCCCCTCTACAGCGAGGTTCATCGACAGGTCGAGCGCCAGCGGCTGGCTCGGGTCGATGGCGCTGCTCGTCAGATTGAAGTCGGTGACCGCCGCCTTGAGATCCGACTGCGCGTCGCTGTAGCTGAGACTGGCATCGAGAAGCTGGATGCCGGCGACCTGCAGATCGATATCCTGCGGCGCGTCGCTACTGGTGGTGGTTGTCGTTTCTTTGGACCCGGAGACAAGACTCTCCCAGTTGCTGCGGCCCTGTTCATCGATCTCCAGATTGACCTCCGGCGCCCTCAGCAGAACCTCGCCCACCCGCAGCTGCCCTGAGAGCAGCGGCAGCAGACGGACCCGCACCGTCGCCTCGCCGACCGACAGCAGGTGCGGAGCGCTGAAACCCGCGTCGTTGGCGATGGACAACTCATTGAGTTCGATCGCCGCCCAGGGAAAGACGGATAACGCCAGCGGGCCGTCGAGTCTTACCTCACGATCCAGCGCCTTGGAGGCCTCGCTGGCAATCCGCTCGCGGTAGTCGTTCGGATCGATCACCATCGGCAGGATCAGGCCGGCTGCGACCACCAGCACCAGTAAAACCCCTACCCCGATAAACAGCCATTTAATCAGTTTCATGGTTCTTGCCGTCGGCAGTCTTAAGACAATCAATCATACCGCAGACGCCTGCGCGGCACCGCCCACCCATGCGTAGGATCGGGCCTGTTAGGATAGCGCCATGAGCAAAATCAACATTCGACGCAGCCACGCCAGCGGGCTGACGAAGGCGCGCGAGGCAGCCGATGAAATTGCCGGTGAGATGGGTGAACGGTTCGGCGTGACGTCAAACTGGCGTGGCGACGTCCTGGCGTTTACCCACAGCGCGGTCAAGGGTCAGATTGAGGTCAGCGAAGAGACCATTGAGGTTGACGCCAAGCTGGGCCTTTTGGTCAGCCCTTTCAAATCCGCGCTGGAAACGCGCATTCACGAATATATCGACCGATATCTGGCCTGAGCCCCTGTCGCCGCGCAACGAGACGCGGTGTCGACGTCACCAGAACTGGCGCCAGGCAAAATCGAGCTCGTCTGCCGACGGATCCCTGAGCTGCTCCGCGATGGCCATCTCCCGCCGCTCGATGCTGCGCAGAAAGTCGTCCGCACCACCCATCTCGTCGAACGCGTGAAACCCATGCTCCAGGAACACCTGGAGATCTGAGAGGCCGGCGACCTTGGCGGGCCATCGGGCCATTTTCAGCGTGGCGTAGATCATGGGCAGGTTGACCAGATGCTCGAGCGCCTCGCCGACCCGGACAATCTGACGGATCTGTTCCTCCCGCTCCTCGGCCGGCGCGCTGGTCCGGTAGGCTGACGCGTACTCCTGAGCCGACATGTTCTCCACGTCGATACCGTCCGCCCGCAGCGTGTGGGCGGTCTTGAAGTCCAGCGACTGGGCGAGCGACTGGGCCGAGAGCGCCTCCTCCACGGTCACCAGGACCGACGGCGGCAGCATCTTGAACAGTAGCGGCAGCATTTTGGTCATCTGCTGGTTGCGCAGATGCAGGTTGGGCGGCGCGTAGAGCTCTTCCACAAAAAACTGCATGGCCTCGCGATGACTTTCGCGATCCCAGAAGTCTCCATACGTCTCGCGCAGCCGAGCCTTCTGCCACCGCTCCAGCGCGTCAACCTGCGGCCTGAGGCCCGCCTCCTCCGTTTCGAGCTGCCACTGATGACTGACCTCGAGCTGGAATCGAATGCTCTCGTTGGTATTCACGACTCGAACCGTCCGGCGTCTGAGCCGCATACGCGAATTCGTCTCGGTACTAGTGTGTTTATTCTAGAAATCACTCGTATCGTATGGCTCATCAAATAGAAACCGTCGCAAGAGCGACATGGAGTAGATAGTGGCCAAGAAGAAAACAAGCAAGCGCTCTGCAAAACGCAGTGCACAGGTTGAGTCTGCACGAGACAACGTGAAGGAATCCGCCAGCCAGATCTGGCTCGCGGGCCTGGGCGCGCTGTCCAAGGCGGGCGAAGAAGGCGCACGGTTCTTTGAGAACCTGGTGCGTGACGGGCTCTCCATGGAGAAGAAAACCCGCAAAGCGACCGAAAGTCGCGTGACCGAAGTCCGCGAAGCGGTCGAAGGCACCGTCGAGCAGGTTCAGGCGAGAGCAACCGCTTCCTGGGACAAGCTGGAAAAGGTGTTTGAGGACCGGGTTGCCAAAGCCCTCGCCGGCCTGGGCGTACCGACCAGCGACGACGTCAAGGCGCTCAGCGCCCGAATCGCGGAGCTGCAGGCGTCTGTCGACAAGCTGACGGGCACCAAGGCCGCACCGCGCAAGAAGCTGGCCAGCAAGAAGAAGACGGCCAAAAAAGCCGCCACCAGCAAGAAAACCGTGCGGAAAAAAGCCACGCGGAAGAAGGCCAGCAGCAAGAAAGCCAGCTCCCGCCGCGCCTAACGGCGGCAGCTGACCCCGATTGGCGCTGTTACACCGACGCTGCCGCAGCTGGGCCCCTCCCCTGCTGCGCGTAACAGGCCATGTGGATGCCGGGGTTCGCCCCGGCATCCGTTTTTTGCGTTGCTCCCCGTAACCCCCTCTGACATACCGCTCCGCGGCTACCAGTGAATCCCACGCATGAGCGAAGCAAAGGCAATTTGCTCGCTGGTCGGCTGACGCGCTTCGGCATTTTTGATGCCTTTAGCCGCCGATGAATCCGGGAACAGCCGGAACGCGGTGTTCATTACTACTTCCGCCGATTTCGGCATGATGGCGTGCAGCACCTGGGCGGTGATGCCGAGACGCGTGGCGATGCGCTGCGGGCGGCGAATGATGGCGTCCGCGATCATGTCGGCTGCTTCCTCCGGGCTGATCGTCGGCACGCTGTTGTAGATCTTGGTCGGCGCGATCATTGGCGTTCTCACCAGCGGCATGTTGATCGTGGTGAAGCTGATACCCATGTCGGCAAATTCTGACGCCGCACAGCGGGAAAACGCGTCCAGCGCCGCCTTGGAGGCTACATACGCCGAGAAACGCGGGGCGTTGGACAGAACGCCGATGGACGAGATGTTGATGATCTGACCCTTACCCCGCTCGGTCATGTGCGGCAGACACCGCATGATCAGCCGCAGGGAGCCGAAATAGTTGAGCTGCATCGTTCGCTCAAAGTCGTGGAACCGATCGTATGAGAGAGCGATGGATCGGCGGATCGAACGTCCGGCGTTGTTGATCAGAATATCGACGGAGCCGTGGTCCGCGACCACGTCGTCGATCAACTTGTCACAGTGGTTGAGGTCGGTGAGGTTGGCCACGTAGTAATACGCATCGCCCCCGGCCGCTTTCATCTCCGCAACGGTTTCCTTCAGCTCCTGCTCCTTGCGGGCGACCACAACCACCTTGGCGCCGCGGGAAGCCAGCTGAATCGCAGCCGCCCGCCCGATGCCTGAAGACCCCCCGGTGACGACCACCACCTTGCCTCTTACAGCGGTCGCCAGCGACCGGTCGACATGCAGATCCGGATCCAGATGGCGCTCCCAGTAATCCCAGATCCGCCAGCCGTAGTCCTCGAGCTTGGGTACGCGGATATCGGTTCCCTTGAGAGCCTTCTCGGTATTCCGGGAGTCAAAGCGGGTTGGGTAGTTGATCAGCTGCAGGACCGACTCGGGAATGCCGAGGTCTTTCAGGATCATCTCGGAAATGCGCTTCACCGGCGGCAGCATCGCCAGCCCCTGCCGGATGCTCTTCGGAATAAACCCAAACATCCGGGCGTCGATCCGCATGTTCATCTGCGGCGCGTGACCGGCCCGCGCGAACAGGTTCAGGACTTCTCCGATCCTCATCGGATCGGGGTCGGTCAGATGGAAGCACTCCCCGTCGAGGTCCTTTTGATGCGCGATGTGGTCGAGCGCATTCGCCACAAAGTCCACCGGCACCATGTTCACCCGTCCGCCTTCGATACCGATCGCCGGCACCCAGGACGGCAGAACGCTGCGCATCTTCTGAATCAGCTTGAAGAAGTAGTAAGGACCGTCGATCTTGTCCATCTCACCGGTTTGGGAATGGCCGATCACGATTGCCGGGCGATAGATCCGGTACTTGACCGAGGACTGATCCCGGACCAGTTTTTCGGAATCGTGTTTGGTTCGAAAGTATGGATGATCGAGGTTTTCCGCCTCATCCAGCATGTCCTCGCGGAACACGCCCGCATAAAGCCCGGCTGCCGCGATGGAGCTGACGTGATGAAAACACCCGGCCTTCAGCGTCTCGGCCAGCGCTAATGCATTGCGGGTGCCGTCCATGTTGGCCGGGATCTGTGCCTCGGCGCTGGCGCCGAGATCGTAGACGGCGGCCAGATGGAAAAAGTGGCGAATCTTCCCGGCGAGCTCCTCTCGATACTTCTTCGAGACGCCCAGATTTTTCCGGATCAGATCGCCCGTGACCGGTATGACCCTGTCTGAGCCCGGCATCGACTTCAGCATCTCCTGCAGCTTCTTGCGGGACTGGCTGCGGGTCAGGACATAGATCTTGCCCTTGCGATTGTCGAGCAGGTTCTGGAGCAGGTGGCGGCCGATAAAACCGCTGGCACCGGTAACGAAGTAAGACATCGGGGACACCTCTTGTTGTTGTCAGTTGCCGACTGACCACACCCTCAACCGAATCGGGTGTCGGTCAGCAGACCGTCGATCCACAATTGTGCCAGCTTAAGCCGCCGCGTGGGACCGCAGGTTGAGAAATCGTTAGCAGCGCAGCATAATCGCCGTAACGAGGGAGAGCCAACTTGAGCGACTTAGAAAAGGCCTTTGCCGAGGCCACCGCCAACGCAAAACAGCTTACCGAAAAGCCCGACAACGACACGCTGCTGAAGCTCTACGCGCTGTTCAAGCAGGCGTCGGAAGGTGACGTCAGCGGCGAAAAACCCGGGTTCTTCGATTTTGTCGCCACCGCCAAATACGAAGCGTGGGAGGCGCTCGCCGGAACCGACAAAGAGGCGGCCATGCAGAAATACATTGACCTGGTCAAACGTCTGAGCGGTTGAAAACCCGGGAGCGTATCCTGCAAACCAGCCTTGCGCTGTTTAACGAGCAGGGCGAAGGGGCGGTCAGCACCAACCACATCGCTGATGAGATGGACATCAGCCCCGGTAATCTCTACTACCATTTCCGCAACAAAGACCAGATCGTCAGCGAGCTGTACGATCGATACCACACCGGCCTTTCCTCGCTCCTCGACGTTCCGAGCGACGTTGTGCTCGAGCTTGAAGACGTCTGGCTGTTCCTGCATCTCGTGCTGGAGCGGATCAATGAATACCGGTTTATCTACGACAACCTGACGGACATCCTGCGCCGTTCGCGCCCGGTCCGTCGCCAGTTTGGCTTTCTGCTCAAAGCCAAGCGTGAGGCGGCTCTCAGCCTCTGCGCGGCGCTGCAGCGAAGCGGGATGATGACGGCGAGCAATCGGGAGGTGGAAGACCTCAGCACCAGTATCGTTATGGTCGCCACCTTCTGGATCGGCTACGAGTCAGCCACCGGCACCACCGGCCTGCCCCAAACCGGAGGCGGTGCTCACCAGGTCATGACACTCCTCGCACCCTACCTTCGTGAGCCGGAGCGTTCACACCTGGCCACCCTGGCTGACGCTTACCGGCAATAGTGCGCCGCATGACAATCGCAGGGCCTTGCTTCAAAATGCGGTTGGTACGATAAGGGAAGATCATGCAGGCACCCATAGAGATACCCAACTTCGAGCTCATTGAGGAACTGGGCCGCGGCGGTATGGCCCGGGTCTATCTGGCTAACCAGCTCCAGCCAAAACGCAAGGTGGCCATCAAAATTGTGGCGCCCACCACCGGCCAGGACGATGCCTTTATGGAGAGCCTGAAGCTGGAAGGCGACATGGCGGCACAGTGCAGCCACGCAAACATTGTCACCGTTTACGCCTGCGGGGTTGTCGACCACCACTACTATCTGGCGATGGAGCTCCTGAGCGGCGGCGACCTCACGGAGCGAATCAAACGCGGCATCGACGCCAGCGAAGCGCTGCAGATCCTGGAAGACATGGCCGGTGCGCTCGATCACGCGCACTCGATCAACCTGCTGCACCGCGATATCAAGCCGGAGAACATCATGTTCCACGAGAGCGGCAAAGCTGTACTCGTGGACTTCGGTATCGCCAAGGAACAGGACACCGAGAGTAATTTCACGAAAGCCGGCGCCGTTGTCGGCACGCCGCACTATATGAGCCCCGAGCGGGCAACCGGCAAGCCGATCGACTTTCGATCGGACCTCTACGCCCTCGGCGTGGTGTTCTACGAAATGCTGACCGGCAACAAGCTCTTTGAGGGCGCGGATACGTTCGCCATCAGCTACGCACACGTCTACGAACCGATTCCGATGCTGCCTGAGCCTTACGTCAAGTATCAGCCGCTGCTTAACCGGCTGGTGGCCAAAGACCCGGACAGTCGCTTCCAGAGTGCTGGCGAGCTGCTCGCTGCGCTTAAGAAGCCTGCCTCAGTAGCGGCCCTCGACCCCGCCAACAGCGCAACGCTTGCCGTGGCCCCGTCCGAGCTCGCCTCCGGCGAAATGGCGTCCGCACCGCCAGCCTCGTCAGCGCCAGGCCCAGCGCCGGCGGAGCCGGCGGTCCAAAAGTCCGGCCTGCCGGTGGTGCCGATCGCCGCCGTGGCGATCCTGGTGGTCGTGGCGGCCGTGTTCGGCGCGCGCATGATGGGAGGCAGCGGTTCCGATGCCGGCCCGAGTAATCCTTCGGGGATCCGTGTCGGCATGGGCCAGAATCTTGATGTTGCCGAGCGCGAGCGCATGCAGGAGTTACTTGCGGCCGCGGCCAGCATGTCCCGCATCAACAACTACGAGCAGGCCGAAGAAAACCTGTTCAAGGTGCTGTCTGAGTTTGACTGCAAGAACGAAGAGGCCCGACGCGGACTGCTGGCCCTCAACCCCTCGCGGGCCGAAGAGATCATCCAGATCTGCGACGGGCTCTGAGCGATCCTCCGCCGACCGACGCTGAACCCCAGCGAGCAGGCGGCTCAAAGCGCCTTGCGGAGCTAAAGTCGCAGTGGCTCGAATGCCTGCGCCGTATCGGACTCCGGCAGGAAGAAAAATTCGCTGCCCTCGTGGCCGGCAAACTTCATCGCCGTGTATTCGGGTGACTGCCGGAGCTGGGCCAGCCGCGACCGGGTTTCCACCTCTCGCTCCACGGCTTCAAACAACCGGTACCCTTCCATCACGTCGGCGTTGCCAGAGATTGCGCGAATAAACGCGCCCCCGAAAATCGAGTTGCCGTCACCGCCGTCGTCGAGGACCGGCTGAAGACCACCGGAGGTCAGGACGGTTCGCGCGCGCACTCGGGAAATGAACAGCAGATCCTGGTCGTCCACCTCCAGCGGAATCGGCCTGATGGACGCACCGGAAAGCGTGCCCGAATAGCAGCTGTCGGCGACCACCAGCACGTGCTTGGCCGTCATTTCGGAGATGAAGTCGCTGATCTGGTTATTGCCGATCCACGACGCGTCCGGTCTGGCAGCCGAGTCGACCCCCAGCCAATGACCGTTACCGTCATCCGTTACCACGCCGTGACCGGCGTAGTAGATGAGGAGGTTGTCGTTCTTGCCGAGCGACTCGGTGAGTCTGGCAAACTCCTGCACCATCGCAGCCTGCGTTGCGTCCAGCAGCAGCGAGACGTTAAAGCCGTAGCGCTCCTCGAGCACCTGCCCCACGCCGCGCGCATCGGCGGTTGCCGTGGCAAGTGGCTGATGATGCGAGTAGTTGTTGTTGCCGATCACCAGCGCGTTGAAGCTGCCCAGGTCGCGGCGCAGACGCTTACGGAACTGACGCGACGTCACGCGTGTTGCCAGCGCCTGCGGGAGATCCTTCTGGATGATAAAGCTCTCGCGGGTGCGTTCGCCGTCGACCGTCACCGCTTCGATGGAAACCGGCGTTTCCATACCCTCCAGCGTGACCGGAACCTTAAATAGCCCGTTGCCGTCAATCCGGTCTATCACGTTGCGGTCATTGACCCGAAACGCGAGCAGCTCCGACGCCGGCGCTACGCGGCCGATGAGGTCGTAGTCGCTGACGTCCGAGAACAGGGTGACCGCTCGTACACCCCGAGCGACACCGATATCGGGAGAGATCATGCTGATCACGTCTTCCGCTGCTTCAATTTCCTGAACCAAGAGCTGATCGAGCAGCGCGTCGCTGTCAGCCTGGGCGGCAGCGATTTCCGCCTCGCGGTCGGCGATCTCCTCGCGGAGTTCCTGAAGCTCCTCGGCGGCGCCCTGCCCGGCCGCCAGCTTGAGCTGACTTTCCATCAGCTCGTCCTGGGCCTGGGCGAGCGAGCCACGAATAATATCGATCTCTTCGGCCTGACCCGAGACCTGAGCTCGCAGCGCACCTTCGCGTTCCCGCGCCGTTTCCAGCTGCGCTTCGGCCGCCCTTAGCGCTTCACTCAGCTCTTCCTGGCGGGCGGTGATGAGCGCTCGCTCGCCTTCCAGGGCCGCTTCCTTGGCTTCGAGCGCTGCCGCAAGCTCATCGGCCTGATCGCTACCGTTGCTCCGTGCGGTCTGCAGCTGCTGGCGCAGCCGCTCGACTTCCTGGCGCGACTGATCGACCGCCGCCTCGCGTTGGTCCAGCTCGCCCCTCACGCGGGACAGCTCGTCCTGCGCCAGCTCGCTTTGTTCCTGCACCTCGCCGAGTTCAGCCAGCAGCGCACTGCGAGCCGCCTGCGCTTTCCCAAGATCGCTGCGCAGTCGCGCGTTGTCGCTCTTAAGCTGCTCGAGCGCCTGGCGCTCGGCCGCCGTCAGCCCGGCAGACTGGCTGCGCTCCAGCTCGAGTTCGTCCAGCGTACGGGCCAGCTCGTCGCGTGCTCGCCGCAGATCCCGCTTGCGACGGCTGAGCTTCTTTTCCGCGCCCTCAAGGCGGTCGGTCAGGTCCAGCACCTGCGATCGCAGCCGCTCGGCCTCCTGGGCCAGCGCCCGGCGCCGGGCCATCTGTTCATCCGTGGTGTATTCCAGAACGCCGTCTGTGATGCCCGACGCCTCACGGTAGAGGTTCATCGCTCGGGTGAGGTCTTTGCTGACGCCCCGGCCGCTCTCGTAAAGGGCACCGAGATTGATCTGGGCCCGGGGATGACCCTGCTCGGCGGCCATGGTGTACCACTTGGCGGCGGCCGCGTAGTCCGGGGACACACCCATTCCTTCTTCGTACATTTCGCCGACGTAAGTCTGCGCCTGCGCATCGCCGCCTTCAGCCGCCGGCAGCCAGACCTTCAGCGCAGTTTCGAGATCGGCTCGATCGTAGGCGACGTACTCCCCGCCGCGTATCGCGCAGTCTTTGGCGGAAGTTCTGATCGGCTTGCGCGCCGCGAGATAGGTGAACCGCTGGCCCATCTGGCGCACCTGTGGCGGCAGGAGACAGTCGACGATAAACAGGTCATCAACCTTGATCGCCCCTGCGTAATCGTTGGGATCAACCTTCTGCGCACCGGCGATGCCGGCGGCACTGGTAAGAACGGCGACGCCCAGCGTCAGCCACAGTTTTCTTAGGCTCATCGAGTCATCCTTGCTCGTTGCACAAAACTTTTCCATATCACACCTCCAGACTGCGACCCTCCTGTGCAGTCTTCGTTCAGCCGATCAAAATTCAAACCTCACACCGGCGTTCACCGTCCAGCGTGAAAAGCCGCTCAGGCCTAGAATATTTCGGTATTGCAGAAACGCCTGCTTACCGTTGGCGCCGACAAACACCAGCCCCAGTCCCGCGCTGGCGTAATTCCGGTCAGGGCTGTCTGCCTCGACCATGAAGCTGGCGCCGACGGGCGCGCCCAGAATCTGACTGTTCACATCGCTGTCGTCGTTAGCGGTTTCGTGCAGATATGAAACGTCGAACGTCGGCGTCAAAATTCCCCGGGACAGGCTGATGATCTTGGACACGCTCAGGTTGGCGCTCAGGATCAGCGACTCGACGTTCTGCTCGTTATAGTTGAGCGCGAGGTCGGTTCCCGATTCGCTGAAGGCATCGATGTCCGCGTCAACGAGGCTGATGCTCCCGCTGGGCGTGAAGTTCCAGCTCCCCGAGTTGTAGTTGTAGCCCACCGAAAGCGCTGCCGCGAGCATGTCCGCATCGGTCGCTCCGGTCGCCGTATCGTCGACCGTCAGGTCACCGATGGTGAAGCCGATTGGCCGCACCTGGTCAAAATCCACGTTGCCGAAGCTCAGCAGCCCGTCGACATACAGTCGATCGGTGGGATAGTAGTTGGCAAACAGATGCAGCATCGTACTGTCGGACTCGAGCGTTCCACCGCCCTGAATGTCCGAATCGAAGTTGCTGTAGCCCAGGGCCGCACCTCCGATAAAGCGAGAGCTGAACCGGTAGTCGACCCCCATCGTTATGCCGCGGGTATCGAAGTCGAAGCCCAGCTCACGGGTGGTTGGATCGCGGTCACCGCCGCTGATGGTGCCGTTGATGAAAAAAGCCCACGGCTTGACGAGCCCGGAGGAATCGATGGCGGGCTCTTCACCCCCAGCCTGCATGAAGCTCAGCGGCATCATCTCGTTCCCGTAGCGGAACGCCAGACCGTCGACGTTGAACGTGCCGCCGTTGGCCGCACCCTGGTTTTGCCGGTTCTGGTTAAAGCGGGCAAACAGATTGCTGAACTGCGTGGTCGACGCTTCTACCAGCGACGTGTGTTGCGTTGTGGTGGGTGCACCGACAATCGCGCGAATCACGTCGGCCACCTCACCGCCTCGGCCGTCGCCGAGCGCGTCGGAAATTTCCCGGCACAGATCAAGCACGAGCCCCGGTGGCGGATTGGCGCAAAGCTCCGCCGTTGGGGCCAGGTTGTTGGTCACCAGGGGGTCGTCGATGTCCCCCAGCGTTGACGTGAGCTGCTGCTCCAGATCCTCCGCTGTCGGGGTCAGCCGAACGCTTGTCTGCTCGCTGTCGCTGTTATCGCTGACGTCGTCGTCAAGGCTACCACCCGTGAACTGAACCTCAACGAGGAACGACAGATCACCCGGCTCCGGCGGTGCCGTGACGGAAAAGGTAATGAGGTTTTCGGTGTCGGGCGAGAGCACGCCCTGGGATCGACAGATGAACTGCTGGCCCTCAACGCCGCAGCTCAGCAGCTCCGGCGCCACAATATTGCCGGGGACCACCCCGGGCGGCAAATCGCCGGTGATCGCAAAATCGGTTGCTGAGCCGGGACCCAGGTTGACGAGGGAAATCAGATAATCAAACGGCTCTTCGGTCAGCACCGGATCGGCGCTGTCGTCGATGCTGATCGAGAGATTGACCGGCAGCGCATCACCGACCACCGTCGTTGTCGCTGTGGCGCTGTTGTTGTCGGTTGCCGGATCTGCGGTGAGCGTGGCCACCGTTACCCGGTTTTCCACCACGCCGCTGGAAACGGTCACTCGACCGGTTAGGACAATCGGCGCACTGGCTCCGGCCGCAAGATCACCCATCAGCGCACAATTGACGGACTGAGAGGTGACCTGACAATCCCAGTTGGGCGCGGTGACTTCAGCAACGCTCAGGCCAACCGGCAGCGAGTCGGTCACCGTCACGCCGCTGGCCGGCTCGTCCCCGAGGTTGGTCACGTCGATGGTGTAGGTCAGAAGATCGCCTCGGCGCGCCGAATTCTGGTCCACCGTCTTGGAAATCGCCACGTCCGGACCGGCGTCGGCAACGGTTGTCGTGACGCTGGCGGAGTTATCGGCGGGCGTCGCCTCCGGCTGATCGGAGATCACGGTCGCGGTGTTGATGAGCTGCCGTGCAGCGGCTGGCGCCTGCACGGTCAGCGTCAGCGACTCGGGGCCGACCTCCGGCTGCACGTTCCCCTCTCGGGCACACTGCACCAGACCCGCGTTGTCGCTGCAGCTCCAGCCCGGGGCGCCGCCCGAGATGAACTGCACGCCGTCCGGCAGCTGATCGCTCACCACAACACCCGTCGCCTGAGACGGGCCGAGGTTTTCGACAGTCAGCAGGTACTGGAACTGCTGGCCGGCGGCCACCGTGGCCGGGAGACTGGTCTTGGTCAGCACCAGATCCACGGTGTCGACGCCGCCGACGTTGACCTGGACGGTCTGCCGGTCGTTCGTGGGATTCACGTCGTTCTGGTCGGAGCTGACCCTTGCCGTGTTGCTGATCTGCCCTGCTTCCACGGCCCTGACGCTGATGGTCAACGTCGGCGTTTGGTTATCGGCGGCCAGCGGCTCACCCAGGTAGTCACAGCCGATGTTGTTCTGGAACTGCTGGCAGGACCAGTCCCGGCCGCCGACCGATTGGATCATCAGCCCCGGCGCAATCGCGTCGCTCACGACAATACCGCTGGCGGTGCCCAGGGCATTCCTGACCACAATCCCAAAGCTGAAGTCTTCGCCAACCTCTACCTCGTCCCGGCTGACGGTTTTGGTCACCGAAAGATCAACGTCAGCCCCGACGCGCGTGGTTTCACTCAGCAGGTCCGGTCCAAACTCATCAGAGCCGATCTCCACGTCGGTGTTAATGATGCCGGGCTGCTCTGGCGCCGTGAGGTCCAATGTGACGGTTGTTGTGGTGTTGATCGGCAGCGGACCAGGATTGAAACAATCCACGGTGTTCCCGCCGATCTGATCGCCTTTGTCCAGGACGCCAAAGAGCGTGCAGGTCCAGCCGCTGCCGCCCTTGACCGCCGTGGAGCCGTTGAAGGTCACGCCGGGATCGAGCCGGAATACCGCAAAGAGGTTCGTGGCCGATACCGGCCCCTGGTTGGTCAGCGTGGCGCTGAAATTAAACTGTCCTTCAGGCTCCACAGGATCCGGATCGTCAGCAAGCGTCGTCACGATTGTTGTCATCGGCGGCGCGTTGACCACCACCGTAGCCGTGGCGCTGTTGTTGCCAAGGACCGGGTCGGGCGCTGCCGCCGCGGCCGAGACCGTTGCCGAGTTGCTCGCGGTTCCCGGGGACACGGCTTCCACCGTAATCGCGATCTGTGAAGTGCCCCCGTTCGCAAGCGGCCCGGTGCCGGCCCAGGTGCAGCTCACGTCGGAGCCCACGGTGGTGCAGGTAAAGTCGGCCGCCACCACCGAACTGAAGCTCGTTTGAGCCGGCAGCGTATCCGTCACGGTGAAGCCGTCGGCGGGTGCCGGTCCATTGTTGGTGACGGTCAGGTTCCAGTCGAAAAAATCGCCGACTGTCGCCGTTGAAACGCTGGCGCCCTTCGCAAGCGCGAGATCTGCACCGGGGTTCACCGTGACGTCGACCGTCCCGGTATCGTTGGTCGGTGTCGGATCAATGGCCGGCGGCGTCAGGTCGACCGTCGCGGTGTTGCTGGTCAGTCCGTCACTCTGCGCCGTGACGTTCAGGTCCACGCTGGCCGTCGCCCCGTTGGCAAGACCGGGGCCGCTGTAGGTGCAGGTCACCGTACCGGCGGCTTCCGTGCAGGAAAACTCCGCGCCGCTGAATCCATCGTAAGAGACACCACTGGGCAGCGTGTCGGTGACGGTGAACGCGGTGGCCGTATCGGGGCCTGCATTGCTCACGGCGAGGGTGTAGCTGAAGGGGCTGCCTACGTCCACGGTGGATACGCTGGCGGTCTTAGCCAGCGACAGGTCCGCGGTGCCGGCGATGACAACGTTCGCCGTGTCGTTGTTGTTGGTCGGGTTGGTGTCGATAGTCGGCCCGGCCAAGGTCAGGTCGGCGGTGTTGACGGTCGAGCCGGCGCCGGTCGCGGTCACCACCAGGTCGATCACGTCCGACGCCCCGTTCAGCAGCACGTCAGGACTGTCGGTGTAGTTGCACACCACGGTGCCGCCCGTGTCCACACACGTATAGAGGCTGGTGGGACCGGAGACGAAGCTGACCTCCGGAGGCAGCGTGTCGGTGATGGTGTACTCGGTCTTGTCGATGTCGACCGGGCCGTTGTTGGCAACGGTCAGCGAATAGGTGAACTGGTTCCCGACGTTGGTATTCGACACCGACGCCGTCTTGGTCAGGCTGAGATCGGTGGCGGGAGCAATCACAACATCGATTGGCGTCGGGCTGCTGGAGTTGGCCAGGTTGTCCGCAAACGCCCCCGGGAAGACGGTGAAAAGATTGACCCCCTGACCGGACGGCGCATTGAACGTGATGGTGACCGGCGGCGTGGTCTGACCCGGCAGCAGGTCGATACCAAAGTCGCAGACTGCACCTGACCCCGACCCTTTCTGGCCGACAGCACGTTCGCGCTTCCCGCCGCCTTTGCGGTTTTGCGGACCAAAGCCCATGCAGCTCCAGTTGGCGCCTGCACCGCCGACAAACGTGGTCGTGCCGGTTAACACGTTGTCGTCGCCAAACAGATCAAAAACGACGTTGCGCGCTGGAGCGGGGCCGGTGTTGGTGACCGTGGCGACAAACTCCATCGGTGCGCCGAACGCTACGGGCTGGTTGGTCGGCGGCGTGACGCTGAAGTCGAGAAACGCGCTGGTGTCACCGCTGATGGTGAGTGGTCCAGCCGTCAGCACGGTATCGTTGACGTCAGGAATCACGGTGGCCGTAGTCGAGAACTGCTGCGCTCCGAAAGGCGCCACCACGGGCAGTTGCAACGTCACCTGAGCGCCTGGCAGCAGACTGCCGGCCGTATAGTCACAGTTCAGCAGATCCGTCTGCACCTCCACGCAGTTGAAGTTGGCATCGGAGAACGCCTGCGGCAAAAAGATGCCATTGGAACCCGTGAAACTGATGGTAAACGGGTTGGCGATGGCCCCAACGCTGGTGTTCTGAACCGTCACTTCCAGGTCCACCGGGTCCTGTGGCGCCGGATTCATCGGATTGGCCGCGGCGGTATAGGCGAGCTCTGCGCCCCCCGGCGCCAGCACCGTGACCGACGCGGTGGCGGGAATGATGCCGGGCAGCCGTGTCGATCCAATTTGCAGATCCAGGGAACCGGGTAGGCCTTTGGAGCCAACTTCCGCCGTCAACGAAAAGGTGCTGACTCCTTCGATCAGCGTGCCGGACGCGGGCGTGCAGGTGAACGGGCTGAAGTTTCCGCAGGTCCAGGTCTGGCCCTGAGAGTCGACCGGATTTTGGGTGCCGGGCACCAGATCTCCGAAGATCGCGCCTTTCTGAAAGGCCTTGTTTTGCTGTCCAGTCTGGCCGGAGAACTGACCATCAAGGGAAAAACCCGTCAGGTCGCCTTGACCAGTGGGCCGGTCAATGGTGATCGTGTAACTGACGGTTTCAAAAAATTCGCCGTTCACGACCGTCGGATTGACGCTCAGCCCCAGCGATAGCGAGCCGGTGCCCTTTTGAGCAGCGCCCGCGAATGCCAGCCGGGTAGGCTCGCGTTCGTCAAACCGCTGCGCCGCGGCCGACCCATAAACACCCAGCCCGCCGCAGAAAACGGCAACGGCCAACCAAAAATGACCCGACTTTCTTTTCGAATGCCCCTGCATAACGTCCCTGATCCCCTGGCAAACGCTCTTTATCATTTCAGTATACAACGCAAAAACGCGCTGGCTATCTCATCAATAACGCCAAAAAATGGCTTGCCCCTCAGAGGTTAAGCTCACAAACTCCACTTTTAACATCACCGCTCACAGGATTAGGCGACATGGTTCTCAACATCGCAAAACGCGCTCTGGGCGCATTCGCAGCCAGTATTTTGTTGCTGCCGCTGGCCTCGCCAGCCATGGAATGTGTCGTGGAGACGCCGGTTTATCCCGACGCGCACTACCCTCAGGTGAAGTTCACAACCAGTCACGGGGATTTTGTTGTCGAGCTGAATCGCCGCCGCGCGCCGGTGACCGTTAACAATTTTTTGCGTTACGTCGAGGCTGAGGCCTACAACAACACCCTGTTCCATCGCGTGATTGCGGAATTTGTGGTGCAGGGCGGCGGCTACCACCCCGACCTGAGTCAGGTCGACGAAGGGGCTGAGATTCTCAACGAATCCGGCAACGGGCTCGCCAACCGGACGCGCTCGATCGCCATGGCCCGCCACGACGACCCCCACAGCGCCACGTCGCAGTTCTTCTTCAACATGAAGGACAACGAAAGCCTCGATCCCAATCGGAAAAACTGGGGCTACACGGTGTTCGGCGAAGTGATCGAAGGCTGGGACGTCGTCGAGACGATCAGTCAGGTACCCACCGGCTTTTCGGAACAGCTGGGCGCCACCGACGTGCCGACCACCAACGCCATCATTCGCAAAGTTGAGCTTATGGCGCCTTAGCCCGAGCTTCCCACTTACCTAGCCCGTAGCGATCGAAAGCGCGGGCAAAAGGAGTCAGCAGCAGACGCCGAAGCGACCCGGGAGGAAGATAGAGACTCGAGGCAAAGTCAATCAGGTAGCACCGGCCTTCGGGATCGACCAGCACGTTGCCCTGATTGCGTAAGTCCAGGTGGTAAACCCCGCGGGCGTGCATGTCCGCGACCACCCGGCGCAGGTGTTTGATCACCACCGAACCGTCGATCGCCAGTCGCTCGTTGCTGATCCGCTCGCTTTCGATGAAACGCAGGGACAGCCGCAGCGGGTCGGCGTCAGGCACCAGTTCGGGGACGCCGGCAATTCCTTCCAGCCGCCGGTAGGCGCGCCTTTCGCGGGCGAGCAGGAAACGGCCGAGCATCCGAATCAACGTGTTGCGCTTCTCGTAGCTTTTGACGACCACCTGGCCCTCTGGGCCATCCTCAAGATAGACGGTGCCGTTGGCCCAGCCGCCTTCGTTGAGGATTTTGCGGCTCATGGCGCCGCCGGGTGCACAAGAACCATCGTTTCTCCCGCCTGGACGTCTTCACGGACCGACATGATGCCATCAGGCCAGCGCACCCGAACGCGAACCGGGCTGGGACCCATCGCAAAAAGCTGGCTGAGGTCGAACTGCGACAGATAGCTCCGCGTTCGGCTGATTTCGCGTCGCTGCAGGCGGTCGCCCGACTCCACTTCGACGATCGCCCCGAGCGCCTCGGTATTGGGGTGTGCTCCCACGAGCCTGAGCCGGAAGTGGCGATCCGCCTGCGGCGTCTCGTTGACCAGCAGCCTCGGCCGACCTCCCACCTCCGCCAGCAGTAGATCCAGATCGCCGTCACCGTCGATGTCCGCCGCCGCTGCCCCGCGGCCGGCCAGCGCGTTGGTCAGGTCACCGCTGCCAACCGCCGGCACGGGCACAAAAGGCCGGGAACAGGCCTGGCCGCAATTCCAAAACAGCTGCACGGGCTGCTCAAACTGCTGGCTCGGCTGGACACGATTGATCAGATTCTCGACGTGGCCGTTCACCTGCAGCAGATCCTCCCGCCCGTCGCCGTCAAGGTCGGCAAAGAACAGCCCAAAGGTCAGCGCCTGACGGCTGGCAGGTCCGATACCGCTGATGATCGCGTTGTCCGCGAACTGCGCGCCTTCTCCTTCCGAGACATAAAAGGACGTCATCTCGTTGGCGAAATTGCCGACCGCCAGCGCCAGGTTGCCGCTCGCCAGGCTCCAGGTGGCGTCGACCCCCATCGCGCCGGTCGACTTGCCGGTATTGTCGAAGGCAACGCCGCTGCTCTGCCCCTCCTCGACGAACCGGCCGCTGCCGTCGTTGACGTAGAGAAAATTGCGGGTGGTATCGTTGGCGACGAACAGGTCCACGTCGCCGTCGCGATCAAAATCTCGCGGCAGGACGGCCAGCGATTTGGCGCTGCCCTCAGGCACCTCATGCAGCCCCGCCGCCGCCGATTGATCGACAAAACTCCCGTCCCCCTGATTGACGTACAGCCTCGGCAGCGAACCGGGGAAGTTGGTTGGCGGGCCGTAAGCGCGTCCCAGGCCGGCAATCTCGTAGTTGGCCTCCCGGTCCAGCTGCGGACTCCACTGCACGTAGTTGACCACCACCAGATCGGGCCAGCCGTCGGCATTGACGTCGGTAAAGCTCGCGCCCGTACTCCACGCCTCCTCGATGCCGGCCCCGGCAGCGTCCGGGACTTCCCGGAAACCGGCTCCGCCGAGATTCTCGAACAGAAGGTTTGCGCCGACGGTCGTCAGGTAGACATCCGGATCGCCGTCGCCATCCGGATCGCCAACCGCCATGCCCATGACGTAGGCATCGGTGGTCAGGCCCACCTCAACATCCACGCGCTGAAAGCTGCCCTGACCATCGTTACGGAACAGGCCAACCGTTTGCGCCAGCCGCTCCGTGCCCTCCTCGAAAGGCCACCGATTACCGCCGGTCAGCAGAACGTCTGAGTCGCCGTCGAGATCAAAGTCGAGAACCGCTACGCCGCCAACCATGGTTTCGGGCAGATAGCGTTCACCGAAAGCCCCATTTTCGAACCGAAAATCCAGACCCGCAGCAGCGGCACGCTCAACAAAATAGAAATTCGGCAGCGGCACGGCTGGCGTATCCTGCGTGCTGACCAGCGGTGCCTCGGGTTCGCTTTCCTCGACGACCTCCTCTTCGGAGGAGTCGCGGGTGAACCACCAGCCGACGCCCGCGAGCAGCACCACGCCGCCCAGCGCCAGCAGCGAGCGCCGAAACCAGACGCTGATAATGGTGTCGTCGTCAGCTTCAATCATCGGTGGCGATCAGCTCGAGCGAAATTTCCAGGGGGTAAACCGCAACCGGCTCCGCCGCCACGGCCGCCGCAGGGTAGCGCGCTCGCGCCGCAGCGATGGCGCGGTCGGCAGCGTTGTCGTCGACCCGGTATCGGTCGTGCAGCGCCGCGTGGTGTTCAGCCTCGGCTTCGTTGTCCTGTGCGAGCAGAACCCGCGACAGGCCGTAATGACTGCTTGCCCGCTCAGGGTCGGCATCCAGCACGCGGAGATAGGCCTGGCGCGCTGAGGTGAGCGCAGCATCCCGAGCCGGACCGTCCCCCAGGGTGCGGCTAAGCGTGTAGTAAGCGCCGCCGAGTTTTTCCCACAGCCGATAGTCTCGCGAGAAATCCATGCCGGCACTCCGCGCGGCCGCAAACGGCGTGGTCGAAAGCTGCTCGAGCGTCTCGATCGCCGCCTCGATGAAACCGTTTTGCAGATTGAGCTCGGCGGTCAGCCAGCCGTGAACCCAGGGAAAGGCGAGGTTTTGAGACGCCGCCTGCTGCAGCGTTTCCTCCGCTTCCGCCAGCCGCCCTTCTCGAAGATAGACCCGGGCGAGGTTGAGCAGACCGTGGCCGGCGGCCGTTTCACCGGGAAGCCTGGACACTTCAGAAAACGCCGCCTCCGCCTGGCGGAGCGCGCCGCTCTCCGGCTTGCGCAGCAGCCCGATACCGTAGTCGTTCCAGCGACGCCAGGTTGAGGCGTCTCCTGCGCCGGGTCGCGCGCTGGCCGTGGCGATATCGATGATCGGCAGCGGGTTGCGGGCGTTTGGGGTGTCGGTGAAGCGGCGGTAGTAGTGACTGTCAAACTTCCGATACCGCAGCCGGGCCTCGAAGCTGATTTCGCCGAGGAGCTGGGGCGGAATGTTGAAGCGGTAGAACACCACGTCGGAGGCTCCCGGCGGGACCTGGTGGTTGTAGAGCGTCGTAAAGATATCTTCCGCGTTGCGTTCGGCAATCCGGTAGCCGTCCCGGTCCAGCACAAAAGCGTTCACAAAGTGCGCCGCCGGATCGACCTCACCCCGGCTGCTTATCCCCCCCGAAACCGCCACCGGTTCGCCGTTGTGCAGCACGGACACCTCCAGCCAGATCTGATTGGAATCCGCCGTGCCCTGGGTAAACAGGTGCCCCATGCCCTGCGTGCTGAGGACCACTTCCAGCAGATAGTCCTGCCCGCGCTGAAGGGGTTCGTCCACCGAACTCAGGGGCGCCAGCTGGGGCCCGTCGATGCTGCCGACCCTCAGCCCGAACAGATCGATGCTGACCGATCCCTCAACCATCTCGAGGTGCTGCTCGAAAATCTGCTCGGGATGATCGAGCAGTGATCCCAGCGCCGTGTTGCCGGAGGCAAACAGGTGATTGTGGATCGCCGGCTGACTCTCACCTTCTTCCTGGCTCGCGGCAAAGTCGTTAGACGCTACCCGCGGCATATGGCAGCCGTTGCAGCCCTCCTCCGCCTGTTTGGGATAGTAAAAGCTCGACACGCTCGAGCCCGAAACGCCGCTCAGCAGAAACGAATCATAGTGGTTCTGGCCGCGGAGCCAGCGGTACTGATTCAGTGCCTCGGGCAGGTGAACCTTATGACAGGCCGCACAAAACTCCGGCTCACCGTGCAGGGGCTTGAGCAGCGTGCGCTTGTGAAACGACGGATTGGCCTTGACCAGGAAGCGATTGACCCAACGCAAGGTGGCGGATTCGGAGAACGTGAACGGATAGTACTCCGGTGCCCCAATCACGTAGTCGGCGTTGCCGCGCGGGCTGTTGATGTGCTCGATGGCGTGGCAGCTCACGCAGGTGATCCCGGCCTGGGAAGTCGGATCCGCGACGTCGTCAAAGTTGGGATCGTTGAACGCGCCGGAGAAGAACGGCACCGGATCGTGGCAGCCGGCGCAGAACCTCGCGCCCTGAACGCTCCCGTCGCGAGCCAGCATTTTCTGCCGCGTCTGTCGGACGGAGAACAGGTAGGCCGGATTGTTGAACGAGGCCAGGTGGTGGGCAGAGAACTGCCACTGCGCGTGCGTGTCCTCGTGACACTCGGCGCAATACTGATCGGTCATCAGCAGTTCAGCAGGGATCAGCTCCGCATTCGCCGTACGCGCCAGTGAGGGCGAAAAATACTGCTCGCTCGCCTGCGGTAGCGACTCCGGGCGGCTTTGCCAGATCGCGCCCACCCCAACCAGCGCCAGCAGCGATGCCAGGCTCGCTACCGCAGCGCCCCGGCGCCAGCGAATCGACTTGCCAGCCAGCCGGTGCAGCACAAACAGCCACACCACCAGCAGCGGTGCGACCACGTGCAGCCAGTAGGCCACGGCCCGCATGTCTCCGTCGGTCAGCGCAACGCCGGGCAATCCGCGCGTCAGCACCAGCCCGGAGACCAGCAGCACAACGCCGGCCGCCAGAATGCCCTGCCCGGCTCTGACCGCCCGCCGGTTCGGGCGTCGGTGTGCTCGACGATAGTGTCCTGCGGCGTAGATGAGGGCGGGCACC
Organism: Lysobacterales bacterium; assembly: GCA_028285525.1. GTDB lineage: Bacteria > Pseudomonadota > Gammaproteobacteria > Xanthomonadales > SZUA-38 > JANQOZ01. The sequence goes on from JANQOZ010000090.1 coordinate 36,759, forward strand.
ACAAACAGCAGACCGAGCACCACGTGCGCCAGAAACATGTACTGGAAAAACCCGTCCTGCAGGGCGCGGCCGGTAAAAAACTCCAGTAGCGATACCGCTGACAGGTAAATGGCGTTGATGCTCAGCAACGCAAAGAGCGTCAGCACCGCGGTCAGCACGGGCTTAAGGCGCGGCCCGACGACATCCTTGTACATGCGCCCTCGGCCCGTCCGGTCCTGCGAAGATTGGTTCTGCGGCTGGTTCATCAGCGCCCCGAACGAAACCGCGTGTTGTAGCGTGCGTGGAGCTCGGTGGACCGATCCTGTCTCACGTCGGGCGCGGCGGGCAGCGGCTCGACCGTCTCGCCGTGCTGCGTGTAGAGATCCATGTCTTTTGCCCAGCCGTGAAAGGTCACCAGCAGCTTCCGGCGCATACCGGGCGGTGGCGGTGAGAGCGCTTCGCTAAACGTCAGCTCCAGCGCATCACCCGGTCCGATAATCGCCAGCGCGTTGTCCCGATCCGAGAGCAGCTCTGTCGCGGGACCCAGCGCGGTGTAGTGCCCCCGCTGATAGCGCGTGTCCCAAAACGTGTCCCGCCGGGTGAAGTCGTAGGACGGCTGCATTTGCGGACCGTTGGTGCGGTGCGCGAAGCCTACGTGGCTGACGCGAGCCTCATCGAGCGCCAGCGTCTGCCGCTGAACGCCCTGCGGCGCACCAGTTTCGGCGACCGCCAGCTGATCGAAGTAGATCTGCTGCTGGGTGCGCAGCCGCAGCCGCGACACGCCAGGTGGCAGCTCGTTGAGCGGCAGCGTTGCTGCCCGGGGCATGCCGGCCGGGTAGCCGAAGGACGGCCGCCAGGAGACCCAGCGCCCGTCGCGCTCAATTTCGAGCGACACCGCATCGTAGAGTTTCTCCTGCTGCCAGGCCGCAAACAGCGTCTGCGAATAGCCGTACTCCACCCAGCCGTCAAACACCAGCACCGGGCCGCTCAAAGCGGATAGATCCTGGTCGAAGTCGAGCGTGATGACCTGCGGACGTGCCAGCAGTCCGGTCAGCTGCGGGTCGAGCTCCGGCAGCGGCGCCGCCCTCAGGTCTGCCTCAAGGACGTCTTCCAGGACGTTGATACCGCGACCGTCGGTTGCGGTCCGCGGTCTCACGTACCGCTGTACCCAGAGCAGCTTGCCGCTGGGCTGAACCTCGTCGGTTGCCATTCGCTCGTCAAGCCGCGGCTCCCAGGCGGACGGAAAATCCAGCACCTCAACCGACACGTGATCCAGGTAAGCCGATTCCTCCATCGGTTCGGCGATCAGCAGGCGCAGCGGGCCGCTCCCCTTATCGGGTGCGTCGATAAGCAGCTTTTCCCAGGGTCGCGGCGCAGCGTACTCACCAAAGCCCAGGTTAAAGCCCATTCCGCCGACGCCCAGCACGTCAGTCACAAACCGGTAACTCTGACCGTCCCACTGGAAGAGCACCGGACAGCTCGCCAGCTGCCGCTGGGTTTCGGTGATGGTATGCAGGCCGGGACCGAGGTCCACCTCGGTCTGGTACACGCCGTCAGACCAGTCCAGGGTCACCGCCGCCAGCGCGTCAGCACCACCCAAACCGACCGTCACCGGCTGCAGGTTCTGGCCCGGTGCGGCAACGGTCGAGGCGCTCCCGAGCACCTGCCAGTGCGAAGCGGTCTGAGCGACCACCCGGGTTCCAAGGCCGCTCGCGTTGGAGCGCATCGACTGACCGGGATCGGTCAGGCCGGACAGGGCCAGGGCCGCAAACGCGAACCGGCCGCTTCCCGGGGGCAGATAGGTCACCGACTGCTCCGTGGCGAGCAGCAGGCCGGGGCCCGCCGCGGCATCGCTCACGATCGGTGCCAGGACGCGCCCTGCACCCTCCGCCAGCCGCCGGCCGTCATTGAGCGCTAGCAGCGTCCAGCGCTGCGCATCGCCCACCAGGAGCTGCGGTACGCCTGTACCAACAAAATCCTTGAGCAAAAAACGCTCGGGCTGATCGAAGCCGTGACCCACCGACGGATCAGCCGCCCAGCCCTGCTCCCCGTCCCGCCAGATGGCGACCTCGTCAGCCCCGACCGCAATCGCCTCAAGCCGACCGTCCACATCCAGATCTGCGAGCATCAAGGCCAGCACCGGGCTCTGAACCCAGGGGGGCAGCTCATCCGAAGGTGCCGAGTAGCGCCAGAGCCGATCATTCAGCAGCACCTGCTGACCCTGCTCTCCCACAAGCACGAGATCCAGGTCGCGGTCCTGGTCCAGATCAGCGGCGAGCACCTGTCGAGCGGGAATCAGCGGCGGCAGATAGTCGTCCAGCCGCCGATAGCTGCCGTCGCCGTTGTTGCTGACCAGCATTGCGGGGCGTTCAGCGCCGATCAGCAACACGTCCAGATCGCCGTCGTGGTCCGCATCGAGCACCGCCAGATCCTCCCAGCCCCCGGCCGACGGCTCCGAATCATCCGGCAGCAACGCAAGCCAACCTGTGGCGTCCGCCTGCTGGAGCCAAAGCCCGTCGGGGGTCAGCAGCAGCCGATCCGCCGAGCCGTCTCCGTCCATATCACCCCACGCCGCGGCCCGAACGACAGCACCCGGGCCTGCCAGCGGCGCGCACTCGCTCAGGCTGCACGACCAGAGAGCGTCCTCACCGATCAGCGTCAGGGTGAGCGTTAGATCCCCGTCAGCGGCCTGCGCCAGCGCGCTGCCTTGAAGCGCCAACACATCCGAAGCGATTTGCACGGGATCGCCGAAGAGCGGCCCGTCGGGCGTGCTCTTACGAACCAGCTGGCCGGCGGATAACGGCGACGCACCTTGACCCGGCGGCGTCACCGGGCGGGCCATCGCCAGTGGCCCCATGCGGGTGTACTTGATCTCAGCCAACCGACTCTGCGGGTTGTTCTCAAGCCGCTCGTAGACCGCCAGTGCGGCCCTCGCCTCCTGACGCTGGCCCAGGCGCTGACGCGCCAGAAACTGGCCGTAGAAAGCGCTTCGCAGGTAGCCGTTCAGGCGGCCGGCGGTTTCGAAACGCTCGAGCGCCTGCTCCGCGGAGCCGGTCTGCAGCAAGACCTGGCCAAGAAAATAGTTGGCGTAGGCGTCGTCCGGCACGAGGTTTGAAGCCGAGCGAAAACGCGTCAGGGCCGCCTCGGTCCGCCCCTGGTTGAAGTGCAGAATACCGGCCATAAAGTTTGCGCGAGCCTGCTCGGGCCCGGCCACCTCAAGCAGCGGCTCGAGCAGCGCCAGGGCTGCCTCCTCGTCGCCGGGGTTTTGCCGGTTCAGCGTCGCCACCGCCAGGTTGACGCGCGCCAGTGCCCAGTCGGGCGCCTGGGTGAACAGCTCTCGAAAGGTGTCTGCCGCCCCGGGGTAGTCGAAGCGCCCCATCAGCGCAACGCCGCGATTGTTGAGCGCCTGGAGGTCCGGATCCTCTTCCGGCGCTCCGCCGCAGGCGCTGAGTGCCAGCAAACAGGCAGCCAACAGCCCATGCCGCCGCGTCGTGAGCCGAGAGATCAGGCCGGAAAATAAGGGAGCGGAACGCCGCTGGTCAGCGTGGCCCCGGAACAATTCAATGCGGTACATCAAATCAATCAGATAAAGCAGCAGCGGTCGTCGGTCGTCAGGACGTCTTGCTTTGGACAATTCGCTGCTTGAGGGATTCAATACGTATTTCCTGTTCCTGACCGTCCCGCCAGGCGTGTGCTGGGGTCAGCCCAGGCTGCTTCAGATACGGGTAAGCTTCGCTACGCGTGTGGGCCCGCATGTCGTGACCCTGGCGGCGCTCACGCTCCTCGCGGAGCTGGCCGATGTTGATCGGCGCCACGACCACTTTTTCGCCGGGCCCAGGGTCCGCCTGAGCAAGCAGTCGGCCGTCGTAATCCACCACCATGCTGCCGCCGGGCCACCCAAAAGGCGGGTAGTTTTTCATATCCGCCGCCTGGTTTGAAGCCACGACGTAGGCGGTATTTTCGAGGGCTCGGGTTCGATTGACCAGCGTCCACCAATCGAGCGGCGAAGCCGTCCCCCAAGGGTCCATGTAGGCAGACACGCGCACCAGGATTTCCGCGCCGTTAAACGTGAGCTGACGCAGCACCTCGGGGAACAGCCAGTCGTAGCAGATCGCCACCCCGATTCGACCGATTTCGGTCTCGGCCACCGGAAACAGCGGATCCGGGTAATCGGCAACGTCGTGCGGGCTTGCGTGCACTTCCCAGGGAATCCAGGGGTTAACCTTGCGGTATTTCAGCAGCAGGCCGTCGGGGCCGATGAGCACGGTCGTGTTGAACACGTGCGACGGCCAGCGCGGATCCACCTCCAGGAAGCTTCCCGACTGCAAATAAATGTTCAGCTCGCGACACAGCTCGTGGTACCGCTCGGTGTGCTCGTTGGGTACCTCAACAGCCAGGTGTTTGAGCAGCGCTGACGGCGTGTCGTGAATCGGCGCGGCGTGGGCAAACTCGGGGAAGCTGAACAGGCGCACGTCGTAAAAAGGCCCGTAGCCTTCAACCGTCTGGCGGATGATGGTGCACATCCGGTCCACCCGCGAGGCGATCTCCCTTCGATGGACCGGATTGGGGAAATTGGTTTGGCAGGCGGCCGCGTAAAAGAGCGTCATCGCCAGTCGGCGCTGATCAGCCGCCAGCCGTCGTCCGTATCGACCCAGCCGGCCGTCACGTCCAGAAACTCGGCGTTTTCGGGCAGCCAGGCTCTCGGCCCGCCGGTCACCAGAACCTTCATCGTGGTCGTGGCGCGCGTATCCATCAGGGTCAGATTCAGGTCCGTGATGGTGCTGGTGATGTTCTGGTGGGTCATCAGCTGAATTCGCAGGATGCTGTCGAGCGACCGCCGATCAAACTGTCCCCGCTGACCGCCGAAGTTGTCGTCCACCCGATCCATGAACGCCCCGCGGTCGCCGTTTTCCGCCGCTTCCTGCATGGCGCTGATGGTCTCTCGGAGACGCTGCTCCGCTGGCGCACGCTCGCACCCGGCCAGCAAACCCGCCGCTGCAAGCATCGCCACCGCCGCGGCGCGAGGCAGCATTATTAGAAGAGTGCGCAGGCGTTTGATCCCACGCAGCGCTGGCGCTTCAGTCACTCAGGTCTGTCCCGACGGCGGGCAGTTCCGCCTACTGATCCTCAAGGATGGTCTCCAGCATCTGGCCAGCCACATCGATTAGATCCGCTGAGGTCACCACCCCCACCAGCTTGCGGTCTTTGACCACCGGCAGACAGCCGATTTCCCGGTCGCGCATGTAGCGGATGGCGTCCACCGTTTTGCAATCCGGGGTCACGCAGAACGGGTCCGGCTCCATGATGTCCCGCACCGGGGCCGACTGGTTATCCTCTTTGAGGCCACGCGCAATGATCCGCAGGAGGTCGTGGTGTGAAACCAGGCCGACGAGTTCGCCACTGTCGTCCTCGACGGGCACATGCCGGATGTGCTTCCACTCCATCAGGCTGGCGGCAAAGTCCACCAGGTCGTCTGCCCGGACCGTAAACAGGTCGGTCGTCATGAACTGGCTGACGGACCGGTAGCTGTCGCGCCAGTCAAGGTTCGCCGCAACCTGGGCGATAGGCCAGTCGCTGACCGGCGTTTCGTGCCGCTGGTTCACCACAATGGCCTCGGTCAGATTGCGCATCCGCTCGTCGGTGGTTCGTCCGGAACCCATGGCCTCGAGCGAACTGAGCACCCAGCGAGCGCCGGTTTGCCGCGTTTCCACCCGCCGCTCGATGACGCCGATGTAGCGGTCGATGTCGGCGCTGTCGATGCCCACACGCTCGAGCCCGGACCGGGCCCGCGGCAGCAGGTGTTTGGCCAGCAGGTCAACGGCGCTGAGGCCTTCTTCGTCCAGCCAGGTGAACTGGGAGCGCAGGCCGTTGGTTGCCGCGGCAAAGAAGTTTGATCTAGCGTCCTCGAACTTCAGACGCTGCGTGATCTCCTCGGCTTCATCGGCCATGTCCGACATCAGGCCGTAGAAAAGCGCCGCGTTGGCCACCTCGTCCAGCACGGTAGGACCGGACGGCAGCACGCGGTGCTCGATTCGCAGATGCGGTTTGCCTTCGGTGATGCCGTAGCAGGCGCGGTTCCAGCGGTAGATTGTGCCGTTGTGAAGTCGCAGTGCTCGCAGCGAAGGCGCCCTGCCGTTGGCGATCTCCTCCATCGGATCGTCTTCCGAGTCCGCGGTCAGCACCACCCGAAAACGCGCGATGTCCTCCTGGAAAATTTCCAGCACTGAGTTGTTGATCCAGTGATCGCCGAAGTGCACCCGGGGCTGCAGGCCGCGAGAGCGGTGAACGTCGGAGCGCGCGTCGATGGAATGTTCAAACACGGCGATGCGTGATTCCTGCCACAGGCGTTTGCCCAGCAGCGTGGGCGAATTCACGCTGGCCGCCAGCACCGGAGCCGTGATGGCCTGGGCGACGTTATAAAGGTTGGCAAACTCGTCCGGCGCCACCTGGAAGTGAATCTGGAACGACGCATTGCAGGCTTCGAGCATCACGTTATCGTGGGTGAGATCAAGCCGGTCCGGCCCCTCGATATCCAGATTGAACTGCGACCCGCGCAGCTGGCGGATGGCGTCGTTGAGCGCCCTGTAGCGGGGCATCGGGACCATGGAATCGAGGCTCAGATGCGACTCAGCGAGCGTCGGCAGAATGCCGCAGAGCACAACGTCTTCATTTCGGGAGGCGGCCGCACTGCGCGCGATGGCCATCACCTCCAGGGCTTCGTTCTCCATCTTTCTGAGGCAGTTTCCGCCCAGCTCCAGCGGCGAGAGGTTGGCCTCGAGATTGAACTTGCCCAGCTCGAAGGTGAACCGCTTGTCGGTGATCACCTCCATCATCTGCTCGGCGGTCATGCTGGGTTTGCGCGCATGATCGACCAGGAACATCTCCTGCTCTGCACCGATCCGTCGAATCCCCGTTTCGAACAGCCCCTGGTTGAGCATCTCCTTCAGCGCGCGCAGGTCCGTGAGCAGCGCTTTCATGAAGTCGCGCTTGACCTGTTCGCTAACTGCGGAATCGACTGACTGTTCGCCCATTGGCGCGCCCCTTTGCTGTGCCGTAAATCAAGTCTTTAAGAGCTGTTCGCTCACCGTTGCCAGGCGGCTCAGCGATCAGCGCCGCCCCCTCGGCGGCCCCATTATGAAAGCGGTGACCGGGTAAGCACAAATTCCTGCATGCCGTTGCGCAGCAAAAAGGAGCGGTTCGGGGAAAACCCGGGCCAGGCGCGCTTCAGAACGTTGGGAATATGACGATCGGTGCGGGTCGCTTCGCTGGTTCCCGGATCCACCTGCAGGGTGGATTCGTCGAGCACGCTGTAGCGGCCCGGAAAATCGGCATAGGGCGTTCTGGTGGCCATACAAACCAGCAGCGGGCATGGCCTGCTGGTGTGGGCTTCCAGCCAGGCGCCGAGCACGCCAAGTTCGTCAGCGTCCATGTAGTTGGGCAGGTCCCAGGCCAGGACGCCGTCAAAAGGACCCCAGTCGCGGTAGGCCTCCAGGGCCATCTCGAAGGCAGTCCCCTTCAGCGAGATGTCCAGGTCCATGACGCCAAAGCTCGCGCCGAGGTCCTGGAAAAAGCTCAACGTCCGCGCGTGGACCTTGCCGAGGTCCAGAACCCGCGGCGACTCGAGCCCGCTTTGCGCGAGGCTCTCGGTCCAGAGCTTAAAGGCCCGCGACTCATAGCCGGCGGGCTGATCAGGAGAGGGGTCCGAGGGGTCCGGACCCAACGGTTGAAACTGTGTTTCAGACTTTCCCGGGAAGCTTCGCGTCAGTAGTCTGGCCAGCAGGTTTGGCATTGTCACCTGAGTCTTTTTTGGCTGCCGGGGCTGGCGCTGCGGCGGGTCGGTTCTTGGGCGACATGTCGATATTGCCCTTGAACTGGGCCCCGTCTTCCAGCCCCACTCTCGGAGCCTGTATGTTACCCAAAACATGACCGGAACGGCGCACTTCGATCTGCTCTTCCCCGACCAGATCACCTTCGACCCGGCCTTCGACGATGATCACAGCAGCTTTGATGTGGGCTTTCACCACGCCGCTGCCACCGACGGTCACCACGTTATCAGGCAGCGAAATGTCCCCTTCCACCTTGCCTTCCACCAGCAGGTCTTCCGTGCCGGCGATGTTGCCGTTGACCGTCAGCGAGCTGCCGATGACGGCCGGTGGAGCGGTCGAAAAGCTTGCGGCGCCGCCGCTGTCCTGACTGCTGGCCTCGGCGAACGGAGGAGCGCTGGATTTGTCACTTTCGTCTTTTTTCCACATGGCTGGTCTGCCCTACTCTCAATGAATGATCCGAAGGGCGGAGTCTAGCGCCAAAATCCTACAATTGCTGCCACCTGGACCACAGAAATCCGGTTGATTATCAGACGCTGCTGACGCGCCCGCCTCAGTGTTATCCTACCGGGTTTGACCCACACATACGGCGGACGACACCTTGAAACCCTGGCTATCCAACTACACCGAAGGCGTACCGGAATTCATCGACATCAGCGAGTTCGACTCCATCGTGGACGTGCTCGAACAGACTGTCGCAAGGTTTGCCGATCGCCCGGCGTACAGCAACATGGGCAAGACGCTGAGCTACCGGGATCTGGACCGACTCAGCACGCAGTTCGGCGCCTACCTGAAGCACGAGCTCGGCCTACAGGCCGGCGATCGGATGGCGATCATGATGCCGAATCTGCTTCAGTACCCTGTGGTGCTGTTTGGGGCGCTCCGGGCCGGATTGACGGTGGTCAACACCAATCCCCTCTACACCGCCCGTGAGCTCAAGCACCAGCTCAATGATTCCGGCGCCGTGGCGGTGCTGGCGCTGGAGAATTTTGCGGCCACGCTGGAGAAGGTGCTGCCCGAAACGGGCGTCAAGCATGTGTTGCTGACCGCTCTGGGGGACAGCCTGGATTTCCCCAAGCGTCAAATAACCAATTTTGTCGTCCGCAAGGTCAAGAAACTGGTCCCGGCCCACGGCATTGGCACCGCAACATGGTTCAACGACGCGCTGGCCAAAGGTCAGCGTCACTCGCTGGCCAAGGCTGAGCTCGATCACAACAGCCTGGCGTTTCTCCAGTACACCGGCGGCACCACGGGCTTGGCGAAAGGCGCCATGCTTTCCCATGGGAACATCGTTGCGAACATGCAGCAGTCCTCAGCCTGGGTTGGAACGGCCATCGAACCGGGGCAAGAAGTCATTATTACCGCGCTGCCGCTGTATCACATCTTCGCGCTTACATCGAACTGCCTGGTGTACATGAAGTTTGGCGCCCACAACCACCTGATCACCAATCCGCGGGATATGGACGGCTTTGTCGATGAGCTCGCCAAGATCCCGTTCACCACGCTGACCGGCGTCAACACCCTGTTCAACAGCCTCCTCAATCACCCGCGTTTTTCGGACCTGAACTTCTCAACCCTGAAGGTGACCCTCGGCGGCGGCATGGCGGTTCAGCGGGCGGTCGCCGAACGCTGGAAAGAGGTAACGGGCTGCCCCCTGGTGGAAGCGTACGGCCTGACCGAGACCTCGCCTGGCGCGTGCATCAACCCCGTCCACATGCAGGAATACAACGGCTATATCGGCCTGCCGATCTCGTCGACCGAAGCGGTCATCAAAGACGAGGACGGCAACGATCTGCCCCCCGGCGAGTCGGGCGAGCTGTGTATCAAAGGTCCGCAGGTCATGCAGGGATACTGGCAGCGGCCGGAGGAAACGGCCAAGGTCATGACCGACGACGGCTACCTTCGCACCGGGGACATGGCGGTCATGACCGAAGACGGGTTCTTCAAGATCGTCGACCGCAAGAAGGACATGATCCTGGTCTCGGGCTTCAACGTTTACCCCAACGAGATTGAGGACGTAGTCGCCGCCCATCCCGGCGTCGTCGAGGTGGCGGCCATCGGTCAGCCCGACGAGAAGTCGGGCGAGGTGGTCAAGATCTGTGTGGTCAAGAAAGATCCCGAGTTGACGGAAAAGGCCCTGCGCGACTACTGCAAGGAACATCTGACCGGCTACAAGGTCCCGCGGGTGGTGGTCTTTATGGACGAACTGCCGAAAACCAACGTCGGCAAGATCCTGCGCCGCGAGCTGCGCGATAATCAGTAGGCGTTACTCGACGCTGCGCTCGGCGTCGAGGGCGTCGGCGTATTCGCCCAGCAGCGTCCACAGGGGCACCTCGCTTTCCGGCGGAATGTGGGAGAACTCGAGGCCGACGTTCTCCTGGTCGTAGCGGACAACCTTGCCGAATAGGGCGATCGTCTTCTGCTCGGCGAGCAGCAGCTCGACGCTCATCTCGTCGCCGAGGGATCCTTCCCAGCCCTCCGGTCGGCGCATCAGCAGCCCGCTGGCGGAGATATCGACGATCTCGCTATCCCACAGCTCACCCTGACGCAGCACAACCACCTCCGCGCGGAGACTCATGCGGCGATAGCGGGTGCCGATGTCTTTCTGTTTGAGCATGACTCGTCAGTATACCCGTTGACTACTCATCTTGGTCTTTGGCCGGCGGCTTGACCAGCGTCGCCGGTTTGAGTCCAGCGTCTTGAAAACGCTCGCTGATCCGGTCTTTCAGCTTGTCGATGGTTGCCGCCTCGCTTGGACCGAACAGATCGTCCTGGCGCTGGCTTTCCTTTAGCTGACTCACACCCACACCCAGCAGGCGAATCGCGCAGTCCGGGTGGCGACGCCACCACCGTTTGAACAGTCCGCGGGCCGCGCGGCTGATGCTTTGATCGTCGTCGACCGCCGTGTGCAGCGAAAGCTGGCGGCTGAGCGTGGTGAAATCCGACAGGCGAATCTTGACCCGGACGACCTGCCCGCAGATGCCCTTGCGCCGCAGCCGCGCGCCAACCGCCGCGGCGAGGCTCAGGAGCTGTCGATCACAGGCTTCGAATTCGGTCAGATCGGTGCCGTAGGTTTGCTCATGGCTGACCGACTTGTCCTCGCGGTCCGGCACCACCGGCCGCTCATCGAGCCCCTGCGCCAGTTCGCTCAGGCGGTCAGCGTGTCTACCCAGCAGCGACCGAAGGCGCCCGTCCGGCTGCCGCCGCAGGTCACCGATGGTCGTGACTCCAATGGTCTCGAGTCGCTCGGCGGCCTTTTTGCCCACGCCCCAGATTCTCCTGACCGGCAGCGGGTCAAGGAACGGCTGCGGCGGATGGGGCACCACCGTTAAGCCATCGGGCTTGTCGAGGTCCGAAGCGACCTTCGCCAGGAACTTGTTGCTGGCGACGCCGACCGAGGCGGTCAGGTTGAGCGTTTCCTCTATTGCCCGCCGGATCTTGGTGGCGATGTCTGTTCCGCTTCCGTGGAGCTTTTTGCTGGCGGTCACGTCGAGGAACGCTTCGTCGAGCGACAGGGCTTCGACGAGCGGCGTGTAGCGGTGAAAGACCTCAAACACCTGGCGCGAAACCTCGGCGTAGACCCCCATCCGGTTTGGCACAATCAGGAGGTCCGCGCACAGCCGACGGGCCCGCGATACCGGCATCGCCGAGTGGATGCCGAAGCGACGCGCCTCGTAGCTTGCGGCAGCCACCACACCCCGCGCGCCGGCCCCGCCGACCACCAGCGGTTTGCCTCGCAGCTCGGGGTTGTCGCGCTGTTCAACCGACGCGTAAAACGCATCCATGTCCACGTGGAGAATGGTGCGCAGCGCGGTCACGGGATCAGCAGCCGTCGTCGCCACCGCCGCGATGGCGGCTGCGCGTCACTGAATTTTCTCCGGGCGCATGTAGGGAAACAGCAGGACATCCCGGATCGACGCTGAGTCGGTCAGCAGCATCACCAGCCGATCGATGCCGATCCCCTCCCCCGCCGCCGGCGGCATGCCGTATTCCAGGGCACGGACGTAGTCGGCGTCGTACTGCATCGCCTCCTCGTCACCCGCTTCGCTGTTGGCCACCTGCTGCTGAAAGCGCCGCGCCTGGTCCTCCGGGTCATTGAGCTCAGAGAAGCCGTTGGCGATCTCCCGGCCGGCGATGATCAGCTCGAAGCGATCCGTCAGCTCCGGATCGCTGTCGCTGCAGCGAGAGAGCGGAGACACCTCGGTCGGGTAGTCGGTGATGAAGGTCGGCTGGATCAGGTTGCCCTCAACCGTTTTTTCATAGATCTCGATCTGCAGCTTGCCCCAGCCCCAGGTGTCCTCGACGGGGATTTGCAGACGCTCCGCGTGCCGGCGCAGCGCCGCGACGTCGCGGAGCTCGTTCTCCTGAATGTCCGAGTTGTAGTCGAGCACCGCCTGCGCGACCGACAGCCGGGTAAACGGCTGGCCAAAGTCCAGCGCCTGATCCTGATAGAACAGCGAGGTTTGCCCCAGCACGTGCTCAGCCAGACCCCGAAGCAGCGCCTCGGTGAGGTCCATCAGATCGTGGTAGGTCGCGTAGGCCCAGTAGAACTCCAGCATCGTGAACTCGGGGTTATGCCGGGTAGAGACCCCCTCGTTTCGAAAGTTCCGGTTGATCTCGAACACGCGCTCGAAGCCACCGACCGTCAGGCGCTTCAGGTAAAGCTCCGGTGCGACGCGTAGATAGAGGTCCAAATCCAGGGCGTTGTGGTGCGTGGTAAACGGCTTCGCTGCGGCCCCGCCGGCGATGTAGTGCATCATCGGCGTTTCCACCTCGAGGAACTCGCGCGCCTCGAAGAATTCCCGGATATATTTCACAATGGCCGTGCGCTGACGAAACACCGCGCGAGATTTTTCGTTGACGATCAGGTCGACATAGCGCTGCCGATAGCGCATCTCCTGATCGGTCAGGCCGTGAAACTTCTCCGGCAGCGGCCGCAGGCATTTGCTGAGCAACTTCAGCTCGCTGACCGCCACCGACAGCTCACCCTTGTCCGTGCGATACATCACGCCGGACATGCCAACCACGTCGCCGAGGTCCCAGCGCTTGAACTGCGCGTACACGCCCTCCGGCAGCCCGTCGCGCTGCAGGAATAGCTGCAAATCACCCGACCCGTCGCGCAGCGTGGCGAAGCTGGCTTTGCCCATCACCCGCCGGGCCATCAGCCGGCCGGCGAGGCTGACCTCAAACGCGCCCTCTTCGAGCGCCTCCTTGGTGTGCTCACCGAACCGTTCTCGAAGCTCGCTGCACCGATTGGCCGGCGTGAATCCGTTCGGATAGGCAATGCCTGCCTCGCGAAGCTCCGCGAGCTTCTGTCGCCGCTCGGCGATCAGCCTGTTTTCGTCTTCGGGTTGCTGCTTGCTGGAATCGTCGCTCATAGTCCCTGCTTCAGGCTCGCTTCAATAAAGTTGTCCAGATCGCCGTCCAGCACCGCCTGCGTGTTGCCGGTTTCGTGGCCGGTCCGCAGATCTTTGATGCGGGACTGGTCCAGCACATAGGAGCGGATCTGGCTGCCCCAGCCGATGTCCGACTTGGCGTCTTCCGCTGCCTGCTGGTCCGCCTGCTGCTTCTGCATTTCCAGCTCAAACAGCCGGGCCTTGAGCTGCTTCATGGCCGTCGCCTTGTTCTTGTGCTGGCTGCGATCGTTCTGGCACTGCACCACAACGTTGGTCGGCAGGTGCGTGATCCGAACCGCGGACTCCGTCCGGTTTACGTGCTGCCCGCCCGCGCCGCTGGCGCGGTACACGTCGATTCGCAGGTCGGCCGGATTGATATCGATCTCGATCGAGTCATCGATCTCCGGTGACACGAAGACCGCGGCAAAAGAGGTGTGGCGCCGGTTGCCCGAATCGAAGGGCGACTTGCGAACCAGGCGGTGTACGCCGGTTTCGGTGCGCGCCCAGCCGAAGCAGTAGTCACCCTTGACGTGAATGGTGGCGCTCTTGATGCCGGCCACATCTCCGGCGGAACATTCGATGAGCTCCGTATCCCAGCCGTGACGCTCGCACCAGCGCAGGTACATGCGCAGGAGCATCTCTGCCCAGTCCTGCGCTTCGGTACCGCCGGACCCCGCCTGCACGTCGATAAACGCGTTGCCGGCGTCCATGTCGCCGGAGAACATCCGCTGGAATTCCAGTGCGGCGGTCGATTTTTCCAGCCGGGCCGCGTCCTGCTCAACGGCAGTGACGGTCTCTTCGTCGTCTTCAGCCTCAGCCATTTCGAGCAGATCAACCGCGTCGGCCACCCCCTGACTGATCTCGTCCAGCGTCTCGATGACGCCGCTCAGGCGGGAACGCTCCTGGCCGAGCTGCTGCGCGCGCTCGGGGTCGTTCCAGATCTCCGGGTTTTCCAGCTCCAGGTTGACTTCGTCCAGACGTTCGCGCTTTTCAGCGTAGTCAAAGATACCCCCTGAGCGCGGCCTCGCGCGTCGCAATATCGTCCAGTTGAGCTTTGAGCGGACCCAGTTCCATTGTCTTTATCCTGCGCGCCAAAAAGCCGCGTATTGTAGCAGAGCCAGGTGCCTGATTTCGCCGTCGGTTTAGGGGCTTACGGCGCCGGCCGCTCAGGCCGGCTGGAGGTGCCGAACGTTCAGCTGGAGCGACTGTCGGCCGCGGAATTCGTTCAGCTCCAGCGCAAACACCAGGTGCAGCGCATGACCCAGATCGCGCACCTGGTCTGCGTCATAGCCGAACGCGATGGCCTCAACCTCAACACCGTCCAGCTTGACCCGCATCTTGCTGTGCCCGCGCCCGACGCCGCGCAGCGTCACCACGCTCACGGGATTGTCGAACTGGGGTTCCGCAAACCCCTGCCCCCAGGGCCCGCCGCTTGCCAGCGCCTGAGCCAGCTCGGCAGTGAGGTCACCAGCGCTCAGCGGGCCGTCGCTGCGTAGCGTCTGAGTGAGCTGGTCGGGCTCCAGACGCTGGGCCGCCACCGCCTCGAACGCGCGCTCGAACGCCGCCAGGCCGCTTTCGGGGAGCGTAAGACCTGCGGCCATCGCGTGGCCGCCAAACCGTCGGATCAGGCCGGGCTCGCGCGCATCTACCTCGGCGATGGCGTCGCGGATATGAAAGCCCCGGATCGACCGCGCTGAGCCTTTCCATGCGTCAGCACCGGGCGCTTCGGGCGCAAAGGCCACCACCGGGCGATGGTGGCGGTCCTTCAGCCGCGATGCCACCAAGCCAACGATGCCCTGATGCCAGTGGGCGTCGCGAAGACAAAGGGAAAACCGCTCGGACCACCCCGGCGCCGCGGCGAGCCCGTCGGCCGCTGCCTGGGCCTGTGCCTGCATGTCGTCCTGCAGGTTTCGCCGCTCGCTGTTGAGGCTGTCGAGCTCGGCGGCCAGTTCCGCCGCGCGTGCCGGATCATCGGTGATCAAACATTCGATGCCTGCGGCCATGTCTTCCAGCCGACCCGCCGCGTTCAGCCTCGGCGCCAGCCCAAATCCCAGGTCCGCGGCCGTTGCACGACCGAGATCTCGCCCCGCCGCCTGCGCCAGCGCCGTAATGCCGGGCACGCAGCGCCCGGCGCGCATCCGCCGTAGGCCGTTCTCGACCAGAATCCGGTTGTTTGCATCTAGGTGAACCAGGTCCGCCACCGTCCCCAGCGCCACAAGATCCAGCCAGCGGCCCAGCTTGACCTCTCCTGCTCTGGCCACCCCGCGGCTGACCAGTTCAGCCCGCACCGCCGCCATCAGGTAGAACATCACGCCCACCCCAGCCAGATGTTTGGAGGGGAACTGATCGCCCGGCAGATTGGGATTGACTACGGCATTTGCTGCGGGGAGCGTAGGGCCCGGCAGGTGGTGGTCGGTAATAACCACCTTGATGCCCAGGTCCCGGGCGGCGGCAACGCCGGCGAGGCTGGCTACGCCGTTGTCGACCGTCACAATCAGGTCCGGAGCAAGGTCACGCAGGTGATCAACCAGGCTGGGCGTCAGCCCATAGCCGTCAGCAAACCGATTGGGAACGCGAAAATGCAAATCGGCGGCCCCAAGAGCGCTTAAGCCCCGCATGGCCAGGGCGCTGCCGGTGGCTCCGTCAGCGTCGAAGTCGCCGACGATCACAATCCGCTGGTCCTGGGTGATGGCGTCAGCCGTCAGGGATGCGGCCTCACTGAGACCACCGAGCATCTCCCGATGGTGAAGCCGACCCAGCCCGTGGTTGAGATCGTCGAGCCGATGGACCCCGCGAGCGAGATAAACACGCTCTAAAACCGGATGAAGTTTACCGCGTAGCTCGTTGTTTTCACGCGGTATTTCCCGTCGCCGAATGCGCAATTCAGGAGCTGTAGGAAACGCTCAGGATCTCGTATTCACGCTCACCGCCCGGCGCCACCACGTCCACAACGTCGCCTTCTTCTTTACCGATGAGCGCGCGGGCAATGGGTGAACTCACGGAGATGAGCTGTTTCTGGATATCGGCCTCGATATCGCCGACGATCTGATACTTGAGCTGTTTACCCGACTCCAGGTCCTCAAGCTCCACCAGCGCACCAAAAACGACCCTGGCACCCGGGTTGAGCTTGGCGACATCAATGACTTCGGCGTTCGACAGCGTCCGCTCAAGATCGGAAATGCGGCCCTCGATGAACCCCTGCTGCTCTTTAGCAGCGTGATACTCGGCGTTTTCCTTGAGGTCGCCGTGGGCCCTGGCCTCGGCAATTGCGTTGATCACGGCGGGGCGCTCTTCGGATTTCAGCCGGTCGAGCTCTTTGCGGAGGCGCTCGGCGCCTGCCTTGGTGACGGGTGGACGTCTCATTTTTGCAGCTCCTGATGCAGGTCGCCCAGCGCATTGACCCGGGTTTTCTCCAGGTAGTCTAGCGCGTGCAGCGTGGCACGGGCGCCCGCAACGGTCGTTGAATAGTTGACCCGGAAGTTCAAAGCCTCCCGGCGAATGGAGAAGGAATCCTGAATCGCTCGGCGTCCTTCGGTCGTGTTGCAGATAAACTGCACTTCGTTGTTCTTGATAATGTCGACGATGTGCGGACGGCCTTCCTGGACCTTGTTGATCCGCTCACAGTCGATGCCCGCAGCCACCAGCGCCTTCCAGGTGCCGTCGGTCGCAATGAGGCTGAAGCCTTTTTTGATCAGATCCCGGCCCAGCGACAGCACTCGCGACTTGTCGGCGTCGCGCACGCTGATAAACGCCTGGCCGCTGGTCGGCATCACCACGCCGGCCCCCACCTTTGCCTTGGCGTAAGCGGACCCGAACGATCGGCCGATGCCCATAACTTCGCCCGTTGAACGCATCTCCGGGCCCAGCAGCGGGTCCACGCCGGGAAACTTGAGGAAGGGGAACACGGGCTCTTTGACCGAAAAGAAATCCGGCACAATCTCACCCGTGATGCCCTGGCTGGCGAGCGACTGGCCTGCCATACACCGGGCTGAAACCTTCGCAAGCTGCACCCCACAGGCCTTCGACACAAACGGCACGGTCCGCGAGGCGCGCGGATTGACCTCCAGGACAAAGATGGTGTCACCCTGAATCGCGAACTGCGTATTCATGAGCCCAACCACTTTGAGCGCGTGGGCCATCTTCTCGACCTGGTCGCGCAGCTTGTCCTGCATGCCGGTGCTCAGCGAGTGAGCCGGAAGCGAGCAGGACGAGTCGCCGGAGTGGACACCCGCCTCCTCAATGTGTTCCATGATGCCGCCGATCACCACCTTCTCGCCGTCGCAGATTGCGTCGACGTCCACCTCGGTGGCGTGATCCAGAAACCGATCGAGCAGCACCGGTGAATCGTTCGATACCCTCACGGCCTCGGACATGTAGCGCTTCAGGTCACTTTCGCCGTAGACGATTTCCATCGCACGCCCGCCGAGGACGTAGGAGGGCCGAACGACCAGCGGGTAGCCAATTTCCCGGGCCAGCGCGAGCGCCTCTTCGGCGTTGCGGGCCGTGCGGTTCGCGGGCTGGCGCAGGTCCAGATCTTTCAGCAGGCGCTGGAACCGCTCCCGGTCTTCCGCCAGATCGATACTGTCGGGCTGGGTGCCGATGATCGGCACGCCGGCCGCCTCCAGGGCGCGCGCGAGCTTGAGCGGCGTCTGGCCGCCAAACTGGACGATGACGCCCTCGGGCTTCTCGAGGGCCACGATCTCCAGCACGTCCTCGAGCGTAAGCGGCTCGAAGTAGAGGCGGTCGGAGGTGTCGTAGTCGGTGGAGACGGTCTCGGGGTTGCAGTTGACCATGATGGTCTCAAAGCCGTCGTCCCGCAGCGCCAGCGCGGCGTGCACGCAGCAGTAGTCGAACTCGATGCCCTGCCCGATCCGGTTGGGCCCGCCCCCGAGCACCATGATCTTGCGCCGGTCGGTCGGATCCGACTCACAGACCTGCTCGTAGGTGGAGTACATGTAGGCCGTGGCGGACGAAAACTCCGCGGCGCACGAGTCCACGCGCTTGTAGACGGGCCGGATATTCAGCGAGTGGCGCAGGTGGCGCACCGCCTTTTCATCGCTGCTGAGCAGATCGGCCATCCGGGCGTCCGAGAAGCCGAGGCGCTTATATTCGGTCAGGCGCTCAGCCGTCAGATACTCGATCCCCTTCTCCTGAAGCGTTTGCTCCATGTGGATCAGGCGCTCGATCTGCGCGAGAAACCACGGGTCGATGGCCGTCAGGCGGTGCAGGTCCTCCAGCGAATAGCCAAAGCGGAACCCGTCAGCCACGTAGCGAATTCGGTCCGGTCCCGGCTGACCCAGCTCGCGGGTCAGCTGATCGCGGGACGCTTCGTCCTGAGACTCCAGGATGGGGGTCAGCCCGTCACAGCCGGTCTCGAGGCTCCGCATCGCCTTCTGCAGCGACTCGGAGAACGTCCGGCCGATGGCCATCGCCTCCCCCACCGACTTCATCTGGGTGGTCAGCCGCGCGTCCGCGTTCGCAAACTTCTCGAAGGCGAAGCGCGGGATCTTGGTGACGACATAATCGATCGCGGGCTCAAACGACGCGGGCGTCGCGCCGCCGGTGATCTCGTTGGCCAGCTCGTCCAGCGTGTAGCCCACCGCCAGCTTCGCCGCCACTTTGGCAATCGGGAAACCGGTGGCCTTGGAGGCCAAGGCCGAGGATCGCGAGACCCTCGGGTTCATCTCGATGACGATCATTCGCCCGGTCTTGGGGTTGATCGCAAACTGAACGTTGGAGCCGCCCGTCTCTACCCCGATCTTGCGCAGCACCGCCAGCGAGGCGTCACGCATGCGCTGGTATTCCTTGTCGGTCAGGGTCAGCGCCGGCGCAACCGTGATGGAGTCGCCGGTGTGCACCCCCATCGGATCGAGGTTCTCGATCGAGCAGATGATGATGCAGTTGTCGGCCCGGTCGCGCACCACCTCCATTTCGAACTCTTTCCAGCCGAGCACCGACTCTTCGATCAGCACCTGATTGGTCCGCGACAGCTCCAGGCCGCGGGTGACGATCTCGACAAACTCCTCACGGTTGTAGGCAATCCCGCCGCCGCTGCCGCCCATGGTGAACGAAGGCCGGATGATGATCGGGTACCCGTACTGCGGCTGCTGATCCAACGCCTCTTGTAGGCTGCCGACAATCGTCGAGCGGCAGACCTCAAGGTCGATATCCCGCATGGCGTCGGCGAAACGCTCCCGGTCTTCCGCCATGTCGATGGCGTCCGGGGACGCGCCGATGAGCTGCACGCCGTGCTTGTCGAGCACGCCGTTGCTGACGAGGTCCAGGGCGCAGTTGAGGGCCGTCTGGCCGCCCATGGTGGGGAGCACCGCGTCAGGCTTTTCCGCCTCGATGATCCGCTCCACCGAGCGCCAGGTGATGGGTTCCACGTAGACTGCGTCAGCCGTTTCCGGGTCGGTCATGATGGTGGCCGGATTGGAGTTCACCAGGATGACGCGGAACCCCTCCTCTCGCAGCGCCTTGCAGGCCTGCGTACCCGAGTAGTCGAATTCGCACGCCTGGCCGATCACGATCGGGCCCGCACCGATGATCAGGATGCTTTTGATGTCAGCGCGCTTAGGCACGAGCGTGCTCCTTCATCATGACGATGAACTCGTCGAACAGCGAGCGAATGTCGTGGGGTCCGGGGCTGGCCTCGGGGTGACCCTGAAAGCCGAACGCCGGGCAGTCGTTGTGCCGGATGCCCTGCAGCGACTGATCGAACAGCGATCGGTGCGTCGCCGTCAGATGATCGGGCAACGACTCCTCGTCCACCGCGAAGCCGTGGTTCTGGCTGGTGATGAACACTCGGCCGGTTGCCACCTCGCAAACCGGATGGTTGGCCCCATGATGGCCGAACTTCATCTTGACGGTCTTCGCCCCGCTCGCCAGCGCTAGCAGCTGATGGCCCAGGCAGATGCCGAAGACCGGCACCTTCTGGGCCAGAAACGTCTTGATGGCGTTGATGGCGTACCCGCACGGCTCAGGATCGCCGGGTCCGTTGGACAGAAATACGCCGTCAGGCTTGAGGGCCAGCACCTCGTCTGCCGGCGTCTCGGCGGGCACCACGGTCAGCTCACAGCCGCGGTCGGCCAGCAGCCGCAGAATATTGCGCTTCACCCCAAAATCGTAAGCCACCACCCGGAACTCGGCAGGCCCGGCCGCCCGAAACGCGTTGGCCTCCAGGTCAAAGCTGCCTTCGTTGAAACCGTAGCGCTCCGCGGTGGTCACTACCCGCGCGAGATCCATCCCTTTCAGGCCGGGAAAGCTGCGGGCCTTTTCGACCAGCGCGTCCGGATCGAGGTCCTCGCCGACGCCGATACAGCCGTTCTGAGCGCCGCCGTCCCGCAGCAGGCGGGTCAGGTGGCGGGTGTCGATGTCCCAAATGCCGCGGATCTGCTCATCGAGCATGTACTGGCTGAGGTCCGACTCGCTGCGCCAGCTGCTGGCCCGCAGCGGCAGATCACGGATGATCAGGCCGGCGGCGGCAGGCACGACGCTCTCGCGGTCGGCGCTGTTGCAGCCTGTGTTTCCGACGTGGGGACACGTGAGCGTCACAAGCTGCCGACTGTAGGACGGATCAGTCAGAATTTCCTGATAGCCCGTCATGGCGGTGTTGAACACCACCTCGCCGTCGCTGACGCCGTCGGGCCCTAGACCCCGGCCGTGAAAAACGGCGCCGTCAGCCAGCGCGAGGACTGCGGGACGGGAACTCATAAAAGGGGCGAAAAACAGGCCGGAGCGCGACGGCAGGCCGAGTCAGAACGGAGCAAATAAGGCGTCTTCACGGGCGTGGAAGTTTACGCAAGCACGGAGCTGGCGTCTATCGCCAAAGGTGAGATTTTTACGGGAGTACAGCCTGGCCGTAGACGTTTGTCAGGTCGTACCGCCCAGGCGGTTGCTTTACGATCCAGCGGGCCGCCGCCAGCGCGCCGTCGACGAAGGCTGCACGCGACCCCGCGCGGTGGGTCAGCTCCAGGCGCTCATGCTCCAGCGCCACGTGGACCGTATGATCTCCAACCACCTCGCCGCCGCGCAGGCCCACAACGCCGATCTCGCCCGGCTGCCGGCTCGCGTCGGCTCCGTGGCGCTCGGTCTGGACAGCTGCGGCGTTTTGACCGCGTGCGTCGGCGATGGCCTGGGCCAAGGCCAGGGCCGTGCCTGATGGTGAGTCCTTCTTATGCCGGTGATGCATCTCGACAATTTCCACGTCCGCCTGCTCCCCGAGAGCCTTAGCCACCTCACGGCAAAGCCGCGTGAGCAGGGCGATGCCCGGGCTCATGTTGGCCGACCAGAGAACAGGGATCTCGGAAGCCGCTTCGCTGAGCGCCAGCTGCTGAGCGTTATTGAGCGCGGTGGTACCCGAAACGACGGGAATCTTGCGCTCCGCACACTGAGGAAGCCAGTATTCGAGCACCTGCGCATTGGAAAAGTCGATGAGAACGTCGGCGTTGCTGAGCGTTGAGCCGGCAACCACGTTGATCGTCCCCAGCCCCGCCAGATCACCGATGTCCCGCCCGTAGATATCGCTCTCGCGCCGCACCAGGGCGCAGCTCAGGGCGAGATCTTCAGCTTCATGGATACGGGTGATGGTCTGCAGGCCCATGCGCCCTGCGGCACCCAAAACGGCAATCGAGAGAGCGCCGGACACGATACTAGGTCATGTTGTCGAAGAACTGCTTCACGGAATCCACCCAGGAAGAGCTCTTGGGATGGCTCGTACTCTCGCCGAGGCTCTCCTCGAATTCCCGCAGCAGCTCTTTCTGACGAGCATTCAGCTTGACCGGCGTTTCCAGCACAACCCGGCACATAAGGTCACCTTTGGCGTGGCTCCGCACGGACTGAACGCCTTTGCCGCGTAGGCGGAACGTTCGACCGGTCTGGGTTTCTGCCGGCACCTTGAGCATGACGTGGCCGTCTAGCGTCGGCACCTTCAGCTCACCACCGAGGGCGGCCGTACCGATCCGGATCGGGATTTCGCAGTAGAGGTTGTCGCCCTCCCGATGGAAAATCGGGTGGGTGCGCACCTGCACTTCTACGTACAGATCGCCGGCCGGTGCCCCACGCTCGCCGGCTTCACCTTCACCGGAGAGCCGGATGCGATCGCCGTCGTCGACGCCAGCCGGGATTTTGACCGACAGCGTCTTGGTGTCTTTCAGCCTGCCGACGCCGCCACAGTTGTCGCAGGGCGTCTCGATAACCTGACCGCGTCCCTGACAGGTCGGACAGGTCTGCTGGACCGAAAAAATACCCTGCTGCATCCGCACCTGACCCACGCCGCCGCAGGTCTGACACGTGCGCATCTTTCCGTCTTTGGAGCCCGTGCCGTTGCAGACGTGACAGTTGACCGAAGTGGGGACTCGTATTTCTTTGGTGACGCCGGAGACGGCCTCCTCCAGATCGAGCTCGATCGGAAAACGCAGATCGGCGCCGCGCCGATTCTGCTGCCGACGCCGGCCACCACCGCCGAAGATATCGCCGAAGATGTCGCCAAAGATATCGCCCACGTCACCGCTGAAACCACCGCCCATACCGGCCTGGTTGCTGACGCCGTCGTGGCCAAACTTATCGTAGGCGGCCCGCTTTTGACTGTCGGACAGCACTTCATAAGCTTCCTTGGCCTCCTTGAACTTCTCCTGAGCGGCAGCATCATCCGGATTGCGGTCCGGATGATGCTTCATGGCCAGGCGCCTGAAAGCCTTTTTCAGGGCTGCCTCGTCGGCGCCACGATCGACGCCGAGCACTTCGTAATAGTCGCGCTTCATGCCCGCTCAGTGAGCCAGGATTCGATCCTGACTTACTTGTCCTCCTTGACCTCTTCGAATTCCGCGTCGACCACCTGATCGTCACCGCCGCTTGCCGCAGCGTCCGCCGCACCTTCCGCGGCACCCTGCTCAGCCTGGGCCTTTTCGGCAGCTTTGGTCAGCAGCACGGCCGCAGCCTGCTGCAGCTCTTCGGCCTTGTTGTCGATCGCTTCTTTGTCATCACCGCTCAGCACTTCTTCGAGCGCGGTTGCAGCCGTCTCGATGTTGGCCTTTTCTTCGTCGCTCAGCGACTCACCCAGCTCGGTGAGGCTGGATCGCGTCGTGTGCAGGACGGCGTCGGCCGCGTTGCGTGACGTGACCAGCTCCTGAAACTTGCGGTCTTCGTCTTTGTGCAGCTCGGCGTCCTGAACCATACGCTCGATCTCTTCCTCGCTAAGGCCGGAGCCCGCCTTGATCTCGATCCGCTGTTCTTTGCCGGTGGCCTTGTCCGTGGCGCGCACGTTCAGGATGCCGTTGGCGTCGATGTCGAACTCGACCTCGATCTGCGGCATGCCGCGACCAGCCGGCGGGATGCCCGCCAGGTCAAAGCGCGCCAGCGACTTGTTGGCCTGCGCCTGATCGCGCTCACCCTGCAGCACGTGCACGGTCACCGCGGTCTGGTTGTCTTCCGCCGTTGAGAAGATCTGCGACGCCTTCGTCGGAATAGTCGTGTTCTTCTCGATGAGCTTGGTCATCACGCCGCCCATCGTCTCGATGCCCAGCGACAGCGGGGTCACGTCAAGCAGCAGGACGTCGGTGACGTCACCGGCCAGCACGCCACCCTGAACCGCTGCACCGATGGCAACTGCCTCGTCGGGGTTCACGTCTTTGCGCGGCTCGCGACCAAAGAACTCCTGGACCACTTCCTGCACCTTAGGCATCCGGGTCTGACCACCGACGAGAATCACCTCGTTGATGTCACCCACCTTCAGGCCGGCGTCGTTGAGCGCCGTGCGGCACGGACCGATCGTGGACTTGACCAGTTCCTCTACCAGCGACTCGAGCTTGGCCCGGGTCAGCTTGATGTTCAGGTGCTTCGGACCGGTCTGGTCAGCCGTGATGTACGGCAGGTTCACCTCGGTCTGCTGGCTGGAAGACAGCTCGATCTTGGCGCGCTCGGCCGCCTCTTTCAGACGCTGCAGCGCCAGCGGGTCGTTCCGCAGGTCGATGCCCTGGTCTTTCTTGAACTCATCGACCAGGTAGTCGATCAGGCGCAGGTCAAAGTCTTCACCGCCCAGGAACGTATCACCGTTCGTGGCCAGCACCTCAAACTGCTTCTCACCGTCAACGTCGGCGATCTCGATGATCGACACGTCGAACGTTCCGCCGCCAAGGTCATAGACGGCAATTTTGCGGTCGCCGCCTTTCTTATCGAGACCGTAGGCCAGCGCTGCCGCCGTCGGCTCGTTGATGATCCGACGCACGTTAAGACCGGCAATTTTGCCGGCGTCTTTGGTGGCCTGACGCTGTGAGTCGTTGAAGTAAGCCGGGACCGTGATGACCGCCTCGTCGACGGTTTCACCGAGATAGTCCTCTGCGGTTTTCTTCATTTTCATCAGAACCCGCGCGGATACTTCCGGCGGCGCCATCTTCTTGCCGTTGGCTTCCACCCACGCGTCGCCGTTGTCGGCCTTCACGATGGTGTAAGGCACCATGTCCTTATCTTTCTGCACCACCTTTTCGTCGTACTTACGACCGATCAGTCGCTTGACGGCGTAAAGGGTGTTGGTGGGATTGGTCACCGCCTGACGCTTGGCGGGCTGGCCGACCAGCACCTCATCGTCTTTGGTGAACGCCACAATCGAGGGGGTCGTCCGATCCCCTTCCGCGTTTTCGATGACCCGGGCCTGGTCGCCTTCCATGACGGCGACACACGAGTTGGTGGTACCCAGATCGATGCCGATAATTTTACCCATCAGATCACTCCAAAAAATTGCTTTAAATGGTTCGGCCTCAGCGGGTTCCGGACCCGACAGTCAGCACGTTTCTAAACTGTTCAAAGATGTGGGGATTGTGTGAGGAAATTCCAATTCTTGGTTGGAAGTTTCCCGCGAACGTGACTACTGCTCAGGCGGCGCCTGGGCCACCAGGACCCTGGCGGGCCGCAGCAGCCGGCCGTTGAGCACAAATCCCTTCTGCACCACCTGCACCACCGTGTCCGGCGCACACTCCGCTGTGGGTATCAAGCTGAGCGCTTCGTGGCGCTCCGGATCAAACGGCTCGCCGTCCGGCACCACCTCTTCCAGCCCGTGCTTGTCCAGCACTTTGTTGAGCATCTTGAAGGTGAGCTCCGTGCCCTCTTTCATCTGCTCGACCGTCACCTGGTCGCCATCCGCAGCCAGCAGCCCGCGCTCCAGGCTCTCGATCACGTCAATCATGTCGGTCATCAGCTTCTCGAGCGCAAACTTGCGCGCGTTGTCGGCATCCCTCGCCGCCCGCTTGCGCACGTTGTCCATCTCGGCCCGCGCGCGCAGCGCCTCGTCGACCGCCTTCTGGCGCTCGCTTTGCGCCTGCTCCAGCAGCTGGGCAGGATCTACTTCCTCAGGCTCCGGCGCCGGACTTTCTGCCTCGCCGCCTTCGAGACCTTCAGCCTGCGTATCGGCTGCGCCCGAACCGGCGGTGGCGGCGTCCTCGGCGGCAAATACCGGCTCTTCAGAGCCCGACTGCTGATCCTGCGCGCCTGCATGTCCGCCAGCGTCGCCCGTGGGCTGACCGCCTGTCGGCGCTTCCGGCTCGGTTTTGTCCTGCGGATTATTCATTCCCTACTCCCTTTTTCTGAGTCTGCGGGCCGCGCCTGCGTGGGCTCTCCCGGCACGCTGGACCGCTCCAGGCGACCGACCGCCGGAACGCGGCGTCGCTGGCCAACCTCAAAATACCCCCCGGAGATAAGGCCTAGGTGGCCTGATTCAAGACTGTCCCCAGAATTTTTGCCGTGCTGTCGACCACGGAAATCACCTTCTGATAGGCCATTCGCGTTGGGCCGATGACGCCCAGGACGCCGACCACCTGACCGTCGACCCGATACGGGGCGCCGACGAGCGAACACGATTCGAACGCGTCCGACTCCGACTCGCTGCCGATAAACAGCTGTACGCCGTCCGCCTCCGCGCAGCGGTCGAGCAGGTCGAGCATCTCGCGCTTTTCCTGGAACGCCTCAAACAACGACTTCAGCTTTTCCAGGTCCGAGAGGTCGTCGTAGCCAATCAGATTGTTCTGGCCGCTGACCACAACGTCTTTCGCCGGACGCGACCCCAGCGCGCTGCCGGCAAGCTCGATCGCCTGCTCCATGACCCGATCCATCTCGCGCCGCGCCAGCACCAGGTCGTCCATGAGCCGGCGCTTGATTTCCGCCAGCGGCAGGCCCGCGTACTCCCGGTTCAGCGCGTTGGCCGCCCGCTCGAGCTCCGCCTGATCAAAGCCGCGATCCAGCGCCAGCACCCGGTTCTGCACCTCCCCGCCGGTCAGCACCACCACGGCCAGCACCTGCTGACTGTCGATCGGCACAAACTCGATCTTCTGGAAGCTGAAGAGATCACGTCGGGGCACCGTGACGACCCCGACGAAGTTGGTGAGGCTCGAGAGCATGCTGGAAACCTCGCCAATAACCTCCGGTACCGAGGAGTGCTCGTTGAGCCGACTGTGAATGTGTTCAGCCAGATGAGCCTCAGCCGATTCAGCCGTCAGCATCGTTTCGACAAAAAACCGGTAGCCGCGGGGCGTCGGAATACGACCCGCTGAGGTGTGGGGAGAGTGGATAAAACCGCGGCGCTCAAGCTCCGCCATCACGTTACGGACGGTCGCGGAGCTGAGCTCCAGCCCGGCGTGACCGGCGAGCAGCTTTGAGCCCACGGGGCGCCCGGCATCAATGTATTGGCGCACCAGCACCCCCAGCAGATGCCGCGCGCGATCATCCAGCTTTGACCCGCTCATGATTCTTATGTTGTGTCGCTCGCAATCGATGGCAAGTCCTTGGGCAAAATCACCGTGATCCGCTGCCAGGGCTCAGGCTAAAATGCCCGAATGCTGACCCACCTCGCCATTCGCGACTTTGCGCTGATCGAGCGGCTCGATCTCGAGTTCAGCTCGGGCTTCAGCGTGCTGACCGGCGAGACGGGCGCCGGCAAATCCATTTTGCTCGACGCCCTCCAGCTGGTGCTCGGCGGGCGCGCCAGCGCGGGCGTGCTGCGGGCCGGGGCGAGCAAGGCGGACGTTTCTGCGGCCTTTGACGTCCGCGAGCGTCCTGCCGTCAGGTCCTGGCTCAGCGATCACGATCTGGAGCCGGAAGACGCGGAACTGCTGCTGAGGCGGGTGGTCAACGCTGACGGACGTTCCCGGGCTTACGTCAACGGTGTTCAGACGCCGATCCAAAAAATGCGGGAGCTGGGCGACCGGCTGGTGGAAATACACGGCCAGCACGAGTTCCAGACGCTCGTCCGGGCGCCCGAGCAGCTCCGGCTGCTCGATCTGTTTGCCAACAACACCAAGCTGCTGAGCGAGGTTCAGGCGGCGTTTAAGCGCTGGCGTGACCTCAACGCGGAGCTTGAGGCGCTGCGTAGCTCGGCCGCGATGTCCCCCGCGGAGCTCGATCTCCTCCGACATCAGGTTGATGAACTGGAGCGGGTCGCGGTGGAGCCGCAGGAATTGGAGGCCCTGCATGCGGAGCACCGGCAGCTGGCCAGCGCCGAGTCGCTCATGGCGTCCACCGGGCAGGCCTCTGAAGCCCTCGCCGACACCGTAACGCCGCAGCTGTCTGCCGTGGTGCAGGACCTCAAGCGGCAGCAGTCCACCATGCCGGCGCTCAGCGAGCCGCTCGACCTTCTGGAGAGCGCGCTGCTCCAGGCGCAGGAGGCGGAATCGGTTCTGTCGCGGCAGGTGCGGGAGCTTGAGGCCAATCCGCAGCGGGTGGCCGAGCTTGACCGCCAGCTCGACGAGATCCACAGCCTTGCGCGCAAGCACCGGCTGCCGGCTGAGGATCTGCCCGGCCATCTCGTCTCGCTGCGCGCACGCTGCGAGGCCGCGGCCGACGCTGACGACACGGAGCAGGCGCTGCTCAAGTCGCTGGCAGAAACCGAGGAGGTCTATCGGGCGGCGGCCACGTCGCTGTCGAAAGCTCGCCAGCGGGCCGCGAAAAAGCTTGCCTCGGCGATTGCTGACACGATCAGCGAAGTGGGCATGGATCAGGCGCGGTTTGAGGTGGCGGTGGCGTTCGACGCGAAGAAGCCGCCGTCGCGGACCGGGCTCGACGACGTGACGTTCATGATTCAGACCAACCCCGGCTCACCGGCCGGAACGCTCGACAAAGTGGCATCCGGCGGCGAACTTTCTCGAGTCGCGCTGGCGGTGAAGGTCGCGCTGGCCGCGAAAGAGCGCGGCCGGACAATGATCTTTGATGAGGTGGACGCCGGCGTCGGCGGCGCTACGGCGCAGCGCGTAGGGCGGAAGCTGCGCGAGCTGGCGGCGAGCGGCCAGGTGCTGAGCGTGACGCATCTGCCCCAGGTCGCCGCCTGTGGGCATCAGCACTACCGGGTGGAGAAGGAACAACGAAAACAGTCCACGCTGACGCGCGTTTTGGCGCTCGACGACGAGGCGCGGCTGCAGGAACTGTCGCGGATGCTTGGCGGCGTCGAAATCACCGAGCAGACCGTGGCGCATGCCGCGGAGATGCTGTCACAGGGCGAAAGCGGCGCCGGCTAGCGCTGCACGGTCAGGCCCAACCGAATAGCGGCGGCCAACGGGCCGCTTGCCTTAGGCCTTCTTCTTGCGGACGTAGAGCACCATCGTGTGGTCGGCGAGCTCATAGCCGCGCTGTTCGCACAGATCGTGCTGGAGCTGCTCCATCTCTTCGGAAAAAAACTCCATCACTTCCCCGGAGTCGATGTCGACCATGTGGTCATGATGCTCGCCTGAATCGAGTTCGAACACCGACTTATCGCCTTCAAAGTCGTGTTTGACCACCAGACCGGCCGCCTCGAACTGGTTCAGCACCCGATACACGGTTGCGAGCCCGATGTCCTCCCCCACCTCCAGCAGCCGACGATAAATGTCTTCGGCGCTGAGATGTCGGTTGTCGCTCGAATCCAGAATCTCCAGAATCTTGACCCGTGGCAGGGTGACCTTCAGGCCAGCCTTACGCAGTTCGTTTCGATCAGGCATGTTTTCTCGTAGTCCGCGTCTCGTAGGCGATTTCTCCGCGACAGCGCTGTAACTGAGCGCTACCCGTCACGGATGGAAGCTTAACAAGGGCTATTGTATCATCGCGCCCCACCAGTTAAGGCTGTCGGTATCTGCCCGTGCCTAGATTCGCTCGCTATGTAACTCTGACAATCCTCCTCAGCGTCCTCGCAACGCTCGGGGGCTGCAATTTCATCTATAAGATCGATATTCAGCAGGGCAGCGTGCTCGATCAGGATATGGTCAACGACCTGCGCCCGGGTATGACCAAACGCCAGGTGTCGCTGGTGATGGGGACCCCGGCGATCGCCAGCCCCTTCCGCCAGGATCGCTGGAACTACGTCAACACCGTCTCCCTGCGGGGCGGCCCGGAGCAGCTCAAAACCCTGTCTCTGCTGTTTGAAGACAATCGCCTGGTGAAGATCGAGGGCGACTATCTGCCGGAAGACTCCGAGATGGCGGAGTCGGCGGAGGAGTCCGAACCGGCCAGCTAGGCAAAGCCGCGCATCAGCGTCGTCACCGCCTACTCGAAGACGGTGTTAGCGCGCTGAACAAAATCGGTGACCAGCCGTTTGGCCACCCAGGAAAACCCGCCGGAGAACGCTGAGGCCAGCAGGTCGGAGGCGAGCTCAAAGTCCAGCTGGAGTCCAACGCGGCAGCCGTCCTCACCGAGCTGTCGAAAAGACCACTGACCCTCAAAGCGACGAAACGGCCCGTCGACGGCCTGCATGTCGATGTGGGTGGGCTCGGTCAGCGCGTTGCGGGTGGTGAAGGCCTGGCGTATGCCGGCGATGTTTACGCTCACGCGCGCAACCATGGCGTTTTCAGCCTGCTCGAGCACCTCCGTGCCCGTACACCAGTTCAGGAACTCGGGATAGCGCGAAACCTGGTTCACCAGGCGAAACATGTCCACAGCGCTGTGTTCGACCAGCGCGGAGCGTTCAATCAGGGGCATGGCGCGAGCATATCACGCAGGGTCGAATGTCAGTACAATACGCCGCCGCCGCGAGCGGCGAGAAAAACCCATGGCCAAAAACCCCAAAAAGCCCGTCAACGACAACACCATCGCGCGCAACAAGCGAGCGCGCTTTGAGTACTTTGTTGAGGAAGAGTTTGAAGCCGGACTGTCGCTCGAAGGCTGGGAGGTGAAGGCGCTGCGCGAGTCGCGCATCAGCTTCGGGGAGAGCTACGTGCTGCTGAAGGACGGCGAGGCGTTTCTGTTTGGTGCGCACATCTCGCCGCTGGCCTCAGCCTCAACCCACGTGAAAACGGACCCGGTCAGAACCCGCAAACTGCTGCTGCACCGCAAGGAGCTCGACAAGCTGATCGGCGCGGTGGAGCGAAAGGGCTACTCACTGATTCCGCTGGCGCTGTACTGGAAAAAGGGTCGGGTGAAGGCCGCCATTGGGCTGGCCAAGGGCAAAAAGCTCCACGACAAGCGGACCACCGAAAAAGATCGCGACTGGAAGCGCGACCAGGCCCGTATCCTGAAACACTCTTGACCGCCCCCGGGCTAGCCGGCGGAACGTAAAACGGGGCGGAGCTTTGCCCCACCCCGTTTGCCAAGGCCTCCTGACCTACCCGAAGCGGCTTATTCGAAGCCGCTCTGGAAGACCACCTGCGGCAGCACCGGAACCTCAACCACGGTGAGGTTGTCTCCGGTGGCGTCCTGCTCCGTGCTGTCGACGTCGATCTGGTAGCCAAAGGCTTCCGGATCGAAGTTGGCGTCGGGCAGCAGGGTTACCGACAGCGCCACCGTCTCGTCCGGCGCCAGCGTGCCAAAGCTGCAGGTAGTGGTATCCATATCGTGGCTGCAGGTGCCTTTGCTGGTGCTGACCGACATCAGCTCAACGCCTTCCGGCAACACGCCGGTAAAGACGACGTTGGTGGCTTCCAGCGGCGTCACCGGGTCTTCCGGCAGCTCGTTGGTCGCGTTGATGTTCAGCGTGGTCACCTGGCCCGGAAGCACGGGATCGTCACTTTCCGGCACCGCCTCCAGCGACACGTCGACCATCGGCAGCACGGTGATCTGCGCCCGAAGCGCGTCCTCCGAATCGCTGCCGGCACCGGTCTCGTCAATGACGTTGAGGCCCACCTCGTAGACGCCGGGAGTGAGGAACACGTGATCACCCAGCACCTGCCCGGTGCCACCCGCGGTGAGCGTGATGATCGGGTCTTCGCGCGGCGCGTTCGGATCGGCTGGCGGGTTCTGATTGGCTGAGTCGTTGGTTCCGTCGCCCCAGCTGATCGTCAGAAAGTGGGCCTGACCCGCGTCTGGGTCGTCAAACTCCGCCATCAGGCCTGCGGGGAAACCCAGCCCCGCCTCAAAACCCTGATTGATGACCTGGCCCTTAAGCAGCTTTGAGATCGCCTTGGGCAGGAACTTCGAGCCGTCGTCCATGAAGCGCAGCACGGGCTTGTCGTTCACGGGATTGACCGTGATGCTTACCGTGGCGCGATTCGACACGTCGCGACCGTCGCTGACCTCAAACACCAGCTGATCGGTGCCGTTGAAGTCCGATGCAGGAATGTAGGTCCGCATCTCGCCGCTGCCGGTGAGCGTTCCGTTGCTCGGGCCTTCGACCACCGTGTAGGTGAGCGTATCCAGGCCGTTGAAATCGACGCCCGCAATGCCGTCCGGATCGCTGGCCAGCAGGTTGACGTCAGCGGTCGTGTCCTCGTCGAGCACCACGGCGTCGTCGAAGGCCTCTGGGGCCCTGAAGTTGCGGCTGACCGTGATGGTGGCCGTACCGACGTTGCTGTCGACCAGGCCGTCGTCCGCGCGGAACGTAAAACTGTCGGTACCCTGGAAACCGTTGTCCGAGCTGTAGGACACCACCACAGAATTCTCCGTGATGTCCTTGAACGGCGCGGTTTCGAACACGTGCATCAGCTCGCGGTCTCGATCGAGCACGTAAAACTGGGTGGAGTTGACGCTGATATCGAGCGGCCGACCCATGTCGCCGAGCACAAAACAGCTGCCGTCACAGACTGACGCGGCCTCGCCGGCAAAGTCGCCAAGGGCCGTAAAACGCTGCACGCGGCTATTGTCGTAGTCGGTGACGTAGAGTGTGTCTTCCGGATCGAGAGCAATCCCTGTCGGTGTGTTGAACTGTCCCGGCAGGCTGCCACTGGTTTGCGAAACGTTGCAGGGCGTTGCGTCGCTGCAGGAAAACCCGAAGCTGCGGCCGTTTTCGTCATCGCACCCAGGACCGCTGTCACACTTGCCCAGCCAGCCGATGTAGGCACCGGGGTTCAGCGTGTTGCCGTCCACCGTGGTCGGGGCAAATTTGTGAATCCGGTCGTCGCCGGAGTCGACGACGTAAACGTTGCCCAGCGAGTCCAGTTCAATGTTGAACCCTCGGCTGGAGCTTCCAGCCACCGACGGTTCGCCGGACAGGAACGACTCATTGTTTTTGAGCGTACCTAGCAGCGACGGCCGGAAGTCATTGCCGCGACCGTCATAAACAAACACGCGCTGTTTGTTCGTAGCGAAGATCAGACCCGTATTGCTGTCCGTTTTGGCGTCCAGCAGCCGCCCGCTGGGCGCCTCCAGGTTGCGGTTGTCGACCACGTTCAGATCACCGTCCAGCTTGCGATAGATGAGCGGCAGGTCGTTCTGCTCCGGCTGTGAGACATAGATAAAGCCGCTGTCGTCCAGCGTCAGGCGCTTGGCCCCGCTCAGCTCGCTCCCGGCAAACTCCCCAAGGAAATCCCCAGTGGGACTCCACTTGCTGATCCGCGCCTGCGTGTCAGCGCCACCGCCGCCGCTGCAGAAAAAACGCTCGTCGAGCACAAACGAAATACCGTCATCGGTCACGTGCACAAACTCCGGCTCGTAGACAAAGTCGACGGGCACCTCACCCGGCCCACCGCTGCCGCAGAAGCGGGCGGCAATTTCGTTGATCGCCGGATCGAAGTTGTTGAGGATCTCGCCCACTTCATTGTCAGGCCGAACCCGGTAGTCCTCGATAAAGTACGGCACCAGCGGCGCCACGAAAAAGCCATTCCCCGGCAGGCTGACGATGTCGAACTTCAGCGGATCAAACATGCCGGACACCACGTCCGGGTCGCTGCCAGTCAGGGTGAGATCGATCACTTCCGAAGTCAGAGCGCTGCCAGATACGTCCTGCACCGACGGTGCCTGATTGGTGCCCGGAGCCTTGACGGTGATCCACTGAGGCTTGGAGTCGCTGTTGCCCGAGCTGTCGGTGGCGGTCCACAGCACCTGCGTTCGGCTGTTGACCGGGAAAGTCGTCGGCGCCGTATTGGTGAGCGCCGGGTTCGGATCCGCGACGTCAAACACCACCGCGGTGCCGATATCGACGTCTGCCTGAGTTGCCGGATCGTTAGACTCGATCACCCGTGCGGGCGGCACCAGGATGATGGGCGCGCGGGTGTCCTGTACCACAATCTTCTGTGAGAACGTCGTCTCACCAGGATTACCCGGGCCTTCCGGATGAAGATCGCTCGCCGTCCAGTTGACGAAGTTGGTGCCAATTTCCAGCAGCAGCGGCGCGTCGTTGCCAACGCTGATCGGCGCGTCGCACGGATCCGACTCCACGATCCAGCTGCGAAAACGATCGCGGTGGACGGCAAAGCGCTCGCCGCCGAAGCTGTTGGCTTCCAGCACTACCGGGTTCTGATCGTTGTCGATCCCAGGATCAGGCACGTAATCGATTACCGGCGGGTTCAGGTCGTTGACCGTGAACGTGCGGCGCTGCTCGTGCACCGCCGTGTCAAAGCTGTTGTCGAGGATGAAGCGCACCGCTTCGCTGTCGCTGCTGAACTCATCGCCAGCGGCATCCAGCGTGATAACGCCCGCCTCAATGCCGGTGTTGATCAGAAACAGGCCGCCGATTTCCAGCGCGCGGGCGGCGGTTTTGGGGTCGGTCTGGATCTCAAAAAAGCTCTTGAAGTATTTGACTTCATTGGTGATGTAGAAGAGAGCCAGCGGCAGCGCGACGTCGATCACCGGGTTGAGCTGCGTGGCCGCCTCCCAGACGATCGGGTGATTGCCCGAGGGGTAAACCACGATGCGGTCGCTTTCGCTCCAGTCGTCGAGATAAAAGTTGTCGACGCGAACCTTCACCTCCGCATTGGCATGCCCGACGACGGGCGGCTGGGGATCGCTGAACGCGCCCCAGTTGGTGGGCAGGGAGCGGATATCGGCGATGCCGAACAGGTTGTCGTACTCCGCCTCTTTTTGGGGCAGAAAGAAGTTGTAGTGGCAGCCGTCCGGGCTTTGCGGATTCACGGGCGTTGGGTTAACCGTGATCAGTTTGGCCGGCAGGGTCTTGATCACGATATCGATCCCGATGGTGGCAAGGTCCGCCACGTTGCCGATGAATCCTGGCAGGAAAGACGTTGGCAGCAGCGCAAAGTGTGTCGCGGCCCAGGCCGTGTAGGCGTCCTCGTAGGCGTCATTGTCCTCGACCTCCGCGATGGCCGGGTTAAGGCCCGCACCACCGATGGCTAAACAGATTCCCAGGGCAAGCGGCGCCCGGCGTTTAAGCAAGTCCTTTAACATCTCATCCGATCTCCATGTCTGACCCGCGGCGTTTCCACCGCAGAAAAGTGCTCTCACAGGCCGGTCCTTCTTGGCCTGCTCTCCCCAATGGCGGAATTGTTCGATGAATCGGGTCATCACTTGCGGCTAAACTACAGCTTGATGGTTTTATTGCCGCCAAGCGCTGCTTATGTCCGCGCCTGCTAATCCACCTGAGGAAGGGTCCCGGGAAGGCGCCGACCCGCTCTGGTCGGCCCTCTACGATCGCCTGAAGTCGATTGCCGTAGCGCAGCTCGCGGCGGAGTTCAGCCCGGGCGCCCTGCAGCCGACCGCGCTGGTGAACGAAGCCTGGCTGCGCATGGCAGACCTGAAGCTCCAGTGGGAAAGCCACGGCCATTTCCTGGCCATGGCGTCCCGGGTCATGCGCCGGGTGCTGGTGGACCAGGCGCGAGCCAGCAAAGCGGGTAAGCGCGACGCGCGCCTGCGCGTCACGCTCACCTCACAGCTCGGCAACGAGTCGGCGGTTGACCTGCTGGACGTCCATGAGGCCCTCAAGGCGCTCACCGTGGAAGACCCGCGCAAGGCTCAGGTGATCGAAATGCACTACTTTGGCGGCATGACCTATCCGGAAATTGCGCCGGTGCTGGCGGTGTCGGAGGCGACAGTCAAGCGCGACCTACGCACGGCGCGGGCCTGGCTGACTGCTGAGCTGTCGAGCCACCGGTAACCACATGAGCGATCGTCCAGCCCAGCCGAACAGCCCCGAAGGAGAACCCCAGCGGATCGACTTCGACACGCTGGACCGGCTGTTTAACGAGGCGCTGGAGTTTCCGCAGGACCAATGGCCCGCCTTTATCGCCGAGCGCTGCGCTGCCGACCCGGAGGCAGGCCAGCGGCTGCTGGCCATGCTCAATGCAGACCAGGCGCATGACACCCGGTCGGATCCGCTGGGCAACGCCATCTCGGATCAGCGCAGTCACCTCAATCCGGTGACACACCCCGAGATGATTGGTCCTTACAGAGTGCAAGAAGAGCTCGGGCGCGGCGGCATGGGCGCGGTTTATCGAGCCACCCGCCAGCACGAGGGCTATGAGCACCAGGTGGCGATCAAGCTGCTGCACGCAGGCGCCGCTCCAGGCGTGCTGCGCGACCGGTTCCGCACCGAACAAGCGGTGCTGGCCCGCCTGCGCCACAGCGCCATCGCCGGCCTGATCGACGCGGGCGAAACGGACGATGGCCTCCCCTATGTCGCGATGGAATACGTCGCCGGAGAGAACCTCACCGACTTCGCGGCGCGCCGGCAGCTCAATGAGCGTGATCGGGTCAAGCTGTTCATCCAGCTCTGTGGCGCGGTTCGCTACGCCCACAGCAACCTGATCGTGCACCGGGACATCAAGCCCGACAATGTGCTGGTGGACCCACAGGGCATGATCAAGCTGCTCGACTTCGGTATCGCGAAGCTGCTGCCTACCGACGGCGGTCAGGACGCTGCCGGAACCCTGACCCGAGCCGGTGCCATGACGCCAACCTACGCCTCCCCAGAGCAGGTGCGCGGCCAGCCGATCACCATCGCGTCCGACATCTATTCGCTCGGCGTTCTGCTCTACGAGCTGCTGACCGGCGAACTGCCCTACGTTGTTGACAGCAGCGCCAGCACGCTGGAGCTGGAGCGGCAGATCTGCGAAACCGATCCCCTGCCCCCCAGCCGGCGCTTGATCACCGGCGAACAGCCAGCCGACGGCGCCAGCGCCGTCAATCCAAGGCGGTTACGGGGAGACCTCGACCGTATTGTGCTCAAAGCGATGCGCAAAGAGCCGGAGCGCCGCTACGACTCCGCAGCGCAGTTCGCCGAGGACCTCCAGCGTTTTCTGGAAGGCCGGACGGTCTCGGCCCGCCCCGATTCGCTCGGGTATCGCCTGCAGAAACTTGTCTCGCGCAATCCACTGGGCGCCGCAGCCACCGCCCTGCTGCTCGTGAGTCTCCTGGCGTTTACGTTCACCACGCGGTGGCAGTCGCTGCGGATCGAAGCCGAGCGCGACACGGCGAGGCAGGAAGCGGAGGCGGCACGCCAGGTGGCGGACTTCATGGTTGGCCTGTTCGAGCGATCTGACCCGCGCACCAGCGATATGAAGGAGGTGACGGCCCGAGACCTGCTGGACGAAGCGGCGTCAACGATCGATCAGGAAATGGCGGCTGCACCGATCAATCGCGCGCGCCTGATGCACATCATCGGCATGGCCTACGTCAACCAGGGCGACTACTCGGGCGGCCTGGTGCTGATGGAAAAGGCGCTCAATGTGCGCCGGGAAGTCTTCGGAAACGACAGCCTTGAGGTCGCCGATTCGCTCAACCGCATGGGCAACTTCCACCGCGAGTTCGGCCAGCCGGAGGAGGCGGAAACGGCGCTGCGGGAAGCATTGGAAATCCGAGAGCGCTTGGCATCTGGCCCGGACACAGACCTGGCCGACTCCTACAACAACTTCGGCCTGTTCCTTCGCGGAAGCGGCAAATACGAGCAGGCCATCGAGATGCTCAACCGGTCCCGGCAAATGCACGAGGCGGTTACCGGCCCCGACTCGCTCAATCTCGGGGCTCCGCTACACAATCTCGCACAGGCTCACCACGCGCTCGGCGAATATCGGCAAGCCAAAAAGCTGCTGGAACGCTCGCTGGAGATCAAGCGCAACCAGGGCATGGAAAACCGGGCCACCTACGCTAATTCGCTGGCGGCTCTTGCAGCGGTTGAAACCGACCTCGGACTCTTCGATACAGCGATCGAGCACCGCGCATATGCGCTGGAGATTCGACGAACAGCCTTCGCGGAGGCTCATCCAAGCCTGGTTGCGGGATTAACAGGGATGGCCGCCACGCTGATTGCCGTCGAGCGCCTCGACGAGGCTGAGGCACTGCTCGATGAGGCGCTGCCGCTTGCCGAAGAAATCTCACAGACCCAGGTGGCACGGGTACAGATGCAGATCGGAACCTTGCTGATGGCGAAAGCCCATTTTCCGCAAGCCGTTGTGGCGCTGGATTCCGCGTTGGCGACTCGCGTAGACCAATTGGGTGAGACCCACCCAGGCGTCTGGCGAGCTCGCCACAAGCTTGGCAAGGCGCTCCTCGCTGCGGGGCAGCTTGTTGAGGCTGCGACAATGCTGGAGCAGGCGCATCGATCGATCACTGACAAGCTGCCGGACAACCACCCCGAGACGCTCGCGTCGACCGTGGCCTTAGCCGCTCTTCAAGAGGCGCTGGGCGAGCTCTCGGAATCGGAACGTCTGGCGAGATCCGCCGCCAGCCAAACGCCCTCGGAAGCGTCCTGGCTGGCGGACAAAGAGATCAAGCGCGCAAGGTCGATACTGGCGCGAATTGCCGGTGAAGACCTGGCAAAACACCTTGAAAAAACCGCCGGTTAGTCCAATATACTAACTATTCGTCGTGGTTTGCTGCCGCAGGGGTAGTGAACCCACCCGTGGGGGCGTACTGGCTTCGACGCCGGTCGCGAAACCGCAAGGTGCATGCCGAGGACGCAAGGATCCTCGTTAATCCCGTTGCAAACTTATAGTTGCCAACGACGACAACTACGCACTCGCCGCCTAAAAACCGGTAGTTTGCCGTTCCACTGATGCCGTGCCTGTGCGGCGCAGATTCGGAACGTCACCTTTCACAGGATCGCGATGAAGCGCGCCCGGCGTGGATTCGTTAAAACCTATCCGGGACCGCTGTGCGTTTTCCCCGCCGTCAGGTAGCGCCCAGTTAAATTAAAGGACGGCTAAGCATGTAGATCCTGAGGCAGAGGACTGACGGACGCGGGTTCGACTCCCGCCGCCTCCACCAATACACCTTCCAAAGCCGTCTCCGGACGGCTTTTTTTATCTCTGATTTGAGCTGGTTATTTCAACGTAGCATTTCACAAAACCCGAGCCCATCCAGGGACAACAAGCCGTTCTTAGGGCGACCATTGGTGTACCTCCAGCAGCTAACACCGTGGAAAAAGCTACAGGTTCTTTTTTTAGTTCAATCCTAGTGACTTGAAAGCTGCCTGTCTCAGATCACCGTAAAAAATTGGATCGACGTGCTCTAGAACATCCGGGCTTACTTCTAGGAAAAGTCGCTTACTCTCAATCGGAATTAATGCACGCTTGGCGCCATTGTCCATTGCAACCTGCAGTGGTTCAGTAAGAGAGCGAACCGCCTTTACGTTTCCTTGAACGCTCATGTCGCCCATCACGATGAGACCTGCCTGTGGCTGGGCCTTACGAAGTGCCGAAAACACGGCGACGAATAACCCGACACCGAGTTCCGCTTCGACTTTGTTTCCAATCAAGTCAATTATTTCAACGTGGAAGTCAGAAATATCAACTTCTCTTGCTACACCGAACTCAGATTTCTTAGCAAGTAGATAACTGAACGCGCGCTGCACCGATTCCTTCATTGAACCTGAAAAGCCGCCGGCCGCCTTAAGCTTCCCGGTTCCCGAGGAAATCGATACCTCAATTCGATAGAGCCCCACAGTTCCATCGGCACTAACTGCTGCCGCATAGATAGTGCCGGGCGCAAGTGGGTCGGTGGAGATGAGGTCTTGGCCTCCTTGCTCTGGCACGCCCACAAATTTCTCTTCGCCCGTCTCGCTGTCCTGGTAACTAAAAGACGTCTCGTAATACTCAAAAGATCCCATCTTTTTGAGCTGCTCTTTCACTCGTCGCCGTCCCTCGATAGCAAGCGAGAGAATCTCTTCGAGTTCCGTCGCGGAAACTTCGCCATGTGGATACATGATTTTCATAAGCCCTGAAACGGTTCTTCTGACGGCTTTCCTATCGCGAGCGTTCAGGTGTGCGCCCAGGCTAAAGTGATGATCGATTACCTCAGTGAAATTATGCTTTCGGAGATCACGCAGCGCTTCTGCTAGGTAATCGACCACGAAGCCATACCGATCTGTGAACAAATCATTCCGCATCTTGGGGATCTCCCAACCCGGCAGGTAGAAATGCAACCGGTCGATAAACGCCATGTCATCTCGGATTACATCCGGCATCGGTGCAAACAAGTGGCCAGTTTGCACCATTACATCGATGGGCTGATTGGTATTTCCGAACATGGCGATACCAGCGTAGCCAGCCATGGCTTCGCTGCCGCGCTGGAACTGCCCTGACTCGCAGTAGGTCTTCAGCGTTGTAATGACTTCCTTGGGCATCTTCTGCAAGTCCGCGATCTCATCGAACGCGACCGCATCCCATATTTGGACCATTCCCTTATGCTTTCCCGACATGTGGCCGAAGAGGTTTGCTACGGTCGTGGGCCCGGTTAGCAAGGCAGAGTATGGCGACAATTCCTGAACCGCATAACTTTTACCCGTGCCCCTCGGTCCGAGTTCCACAAGATTAAAATTGCGTTCACATAGGGGGATTAATCGCGTCAGAAACATCAGCTTGAGGCGCCGTTCCATCTCTGTTGGCTCGTAGCCCATGCTCCGAAGCATGAAGTCAACCCACTCATCGGAAGTGAATTCAGCCCTACCTCGACGATAGTCTTCCAGGTTGAAGGTGGCTAGTTGAATGGGTGTTAGCTTGGATATCCGAAATGGGGCCTTCTCATCCGAGTCGTCCCAAACCATGTCGATCTGTGCCCAGATCCCACCGGTCAACACCCGATCGAAGTCCCGAACGTAGTGGTCCGGTATATGCACGTAGCTGTGACCGAAGTTCGTCACCTCTGCCCAGTACTTCGAATCGGTGATACGCACCTTAACCTTGTCTATGAAGGTGTGCGCTCCTCGTTCCTTGACCAGGCTCTGTGCCTTGGTTGCCTCGTCAGGACGGATGTAGTTGTCCGAAAGCGTGTCATTCACTACCTGCAGGCCCATCTGGATTGCTGTCTCGTCCGACGAGGCGCAATATTTGCCCAGCAGATACTCGAGAACGAAAACGGGCACGTTTGCACCGACTTTGACTTTGCGAACCAGGTCCTTGCGAACGACCTTACCGGCAAAAACGTGGTTTGCCTTGGTGTCCAGGTCATCCCTTGGTTGCTTTGCCGCATCCGTCATAGCAGTTCCCCTACCTCGATCTCTTCTGACTGCCCGAGAACGGCATCCGTCTCGGGGTCCTGTACGATTATTCGGATCTTTTTGCTGCTATCGCTGCTCAACATCATTCCAATGTTCACTTCGACCTGAGGTTCAAGAATGATCGTGGCTGTTGCGCGATCGAACTTTGCGTCCGGAGCCATCCCGGCGCGACCGACTTCCTGCCCATCTCCGAGGAGGATGACCTTGGCAGCGAGTGGTTTCTGATCAAGTAGGTCACCTGCAAAGGTCAGACGGCAGCCGAATGTCCGATTCGTCAAGATGGCTGGGTAACCTTCAATCAGGACTTTGGACGTTGTCTGAATGGCGCCTTCAGAATTGGGCATACGAAGCGATATGACAGGTACCACCATTTCCTGGAGGCTACAGCCGCCATGGTGAAACGCCAGATCACCGCCAGCTCTAAACACCGCTAGACCCCGGGGAAAGATAAAGTCGAGATCAGTCTGGTAGCCCAACTCGGCGCCCGAGACTCTCACGGCGGCGGCCGGTGTTTGCCCACCATGACCCGCCCAGCATCGTCGGTGCTGGTCGACCTCATCGCCACCCGGGCGATCCATCAACATATCTTCGGCTTTGCGCAGTGAGAACTGGTGACCGTGGTCACTGGTTATCACGAAACGTTCGATACCCAGCTTCGATAGCTTTCTGACTGCCCGCGCG
The DNA here is from genome assembly GCA_028285525.1 of Lysobacterales bacterium. Taxonomy (GTDB): domain Bacteria; phylum Pseudomonadota; class Gammaproteobacteria; order Xanthomonadales; family SZUA-38; genus JANQOZ01. The sequence goes on from JANQOZ010000090.1 coordinate 78,182, forward strand.
ATGTTGCCTATGACACTGTCCATCACCTGGCGGGCGGCAAGCTCATGCCCACCTTCACCGAAAGCGTCGATCTCCTGGGAGCGAACAACAACAAGGCTCGAATCGCCAAGCGCCTTGGCAACACGCCCTCCGGTCCACAGCAGCAGTTTGTCCAGCAGAATCTCGGTCGAATCGGGACGAATAGCCTTCAAAAGATTCAACCGCTCCCGGAGGGCAGGCATTACCTGGTCATCAATTTTCGAAGCAAGCGCGTTCTTATGCTCGACAACCGAATAACTCTTTGAAGCGCCAGGCAATAGTGCGGCCATTCCCATCGGGGTAATAGAGGGCAGAACGGCTGCCGCAGGCTGAATCTGTAGTTCCTCAGCGCCCGCTAACTGCTCAACCAGATCGACACCCATCTCATAACGCATGGCATCCACAAAAAAATAGGCGACTCGCCCTCCGGCTGGCTCAACCAACTCTGAATAGATGTTGGTCTGATGCAAGACACCGGTTGTCGACCATGCCGAATCCACCAATGCATCCGTGAAGCCGTGCGCCATTTCCTTGAGCAGTTCTTCATGATTTGCCCTGGTCACCGTCAAGGCGCGCTCCAATGGTTCCTCTAGTTCATCCTCCAGCTTCGATACCAGCACCTCAATTGCTCGATGGAGACGATCAACGCAGTGCCAACCTTCCGGTTGCGCGTAAGCCTCGATCCATTTTCTGGCCGAAGTCGGCATCTTGCCGAGCGAAGGCCGGACTGCCTCTATTGCCGAACCCAACTCGGCCATCAGACGACAGACCTCCCACTGGGCAAACCGACTCAAGAATTCCGGCTGGTCGACCCAAAAGCTGTGGCCCCGAGCCGCCACCACTTCGAGGGCAGCCGTGAAATCTGCATCAGAGACCAGTGAAGCAGCATGGTGCATCAATCTCCGTTCCTCGAAACGGAACGTATCGATGCTGCCCAAATTCCTAGGGTCAATTCCGATATCTGCCAAGCCAAGTTCGCTCTCAATGCGATCCGCCCACTCGATATAGGCCTCACTGTGATTCGTCCGTATGAAATTGACGACCTCAGCGACATGCTTCAGATCATCCTTCCGGGAGTATTTCGGAATAATGTTGAGGATATTTGGCGCCACGCACTTAAGGTCCGACCGAAACTCGTTGACCAACAGGTACCGGATTGCCTGGTGTCGTGCTTTATCCAGTGAGGTGCCTTCTTCAATCTGAAGCCCAATCCGTGACTGAACCAGGCGAAAAAGCTCTGGCTCCGCCAGCTTGGAAACGATCTCCTGATCTTTTTTTTCTGAAGTTAGCCAATGGGTAATCAACTGTTCACCCGTGGAACCTTGCAGGACCAGTTTTAGCAGTGACCCGCCACCCGAGTCGCTCGAGCCCAGGTAGCGAACGACATCGGCGTAAGACAGCGAATCCGGCGACAGCATCTCATCGATATCGCCGTCAGTGTAATCATCCCGGAGCAGACGCCGCGCGATGCTCTTCAACGAATGGCTGGGCGCATCTCCATAGACCTGCCCGGCGCGCTCCACTTCCATGAGCACAGAGGTTGCCCGGTCCCTAACAAGGCCAGGAACGTAGACAAGCAAGGCTTCCGGCTTGTCTGCCGAGACCACGGGTTCGATCCGGGCTTTCAGCGCAAAGAAAGAGCCTTCAAATCGAGCAACATGAGCCAACGTGTCGCTAATACAAACGCGCGGCAGATCCCCCAGCCCAGTGCCCACTTCCTGCAATTCATTCATGAAAGGAACGAAATCTGACCGGGAGTCATAAAATACTAAGACGCGATCCTTTCGCAAGGCGCTGTCCAAATGGTTCGAAAGACAATTGTGCAGCTGATGGGTCATGCCCTTTTTCGCCGTCTAAGGGAAGCACCAGTCAGATTACGCGCGCTCAGAAGATCCTCTAATGCCGCCTTCACGGCCGGATAGGACCGTTCGGTCACTAGCTCTGCCAAACGATCGGCCGCCAACTTCCGCTTGTGCCATTTTTCTTGTTCATCCTGATACCAGAATTCCTCTTCGAGTCCATGTGCGATGGCCAGGCTGCGGTCATCCCGGCACTTGGGTGTCACGCGCTCGGGCCACAGGTGCATGGCGAGATGGGCCCAGTCATAATCGCCCTTGACGAGCTTGTCCCAGACTTTCTTGCACTCCTTCTGCCAGGCCTTGTTCTGGGGCACGAGCCGCCAGAGCGGAGCGAAGTTGATGATGACGCCGTCGTTGAGGTTGGGATTCCACAAGGGGGCGACGCGCTTTACCTCGGTCAAAAATGCTAGGAGTTCGCCTACGAAGGTTTCCTGGGCATTGATTTCTTTGCTACGTTTGATCGACGGGTTGGGCCCGGCCTTCTGTCGCAGGGTATTCAGCTTTCGTTCTTCATGGTCGATTTTGGGCGTTACGTAGTCGTTTGCGACCCGAAAAAAGGTGTCGCGCGTGAGGCGGTGGTAGTAGCACCATACGGAGTATGAGGCCGAGGGGGTGGCGAGTTGCCAATACACCGGAGCTTTACGGCGTGACTTTGAGTAGGCCCGAATGTGGTCGAGGAAGTAGCCACTCTTCAGATACGACCGAAAGTCTCCTTTGGGTAGGTCCGCTTCGAGACCCACCATTGACGAGCCTGAGTCGAATGCCCGACGCTGGAGTTCGGCAACTAGGTCATCCGCGTGTCCGACATCGTCGACCCATATGCTATCGCCATTCCCCACACCTTCTGAGGCGCTTCGTACTGTCTGCACCGCTGCACCTGAGAGGGGTGGCGCTTCAAATAGGTCGTTACTTGCGCGCTCCGCGGTGCTCCCTCGCCATCGACCCATCACCAGGCCGACCCCCATAGAAAAGCAGAGCTTTGCAAGACGCTCACTGACATCTGAGGCCGCCACACCAAGTTGGGCGCGAGTCGAGCACACCCACTCGGGAGAAACTTCATACCGGTGCGAGATCGCTTCGACCCCAGCATGCAGGTAGTGAGAGAGCTTCATCTCAAAGCGGTTCACATTGCCTTCATCCAGCAACTCTGGGGACGCATCGAGCGGTAGGGCAACCAACAAGTTAATTGCAGCGGCTAGTTCAGAGGAAACTGGGTCAGGCGACTCGCTAGGAAGGGGCCACCCGCTATCCCCATATGACTCAGCGAAATCTGCGTCTGACATCTCAAGCAACTGAGCAATCCGAGTCTCCGAACTGCGGACAATCTCGTAGCCCCTCGACAGTGCGGCGAATGCGCGGGCCTCCCAGTCCTCTACAAAGTCTGGAAAAGATGGCGCCCGAAGCGACGGGGGATAGAAAAGCGGGTGAGCCTCGTCATCACTGGTTCCCGTGAGAATCGCGACCAGCTCAGCGAGAGCTGAGTCAAAGAACAACCGGTCGGGCTCGGTGATCTCGACGTCCGGCAAGAACTCTAGGTAACGAGGCTCTAAGTTTCTAGCTGCAGAGCCCTTGACCGAGTAGTCCCCACCGCCGACCATTGCCTCGAGTGCATATGTTGCCGCAAAGCTGTTCGCCAGCATGACGACAAACGATGCATCCCGGGGGTCCTTAGCGACCAACGCTGGTCCACCTTGGCTGAAGCATACACCATCATTCAACACACGCGCGGAAAGGTTCGACGTCGTTCGATAAGTGTAAGTCGCTCCGCGCATGCCGTACAGATTTCGATTCTTGGTGCGTAGCAGGCTCGGTTTGTGAATCCAGTCGATAACAAGATGTGTATTGGGCCGATACCGCGAAAACTCGCCGCCCTTCGCAAGTGGTCTCCAGTAGGACCGGTCGTCTGCCACGAGCGGAATCTCCCAGAATGTACGATAGAAGCGGAAGTCATCCCCGGTGCAAATTCCGCCACGCCCCCAGAATGCTGTATGGCCAGTCGACTTCTTGGAAAGCCGGGCTACCCATGTTGGAGAGCAACTGTGCAAGATGCGGCGCGCTGGCAGACCGTCGAACGAGCTCATCTTCCGAATATATGAATTCGAGCTGGATACGCCACGCCGTACTTTTCCGGCTTCAAAGAGAAGCGCATCCGCCTTGTTCGTCTCACCCAAAAGATTCACGAAAATTGCTGAGTCCAGGCGGGCTCGCGTGGTCACTATTGCGGCTGTTTCCACAACCGCATCGAGCACTCCGTATCCAAGGTCAGCCGCTGTGGTTAGCGTAGCTAGGCGCCCCAAAAACAGGTCTCCCCGCCAATCGTCGAGGAACTCATTTGAGAAACCAAGGCGGTTGGAAATCACACCGACGAATCCGGCGGTTTCGGCGATCATAGTCATTCGACGTTGAAAGGCCGCAATAATGTCGCGAGCAGACTCCGGGATTTCCGCATATAGGTATTCTCTCGTTGAAGTCGAGACTTGGCCGAAGGGCGGGTTCATTAAAACCACGTCAAAGCGCTTCCGCATCAGCTCGATAAACGCCACGCCCTGAGTTGCGTCACCCGCAAAGAGCTGCCGCCGTACCCCGGTCGCACCCTCTGCTGACTCGGCGAATCGTCCAAGGGCTTCGATGATCTTTTCGTCTGCCGTGTCCCAGAAGACCTGATTCTCAGCCTGCCCATCGAACAGGGTGCCCTGTCGGGTGGACTCTGCTGTCTCGTCCACCGTCCTAGCAATGGACTCCTCAATCTTGAGGAGCGAACCCAGCTCTCCAGCGAGATACGTCTCCTCAACCATTTTCTTGAAGAGATCACCCAGAACCGCCGGCTTTAGGCTAGTCGCAAACTCTTCCACCAGATCGGCATCGCCCGGCATGGGCTCGGCCACCACGATGTTGGTCTTGGTGATGGGTGGCCGCTGGGCGCGGTCCGCCTCGAATTGGTTGAAGGCCCGCTGGGCGCGCATCCACAGGGCCAGGGCCGCGATCTGGGCCGCACGGGGGTCGATGTCCACGCCGTGCAGGTTGTGCCGCAAGATGAGCTCAGGCATAGCACGGCGCAGGCTGACGAGGCTTTCGTAGTCCTCCCGAAGCTGGTTGTCCGTTTCGGTAAAGGCAGCGCCTCCCGCATCGGCCCATGCCTCTTCGTAGATCACAATGAGCAAGTCGAAGGTGTAGAGTAGGAAGTGCCCCGAGCCACAGGCCGGGTCGAGGATGCGCATGTCCCGCGGGTCTTTCTTGGCGCGGAAGGCCACATGTACCGTTTGTTGGAGCAGGTCTTCCTGGCTGAACTCGCTGTCGTTGGTGGCGGACTCGGGCGCCGACTCACCCTTGGTCAGAAAGACCTCGTTCGGTCGGCGCACCAGATAGTCAAGTTGGGCGAGCTGAGTGTCGCCCTGCATCATCTCGTACCAGGTACGGCCCAGAGTGTTGTCGGTCAGAAACTGAACCACATAGCGCGGTGTAAAAAACTGGTTTCTGACGGCGAGCTCACGGCTGTTGCGCGGTGCCTGGCTCTCGGCCCGCATCTTCGTGCGCTCTTCATCGCCATTGAAGTATTGGTAAACCCAGCCGATCGTCTCGTCTTCTGCCCATACGCTGGTGAGCTCGGGTGCGTTCAAGATGCCCAGCAGCTCGAGCAGCGTCTGCCGGTCGGGCCAGAGTTGGCTAAAGACATCGCGCCTATCAAAGAGGACTTTGACCTCTTGGCCAATCTCATCGAAGAGGGTCTCGATATAGAGGCGGTAGCCCTTGTCTTCGAGTGTTGCGAGGCCTGGCGCTAGGGCCGTGAATTCCTTGAAACCGTTCGACTCCTCCCCCTTTGAAACACACTCCTGCACAAGCTTTCTCGCCTCGAGCATTTTCAGCGCCACGAAGCGGTTGAGCGTGGTGAACGCGGCTTCGCGAAGGTATGCATCAACCGCTTCTTTGGCCCTTATACCTGTTGATCGCTTGTGGGCAACAGCAGCAACGAGCTTTGACCGGATGACTGTCTGCCGGTCGGAAAGATGGTCGCCTGGAGAATCCGCAATTGTTCCATCCAACAGGACGTCGTAGGTACCCTCGAGTTGTTCTCGATACTTCTGTTCAAGTAACGTGCGCGCAGCCTGTGTCGCACGATTGATGTGGTTACGGGTTTCTTTATCCATTAATTGGCGCCGCTATTGAACCAGGATCTTCTTGCCCTGGCCGAGTAGCTTTTCGATTTGTTGCTGCATTTCCGCCAAGGCAGATTCCAATTGCTCTTGTGATTCAATTCGGTCGGAGAAATAGTCCGCAATATTGATGGTTACCAATTTGTTGCCTTCTATTAGCTCCAGCATGGACTGAATTGCCTCACGCAACAGCTGCGGGCACGCGCTTCGCTCTGATCGCAGGAATGGAATGGTCGTGCCGGAATTCTTTTTCATTTTCGCCCGCGTCTTCAATGGCCGGTCTATGATTTCTTTTTGATCCGCGCTCAACTCACCCCAGGCACTCTCGTTTTCCAGTTTCGCTAATGCCTCAGTGTAGGCCTCCAGGCAGTCGTCAAGTGCTTGATCGAACCTATTCTGGTACTCGTCTTGTACTGCCTTTGTTGAATGATCGATGACAGCAAGCTCTTTGAAGAACGTCTCCTTTCGCAGCAGATCACTCAGCTTGGCCGCGTGGCTTGCGATGTGCTCTGGCAAGTCGGACTCTGTCTCCAAAAAAGACCATTTCTGCTCCAAAGTGACTTTTGCTTGTTTGATTTTGGCCAATGCGTGGTCGGTCAGCGCTGACTTCAGCTCCGCGGCTCGCTTGATCGCCTCCTTGATATCTCTATAAGCCGCATTGAATATGTTAATGGCATCGTCTTCATTTCCCCCGCGAATGGCGCGAACCTGGTTTATGGCTTCCTGCAACACGCCAGCACCCGGAAGGCCGTCGGTGAGCAGCAATGTTCGAGCTTCGTGGATGTCCTCCTCGGAGCCGCCAACCTCCTTCCTGATCGCCTGGGCGACGGCGCTTGCCTGAAGCTCGGGCAGGCTCCTGCCAAAGACACTTCTGAAACCCTCCTCGGCTTTGAGCCAGTCCGATATTTCCGTCCCGGAAACCCGCTTGGTGAACGAACAGGCCTTGAATCGGTTATTACTGCTGAACGCAGCTCGGGCACCGGTGGAGAGCGCGTCCTCTATGACCGTACCTTTGTCCGTTGCCTTGATCTTGCCGGCCCGGACCAGGCTGACTACGAAAAGCCTAACCACATCGAGGTTCCAACCAAAGGGCTCCTTGTTGAATTCGTCGATCAGGTACTTGCCGGAAGCGATTTCACCGTAACTGGTTTTGTTTTCTATGCGGTCCAGTACTTCCTTGAGCGGACCTGCATCCGCGTTTATCACTGGGTTGCCGTTCTCGTCACGAATCAACCCAATCGCGGTTATGAGCTTGCTCACGCCCCGTAAATTTTCGCTTGTCATGAGCGAGTCCAGGTCGCTCTGAGTCACTTTGGCCGCACCCTCGGAAAACCGATTGAACACATCGGGCAATACGGCAGCGAGGATTGAAGAAGCTGCTCTTTCCACCGAATCCACCGACCCGCCCGGGCTGCGATCATTGCCGCGGAAGTAAACTGACCCGCTGAGCATGGCATCCTTAAGTAGGCGTCTTAACTCACCCTGGTGCCTGCTTTGGCGATGCCGCTCTTCAGCGACTAGATTTGTCTCGTCAGCAGTCCGGGCTCCGCGCTCTTTTCGCGAAAGGATTTCTTTTGATCGGTGCAGTTCCGAAGTTTCTCTCTCAATGGTGTCATCAATCGCAACGACCCAGAAAACTTCTTCTCGGTCCGTCTGGCTGCGGGAACGCGCTTCAGTCGCCCGCTCGGCAAAATCCTCGCCAGCGTCTGCAAACGTGACATGAAACTGGATGTCCTGCTCGGACAGGATCCGGCCGTTGAATATCAGACCCGCCTTGAACGTCTTGGCGCTTTGGAGATTGTGTGTTGGGACCGGCTCCCAGAGACGCGCCACCGTGGCGGAATGCAGCCGGTTAATGTCACCAGGACTCGCCTGAATGCTGGCCCGGTTGGAATCCCAGTCATCTTCCGCAGGAGTGGGAATTCGGTACTGGCCTTCGTGCAATCGAACCTTATGTGCGCTGGCGAGTTGATCAAGCGCCAGCTTGACCTCGCTCAGCACAGAATCACCGGACACAGAATCATGCAGAGTAGCCGCGATATTCTCTGGCGTGCGGTGAATATTCTGAACGTACTGCAGTAGACAGATAGCCTTGGCCACAGGTTGAGCGAACGTGTGATCAACCTCCGCTTCGATGGCGGTGATCTTGCCTCGTATTTCGCTTGGAATGTTGCCAGCAATCAGATCATAGATCTGATCGATCCTCGCCAGCTTTCCAACGGACTGGTTGGCCAATCCGACGGCCTCGTGGATCAGCAGTTGCTGGGCCAGTTTGATGATGGTGCGGTTGGCACCGCCCACATGCTTGCTCGCCCCGCCCTGGGTTCTCAGCCCTGATACGACCTCGATGATCAGGTCGATCTGGTAGGGCAGCAGCGGATACAGATCCATGAAATGATCGGTGCCGAGCTCAGGCAGCATGATATCCGCCGAGAGCTTGGTATTGGCGATCAGTCGACCGCTGTGATCTGTGAAAAGCTTACGCAGCACTTTTTCTGCGTCTGCATTCTTGGAAAGCACTCGCCGGCTGGTGACTTCCGAGATGTCAGAAGGCTCGAGATGCACCTGGATGGGAAAACGATCCATCAGCCGAGCCAGCTCAACGCGTTTGTCGTCCAGCCCGCTCACCAGTTCAGTCAGTTTCTCCTGGGAGGTCACTACCAGCCAGGATTTGCCCCTAGAAATTCGCCCAAGACATTGAACCACGCCCTGAAGATCCAGCATTTTCTGCACGTCTCGCGCCACGAACTGGCCCACCTCGTCCACAACGAAGACCAGGTTGATGCCTTCTCGGCGCCGGGCCATCAGCTCCTTGCAGCGCTCGGCCAGCTTCCCCGCTGTTATATCCGCCTTGTCTTTGGCAGCCTGCACCCAGCTTCCCGGCTCAGGGTAGGTTTGTGGATCAATCTGGTGCATCACACCACTGGCCTGCATTAGCGCAAATGAGATCTTGTTCTTGCCCTTGTCCCAAGGCTGGCTAAACCGGTCTTCATAGACTTCCTTGAATCGATCCAGTTTGTCCAACTCCTCCAGGCTGATTTCCAGTTCGGCTAGATCGAGATCTTCTGCATACCTGAGATGCTTTAGAAAAAGCTTGTACATGATCTCGGTAATGCTCTGGTTTCCACTCTTGATACCGCGATCGGTGGACAGGTCAAAAATCACTGCATCGGTGGGGATGTGTTCGGTGATCTGCGCGAGGTTGACCTTCGCCTTGTTGTTGTCGATACGCGCACTCAAAAGTTCCGCTGCGGAATCACCAAGCACGGTTCTGTTTTGCAGCGCCAAGCCAAGCATTTTTGCGAAACTCGACTTGCCGGAACCAAAGAAACCGGAAATCCAAATTCCTATTCCTTCGTGCGCGTTGTTCTTGGTGTCCCAGTACTTCCTGAAGATCTCATCGTAAAACCCGCCGATCGCATCGGTCGTGATGTACTCGGAGATTTCATCATGGACAATCTGTTCATCGGCCTGGTCGACCTTTATCACCTCTTCAATGGGGCGATCGATGTCGAGTGCAAACAGCTCCCGTATTTTCTTGTCTGCCATGATCCTGTCCTTAGAAAATCTTTGGGCGGTAGTTGTGTTCAGCGTCCAGCACTCCCATGAAACGCAGTCCGGCGGCGCCGTCTAGATCGCCGGGGTAGAACAACACCGCAGGGACTTCTACTTTTCCTTTCAGCTGCTCGAGCAGTGAGGAAGTGCGATAAAAAGGGAAAAGTGCTCCTGCACGGGTTATAAAGACGATATCCACAGTGGGGTTGGAATCTTGTGGCAGCTGCTCTGCAACCAGGTCGTCTAGCGGCTGATACTCGGACAGCACCTTGTGGAAGGTATCCGCCATGGTATCGGTGCCCGTCATTTCCTCTGCCAGCTTGATCTCTTCAACAGTCATCCCCTCCCGCTCGAGTGCGGTGGCCAGGCATTTTGCCAACGAGACGACCATGACTCTTTTGCCAGCCTGCTCCAGCCGGGTCTGCAACATCGACACCTCGCATCGGACTTCAAACTCGTCTTCCGGCGGATAGCGGAATATCGCATACGGCATGTTGTGATAGGCGCTGATCTTCGGGCGCGGGTCGGCTTCACCCAGAACAGGCTCAAGGGTCTGGGTGAGCCGGTTTTTCCAGTCACTCATGACGAGATCTCCTCGATGTACTCACTTATCGAGCCGCAGGGCAACGAAAGCTCTACAAGTGAGCCGGCGACTTCATAACGAAGCTTTCGGAATTGTTGCAGCCTGAAAAGCTCTCGTTCAACGTCATTTCGGCTCATCAGGAAGAGCCTCCAGTCCCTGGAAGCAACTACTTCCTGGGCACTTCCAACCAAATCGTGGATAGCATAAATTACATAAAGGAGGCTCTTTTCCGGCAGGTGGTAGGACCTGAATTCTCTGGCGACAGTGCCGTTTAGCAATCCGAAATCGCTAGCCATGCGTAGCAAATCCCGAGCCGCGCGTTTCGTGCCGTACTCGCTCAAACCTTTATCTCCGGCTGCGCGATCAGCCGTCACCTCTTGAACGAACGGTACGACGTCATCTGTTCTAAGACGAAAAGCACCCGCCTGATATTCCTGGTAGAGCCATTCAGTCGCAAATCGATAGTAAAGCTCATCAACCTGGCCGATGTGCCACAAAACACAAGGACGCCAGATATCGAAATTGACGGACTGCGCGAGTGCGACGATATTCGGCAGTGAGGGCTCCCGGCGCCACCGGCTGGATATCGTAGAGATGACCTCTTTAAGCCAGCTTTCGTTGTCGGCGGCTGGGATATTCTGCTCGCGCGCGTGTTCGAGGTTTTCATCGAAGGACCTGGTTGCATCCCATTCAATGAAGACACGGTGGGTTTCTTCAAGCAGGGCACCCTTCCGAATGAGCCGGGTGGACAGTTTTCGCTTCACTGCAAAAGGATTTGGTTCGGCCAATTCAATCATCCATCCTACCGTAGGGAATAGCCGGTTTGCCGACTTCACTATGTGCAAAACCTGCGGCCAGCAAGGCAATAGTGTGGTCATTCAACGCCTGTACGCCCGGGATGGATACGGAACGGGCATCGGCACCGCAGCGCATAGTACGGACCTCAGATTCTTGATCAACGTTGATTAGGCCTCTCCCCTTGAGTTCATCCATCAAGTCGGCATCCAGATGCTGGAGTACCTTGAAGAATGGGTCCCATCCTTCCTTGTCATCTATCCAATCTGACCAATGAGCATCAAACTGATCTTCTAGGTCTGCGGGTAGATTCCAAAGCGTGATACAACCAGGCACTGCAGGGAATCGTTCCTTGCTTCGAGCCCGAGCGACTTCAAAAACCAGGCGGGCTTGGGCGAAGTGCGATGTGTTATGAAACCCTCGACTCAAAAGCAGGTTGCCTTTCCTGCCCAGAACGCCATCGGTATTCCACCAACGAGCGCCGTCCATTTCGCCGTAACGGGCAACGACCAGCCTAAGTTTCAGCAGCTTCTTGAAGTCGATTCCCATCAAATATCTCTTTTTTGTAATTGAGCAGGCGCTTGACGCGGAACTGTAGTCTGCCCCGTGAAGATTTAGAACCTTCGCTCTAAAGCCATACGATTATCGGCGTCAAAGTCTCGAACGGTTGGTTTGGGTTCACAACGGTCAAACAATGACCCATTTGCCGGGAAATGCCTATCCGTGGAGTACACACATTCGAGTATGCCTGCGTAAGAGTTGCTCCAGTCTTCTGGTTATGCGAGATCGAGCAAAAAGTTTCTATACGAGCCCTCGCTGTTAGGAAGGCACTCGTCCCGGTAGGCCGCTAAGAGCGTTGCCTCTGCCAGTTCGCTTGTGACGCTACCGCTGACTGCTGCGGGGCACCTCCATTCCCATCGACCCCAGTTGTCGTCCCAACCCAGCTCAAGTAGAGCCATGCCGCTTAGTTTCCCCTTCAACGGAAGAACAAACAAAGTGATATCGATCTTCCAGGTCACACCAGGGCTATGGTCAACTTCATCTTCGAAGCTCGCAACCTCCCAGGCTGAATCTGGCAGACGATCGTACTGCTCGTCCTTACAGGTCAATTCACATTTGTAAGGAAGCAGGAGTTCCAGAACCCTCTCAGTGTCCTCGATGAAGTTGAACTTCATCTTTGGTATTGCCCTTTTCTGTCAAAGGATTGAGGACATTGGGCCATGATTGCCTTCTGAACATAAAGCCACGACGCTATTTGTAGAACCTCTCTATTGATCAGCTGATTCCGTTCCAACTGGGAAAAATCTGAACCACCCCGAGTTTTCCGGAGACCGTTTCGTGTGAGATGAACTGCCCCGGGTATCGCGGAGTCTTTCGGCCTATTCTTGAAACGCCCCGGGCAGGTAGGGAATGATCGATCCTAGAATGCCGAACGCTGAGACTCAAACGTGTCCGAGAATATATAGCTCTTACGAATCTCCCGGGCTTTTAGAATTACCGTATCCCTGCCACCCCCATGCGGATCAATCGGAGTCCCCCATGCGCCTTGGCCCTCGCCAGTTATGAGTAGATTTCCCTGATCATCCAACACCATGTCCTTGACAGTATCCGGCTGGGCGGACCCAAAAAACGTATGCCAGTCGAGCAAGCCTTCCGAGCTGAACTGCAACAAAGCAATATCGTTGGCGCCTGAGTGAGGTTCCCTTGGAGCACCCCAATTGGTTTCGCTCCGGGCACCAATTAGGATTTCCCTGTCACCCTTAATGACAATAGTTTCGCCAATATCGTCGTCGACCCCACCAGTAAAGGTATGCCACTGAACATTTCCAGATGGACTCAACTTTGCTACGAGAATGTCGCGGTCACCCGAATGGGGATTGTTCGGTGCACCAAAGCTTTCAGAGCTTTGCCCGGTAACGTAAGAGTTGCCTCTTGCGTCTACCGCAATATCCTCTCCCCGAGCACTTCCAACACCCAAGAATGTGTTCCACAGCATTGTCCCTTGATTATTAAGCTTGGCTACGACAAGAGAGGTGCTGCCAGCGAATGCACCAATTGGGTTGCCCCAGCTTCCCTGGCTTCTCCCCGTTACAAAAATCGAGCCGTCCATCCCAGCTGCAATTCCACTCGGCGCATCGAAATCCGACGCTCCCAGAAACGTGTTCCATTCTAACTCTCCCGATGCCCGGAACTTTGCCACTGCAATGTCGCTATTGTCCGAATGGTCTAGTATTGGTGCGCCCCAGGAAGCGTAAGCCCGGCCTGTAAGGTACAAGTTCAGGTTACTGTCGATAGCCAAGCCCTCGGAATAATCGTTTTTGGTTTCGGACCCGACAAAAGCACTCCAGACCAGGGTTCCTGAACTGTCCAGTTCGGCAAGGAACATGTCCCAATCCCCGGAGTAGTCGTTCACCGGGCTGCCCCATGTCCCTTCACTTTCACCCGCGACAAAAATGCGCTCACCCCTTGCGACTATTGCGCCCGGCCGGTCTCTTTCTCCCCCTCCTAGGTATGTGTGCCACACGTATTGGCCATTGCTGCCATATTTGACGACAAAAACATCCGATTGAGCTGAATGATCACGCACAGGCAAACCCCAGCTATGGTCAGATGTGCCAATCACGTAGGTACTGCCCTGTTCATCCAAAGCAATACTAACGCCTGGTTCAGTCGAATTCGCACCAACAAATGTATTCCAGGCAAGTTCGTACGGCTTGCCCTTGCGCCATCCAATATCAAGGACAATCGTTCCACCTCCGCGGTTTGCGGAGTAAGAGAAGTTATGGACGTTGTTTAGCATGACACTTGAATCACTAACCTTCCCTTCGCCCTCAAACCCAATCAAGTTGCCAGAGATAACGCCGGGGTAAACCGACACTCCCGACAACTCAACATCGGGCGTAGAAATCGTGTAGCGCCATCCATCCACACTGAACATTTCAGTACACGGCGTCGTGCACAGATAGTTGCCGTTTTGGTATAGGTCAATTTCCTCTCGATCAGTCCCGACAATATGCCAACCTTCGGTGGCTGAAATCGGAGACTGCATATCATCGTCAAGGAACGTGATCAGATCGCTCTCTGGTGGCGTCCGGTCAAATTGCGAATCAGGGTGATAGTAGAGTCCGCCCGATTCAAATTTTTGGATGACGCCCAGATTGTCAAAATTTGGCGCGCCGGCATGTGGCTCTTCATCTGTGGATGGCGCTCCTAGGTTTTGAAAGCCATCATGATTCTGGTATGCAGACCAAAAACCCTCCTTGACCAAGAATGCAGCACCAGCGGACGGATTGAGAATGATTGAGCTGTGGCCATGCCCTAACTGGTAGGGCTCATAGCTCTGTTTCAGATCCTGCACCCAGACCCCATTGACACAACTAGAGTTCTCATCGGGTGCAGACCAGCAATGCACGAAGGCACCGCCCCCGTTGTCATGAGGCACGCCCAGGTGCCTACCGAACTGCCCATCGAACCAGCCATTATCGTCGTCGCTATACTTTAGATAAACATCCATAATCGCGCTGCTAAACGCGTTGTTGCCAACATCCCATCCAGGTACGAACGCGCTATCGTCAAAGCCCTCGGGCAACGCCTTGACGGGCCCTACGGGAGTGTGTTCTGGACTCGTAGCAAATTGTCCAATTCGTGGCTGAATAGAATCGGACCAGTGTTGGAGGAAGTAATCCTCCCTTCTTTCGTCTCCGCAGAGATAAATGTTATTGCAGCTGGCATCGGACCCTGTATAGACCGGGTCGGCAAAATCTCTGATTTCCAGGTGCAGATGGCAACCCGCGGTGGCTGGAAGCCCAGATCTACCAATTGTTCCCAGAATAGTATCTGCCGCCACGGCATCAATGTTCGGTCGCAAAGTGACGGCTTGGTGCAAATGAGCGTAGAGAGAATAATCTGTGCTGCCGTGATGAATGACGACAGCGTTACCAAGATAGTCAGCATTGCCATCGTCCGCAGTGAACACTGCGACAACGTCTCCTGGCGCTATTGGATAAACCTCGGTTTGCCCACATGTCCCCTCAGTGCTGATGTCGACACCCACGTGAGTTCTGTTTGGAAAGGCTGAATTATCGTTGTATGCCCCGTGGAGCTGCGTCACACGGGCATCTGGGGCTGGAACAGAAACCTTCCATAACATGACCGGAGTCGATTGCGGTTCTTGGACGTCTGTCCAAAGGTGCCAGAATGTCCCTGAAGCCTCACGGGAGCTACCAAATTCATCAACAGCCCATACCTGCCAGTAATAGTCCTTGTTCGCCTGTTGAGGGAGAATGCACCTTCTACGGGTATCCACCAATCCTGAATCCGCGCAGGACTCAACAGAGTTTCCGGAATCATCGTTTACCACTAGGTTATAGGTGACCGCATCCCCATCCGGGTCTGTGGCACTAGACCAGTCGAAATCTACCGTGAGGCTGGTGACACCCGTTCCATCCGTTGGCGAAGACTTCGAAAAGCTGTTCGGTGGAGAGTTGCTCTCCGTATCCGTCCACACATGCCAAAATCCCCCTAAAGCTTCACGAGAGCTACCGTGCTCGTCTACCGCCCAGACCTGCCAGTAATAATTCTGATTGGGCTGCGGTGGCAAGGTGCAAGTAGATCTGGAGGAAGCAATCCACTCATCTGAGCAGGATTGAACAGAGTTTCCGGACTCATCGTTTACCACCAGGTTATAGGTGACCGCGTCTCCATCAGGGTCCGTGGCGCTAGACCAGTCGAAATCTACCGTGAAGCTGGTGACACCCATTCCATCCGGTGGCGAAGACTTCGAAAAGCTGTTCGGTGGAGAGTTGCTCTCGGTATCCGTCCACACATGCCAAAATCCCCCTGAAGCTTCACGAGAGTTACCATGGTCGTCTACCGCCCAGACCTGCCAGTAATAGTTCTGATTGGGCTGCGGTGGCAAGGTGCAAGTAGATCTGGAGGAAGCAATCCCTTCAACTGAGCAAGATTGAACAGAGTTTCCAGACTCATCGTTTACCACCAGGTTATAGGTGACCGCATCTCCATCAGGGTCTGTGGCGCTAGACCAGTCGAAGTCGACTGCGTAGCTGGTTACACCCGTTCCACCAGCTGGCGAAGACTTCGAGAAACTGTTCGGAGGTTGGTTGCCAGAGGATGTGCAGTCGACGGCCGTCTGATCCGCAGGGGACAATATATACAGAACGGGAGACTGGAAGCCGTAGTTGTCGGCACCGTTTGGCGTATAACCGAAATATGTACCGCTACCGGATGGGTTGGTAAGTACGTTGCCTGATTTGAATTCGAAGTGTAGGTGCGTACCCCAGTAGTCGGAAAGCCCATAACCTGATCCGCCAATCGTACCCACCTGATCGCCGGGCGCAAGACAACTTCCAATTTCCAACCCTGGCGCAAAACTGCCCAAATGAGCATACATGCTGAAAATGGTCTGCCCATTGGTTAGCTGATGTTCCAGGATAACTGTGTTGCCAAATCCAACGTCATTGCATCCGCAACCTGCTGTGTTGCAACCACTACTGCAACCTTCCCCGTTGATCTGTTTTCGAACCACTGTTCCAAAGCTAGTGGCTCTGGCTGTAAGGGTGCTGTTGGAGTAGTCGACACCGGTGTGGTAGTGGTTATCCACTACCAAGTCATATGCGTTGTATTCTTGGTGAATAGTGTGTGGGCTGGCGACTGGCCGTTGAAAATTGCCAGCTATTGCAAGCTGGGCCTGTAGGCAAAGCAAAACCAGGACTCCGGCCGGCTTGCGAATTTTCAAATTGCGACCCATTGCCTACCACCCTCGTCGGCCGTAGGCCTAGTACCGCAGCAAAACGTAAGGACCAGCCGACCGGCAACCGCCAGATCGGCGTTTTTCAGAATTTTGCTTAAGACAATAGTCCGACTGTAATTGATAGATCGCAACAGAACGGTAAGCATTAGGTCGATACATTGCCAGTGGTAACGAGTATTCGTTACCCTATTTCCAGTGTCGGCACGACTTACCGTGATCTCCGCCCTTTTCGGAAAGTAAGGCCTCCCAATCGCCAAATTCAACAAAGCTTCTCCAACCTCCTGTCTGAGAACACCGCGTAGGTCAAATATACCCCAAAATAATCCAAAGCTCTGGCTGGCACGTCATGCAACGCGATATTAATGAGCGGGCCAAGGCAAGAAGTGATGGTAGCGCCAACCACGAGGCGCTCCCGTCACCGGTAGGATCTGCCTCAGCAGTCGTAACTACATAGACCCCGATTTGTACAGGAATCGCGATGAAGCGCGCTTTGTGACCCAATCCGGAAACCGGGTCCCAACTGCGTCACTAGCTCACGATAGGCATGAGAAAAGTGCTCACAATCACCGGCAGTGACTGAGAGAAACAACCGCTTAACGGCACTACCCCACTAGCATCACCCGTCATTGAGTGAATCGCGCATATTTCGCGTTGCTATTGGTATACGCCGAAGCCTGGAGGTCCCGCAGTGAAAACCGTCAAGCAAAATATCGAAGAAATCCTGGACACCACCACCGACCAGGAGGATTCCGATCAGAAATACGATGTCATCGTTCAGGTTGATACGGGTTTTGAAAAAGCCCACCGTAACCTGATGGAGCGCGCCGTTGAGGCGATCCGAAACCGCGGCATTGTCGTGGAGCCCAGAGACATTATTCCGGCCGTTGGTGACGCGTTTGCCTCATCGCTCAAAAGCGCCAGCGGTAAACCCACCGCAAGCGCCAAACGCCGCTTTCGAACTCAGCGATCCAGCCTGGCGGCGCAGACGGCGCTGGCCTCGTTGAAAGGTCTGGCAGCGAAGCAGATCGCCCAGCAATCCAACAACGCGCTGAAGATCCTTCACAAGCGCAGAGGATTCACCGTCCCCACCAGCAAGACCAAGGCAGAAGGCCGTTCCGCGTACTTCTGGTCCTCGGCCAGCGCTCGCGCCTTGCTCTCCCGGGATGAACTGGCCAATCTGATGGATATCGATGGCGACTTGGCCACGGTTCATCGCAATCGTCGGTTAAGAGTTCCCAACATCAGCGAACCCCAGCGGCTGCCGGAAAACGTCCAGGACAGCAAAGCCAGCCCCTGGGGAATCTCAGCCACCGGCGCGCTGGCCGCCTGGGGAGCCTACGGCGCGCGCGGCGCAGGCACGCGCGTTGCGGTGCTCGATACCGGGGTGGACGCAACCCACCCCGATCTCGCCGGCAAAGTTGCCACGTTTGCGGAGTTTGATGGCTCGGGGCAGCTGATCAGCAACGCGCCGCGTGACTCCGATCGGCACGGCACCCATGTTTGCGGAACCATCGCTGGCGGCAATAACAGCGGCCGCTGGATCGGCATGGCGCCCGACGCAGAACTGGCCGTCGCGCTTGTACTCGACGGCGCCATCGGGGGTACCGACGCGCAGGTGCTCGCCGGCATCGATTGGGCCCTCAATCAGAACGTCCACGCCATCAATATGTCACTCGGGGGCCTGAGCCTGAATCCGATTGTCCAAAACACCTACCATCAGGCCATCGTCAACGCCCTCCTTCTGGGCATACCGGTGGTCACGGCGATTGGCAATGACGGTCATCAGACCACCGGCTTACCGGGCGCCGATCTTTTTGCCTTTGCCGTAGGCGCAACCGACGTGACCGACAACGTGGCAGGATTCAGCGGCGGGCGAACCCAGGTGATCACCTCTTCACCCTTTATCAATCCGGGCTTCTTACCCCTGCCCTACTCCAAGCCGGAGATTTCTGCGCCGGGCGTTGCCGTCACCTCCTGTGTGCCGGGCAACGATTACGCCACTTTTAACGGCACCTCCATGGCAACACCCCACGTCGCCGGCGCGGTTGCCCTGCTGCTCAGCGCAACCGCCAACATGATCAATGTTCCGGCCCAGCAGCGCGCCTTCCTCATCCAGGATCTGCTCACGGGCTCGGTAGAAAAACTCGGTGAGAGCGGGCAGGATCACCGCTATGGTTTTGGCCGCCTGGACATACTGAGCGCGGTTGGACATGCTCGTGAGCAGGGTTTTTGACACAAGGGCGTGAAACTGAGCGGCGGCACATCTACAGACACTCTTTTGGCTGTGGCAACCTTGACGCTCTGCGTGGCATGCTCACCGGGTGGCGAGTCGAGCGGAAACGCTGGCTCGCAGCAAAGCACCGCGGACAAGACCCAGGAGCCCATGACAACCCGAGATCAGCTCAAGGACGGCGCGGATACCTCCGCGTCGGAAGCCACTAGCAGCAAGCTGACGGCAGAACTCGCGCAACGGCTGCGCAGCGCCAAGCCCGAAAGCCGTCTGGCCGTGCTCGTGGAAATCGCAACGCCCAGACCTCAGGTTCAGTTTGCACCGCAAAATCGCGACGGCGAGGTGCGCCTGCGGCCAAAGTCGGTGGAGGTGGACGCGGCGACTTCCACCGCCGTTTTTGATCAAGCCGTAGCGTATTTTGAAACTCGCCCATGGAGCGGACACGAACCGGTCTTTATCCGGGCCGCCAGCGCTGTCTCGATGGAAGTGAGTGCTGACGAGCTGGCCGACATTGTGAAACAGCCTTTTGTGCGAGCCGTGTCGCTCAATCAGCGGCACTCGCCGCAACGCTAAGATTCCCATTAAGAAATGGCTTGACTGCTAGTCGCGAGCCTCATTTTTCGGAACGCCTGCACCCTCACGTCCCCCGTCCATTCTTTCACGCCAGAAGTCCGCATTCATGATCCCAAGCTCTTCGGGATCGAACGTGTAGTTTTTCACGCCCAACGCCTGCTGCCGTTCGTAGTCCCTCAGCGCCTTGATCGCAGGCCCACCCAGAAAAAAGATCACCAGGATGACCACGATGTTGAGCCACGCCATGACGCCGACACCGATGTCTCCCAGTGCCCACGCGAGATCGGCAGTGCGGATTGAGCCATAGAACACCATGCCAAGCAGCAGCACCTTCAGAAGCGTGAGCTCCCCGGGAAAGGTGAAGGTGCGGCGCATGTACGCCACGTTGGTCTCTGCGACGTAGTAGTAAGCGAGAATGGTGGTAAAGGCGAAGAAAAAGAGCGCCAGCGCCACAAACACCTTGCCAACGTCCGGGAACACGCTCTCGAGCGCCATCTGGGTGAACGCTGGGCTGTTGGCTGCCGTCTCAGCCGCCAGGTTCTGGATCAGAAAACCGCCGTCGCCGCCGTGGACGTTGTAGGCACCGGTGATCAAGATCATGAAGGCCGTGGCGCTGCAAACAAAAAGCGTGTCGACGTAGACCGAGAACGCCTGAACGAGCCCCTGCTGTGCCGGGTGTTCAACTTCCGCGGCAGCCGCGGCGTGCGGACCCGAGCCCTGCCCCGCTTCGTTTGAATACACCCCGCGCTTCACGCCCCAGCCGATGGCAGCGCCGACACCCGCCATGGGCGTGAACGCGTCGGTGACAATCAGCTTGACGATGCCCGGCAGTTCGCCGAGGTTCATGCCGATCACCACCAACGCCAGCAGCATGTAGGCCACCGCCATGAACGGCACAACAATCTGCGTGAAACCCGCGATACGCTTCACGCCGCCGAAGATGATCGCGCCCAGGAATACCACGACGCCTCCAGCCGTGATCAGCTTGGTGGTGCTGACCTCGGACCCCATGAGGTCAATAAGCTGGCCGGGGCCGAAGGCAACCTCCGCCGCGTTGGCCATAGCGTTAGCCTGCACCCCCGGCAAAAGCAGCCCAACCGCAAGCACGGTAAATACCGCAAACAGCCACCCAAACCATTTCTGGCCAAGCGCTTTTTCGAAGTAGAACGCCGGCCCGCCCCGATATTGCCCCTCGTCGACTTCCTTGTAGATCTGCCCCATGGCCGACTCGATGTACGCGGTTGCCGCGCCTAGAAACGCCACAACCCACATCCAGAACACGGCGCCGGGACCGCCGAAACCAATCGCCGCGGCCACTCCGGCAATGTTGCCGGTGCCAACGCGCCCGGACAGCGAAACCGCCAAGGCCTGAAAAGTCGAAATGCCCTGTTCAGAGCTGCCGCCATCGCGAAGCAGCCGAATCATCTCGGCAAACTGGCGAACCTGCACAAAGCGGGTGACAACGGAGAAAAACAGGCCCGCGCCAAGGCACAGGTAGATCAGAGCCGGACTCCAGATGAGGCCGGATAAAGCGTCAACGATTGATTGCACGAAAAACCTTAGGTCAGCTGCGGAAGGCGGTTGTTGGAGCGATCGGCAGTCTAGCATCGAACGCGGCGACCAGAGCGAATTGCTCGGGATCAGCCAGCCGCTGCCTGGGTGTATGATCAATCCGGGCTGGGCCTCACGGTGACGCGGGTGCAGCGCAATCATCACGCACAAAGGCGAGGCAATGACGACAATGACGATCCCAACCTGGCGTCGGTGGCCTGCGGGGTGCCTTCTGGGCACTTTCCTGGCAATGCTGCTGCCAACCGCGGGATTTACGGAACCCAGCGCTGCACACGAGGCATTGCTGAAGAACCAAGGTTGGACCAGCTTCGGCGGCGTGGCTTCCGGCGGACAGTATTCGGCGCTCGACGAGATCAACCGCGCCAACGTGAAAGGCCTTGAGCGAGCCTGGACCAGCCGCACCGGCGACGTCGTCGAGGGCCCTGCCATCGAAGGGGGTTCGTCCTTTGAGGGGACGCCGATTTACTGGGGCGGCAAGCTTTATGTCTGTACGCCCATGCACCGCGTGCTTGCCCTGGAACCCGATACCGGCAAGGTCATCTGGCGCTTCGACGCCCTGAGCACGCTGGCCGAGCCCCCACCCCGGTTTGCAGCGAACTGCCGCGGGGTGTCGCTCTGGGTCGACCCAGACGCTGAAGCGGGCGCGAGCTGTCGTGCTCGAATCATCAAGCCAGACATCTTCGCGCGCCTTATCGCGATCGATGCCCAAACCGGCAAAGCCTGCGAAGGGTTTGGCGATAAAGGCGTGGTCAGGCTGAATGACCTCGACAATGGCGGTGAAGGCGACCTGTACCTGACCTCCCCGCCGGCGGTGCTGGGCAACCTGATCATCACCGGCAGCGTGGTCGGCGACAACATCGTCGCCAATGCTGCGGACGGCTACGTAAGGGCCTTCGACGCACGCACCGGCAAGCTGGCCTGGTCATTTAATCCGATTCCCGTTGCGCTCAGCGACAAAACCGGCGGCTCTAACGTATGGTCTCTCATCGCGGTCGATGAGGAACGACAGCTCGTTTTTCTGCCGACCTCGAGTCCCAGCGTCGATCCGTACGGCGTTAATCGCACCGAACCGATACCGCTGGCCAACGCGGTGGTCGCGCTGGATGGGCGTAACGGTGAGGTCGTCTGGAGCTTTCAGACGGTGCACCACGATCTCTTTGACTACGACCTGCCGGCGCAGCCGATCCTGTTTGACCTGAAGCGCGACGGCGAAGCCATACCGGCGGTCGCGCAGATCACGAAGCTGGGTTTTGTTTTTATGCTCGACCGGCGCACGGGTGAACCGCTGCACCCCGTCGAAGAGCGACCGGTACCGAAGAGCAACATCCCCAACGAACGCGCTTCGCCGACCCAGCCCGTACCGGTGACGCCAGCACCGTTTGCGCGCCAGCAGATCAACCCGGACGACATGTTTGGCCTGACGCCGGTCGACAAGCTGGCCTGCCGGCGCCGATTCGACGCCCTGCGCTACGAGGGGTTGTTCACCCCACCGAGCGAACAGGGTTCTATCCAGCTCCCCTCCGCCCTGGGCGGCGGGAACTGGGGCGGCGCTTCGCTGGATCCGCGCAGCAACACGCTGATTGTTAAAACGCAAAACCTCGCCACTATCATGAAGCTGGTACCCGCGGATCCGGCCGAA
Organism: Lysobacterales bacterium; assembly: GCA_028285525.1. Classification (GTDB taxonomy): domain Bacteria; phylum Pseudomonadota; class Gammaproteobacteria; order Xanthomonadales; family SZUA-38; genus JANQOZ01. Next base: position 100,927 of record JANQOZ010000090.1, read on the forward strand.
ACCCGGCCGACAGGTCCGCCGGTCGAATTCCTCAAGAAGCCGCTCAACCAGACCCCCTATCGGCTCGACGGCGAGTTCTTCCTGTCGCCGCTGGGTATTCCGTGTACGCCGCCGCCGTGGGGTGAACTCGTCGGCATCGATCTAGACAGCGGCGAGCACCTCTGGCGGCAGCCGCTGGGCCGCTATCCGATCACCGATGGCGTACGCACACAGGCGTCGTGGGGTTCACCCAACGTCGGTGGGCCGCTGGCGACAGGCGGTGGCCTGGTGTTTATCGGCGCGGGCATGGACTCGACCTTTCGCGCGCTGGACACCACAACGGGTGAGCTGCTTTGGCAAGACGAAGACCTGCCCGCACCCGCTATGGCGGTGCCGATGACCTATCAACACGACGGGCACCAGTACGTGGTGGTCGCCGCCGGTGGTAACGGGCTGGCCGAGACCAAACAGTCCGACGCGATTGTGGCTTATCGTCTCGGCGAATGACGCTGATGGCCAGCGGCGCTAGCAATTTGCTACCGTGACAGCCTTCTCCGGTACTGGGTGCATAAACCGTGATTAAGAAAATTCTGCTGGCCCTGCTGCTCGCCATCCTCGCTGGCGCGGCGTACCTCTACAGCTCCATGCTGGCCAACATCCCGGAGAGCCGGCTCCAGCTTCAGCCAGCCCAGACGGTCGCCTCATCGGAAGCGCCGGTGCTGCTTTTCGGTGCTACCCGCAATACCGGGTTAGAGCTTGCCAGGAAACTGCATGCCCGGAGCGAAAAGGTCGTCGCGTTTGTTCGACCAACGTCCGATCGGAGCGCGCTGGAGGCGCTGGACGCAGAGTTCCTCGAAGGCGACGCGATGGACGAAGCCTCGGTGATTGCAGCAGCGCAATCCCAGCCATTCAGGGCCGTTGTGACGACGGTCGGCTGCCTGAAGTGCGTTCCCCCAGTGGACTTCACGGGCAATCGGAACATCATCGACGCAGCCAAAACTGCCGGAATTGATCGCGTGCTGCTGGTGACCACCATTGGCGCCGGGGACAGCGCTGACGTTCTCCCACTGCCCAGCAAACAGATCCTCAAAGAGATCCTGCCGCTGAAGACCCAGGCGGAAGATCATCTGCGCGCGAGCGGCCTGAACCACATCATCATCCGTCCCGGTGGGCTGCTCAGCGGCCAGGCGTCGGGGAGTGGCATGTTGTCCGATGCACCGGATGCGTTTGGCTACATCGACCGCGCCGACCTGGCCGACCTGATGCTGGCCTGCCTCGATTCGAGCGCCTGTGACGGCAAGACGCTCGCCGCCATCGACAGCGAGCGCAAAACCTACTGGTAAGCCGCCAACCGCGGCTCTTCGATCACCGGTTCAGCAGGTACTCCGCCACCGCCTGATAGGCAGGCAGCGAGGTGGGGTCGATCTTGCCGTTTTTGGCCGTGGGAAAGGATGCAAATCGCACCAGCACCATCTCAGCCGTCGGGTCGATATAAATCGTCTGGCCGTGAACGCCGCGGGCCGCAAAAGCACCGTGGTCGTTATGAAACACCCACCACATGCCGCGATAGCTGCCGCCTTCCAGGGTCGTGTAGCCGGCCTTCGCAAAGTGGTCCTTATCGCCGCCCCGACGGATCCCGCTCACCACATCGGCGGGAAACAGGCGCTGACCGTCGACGACACCTCCGTTCAGCAGCAGCAGTCCAATCCGTCCGAGGTCTCTTAGACCAGCGCTCAGGCCTCCGCCGGCAAACGGCGTCCCCTTTCCGTCGACCGTCATGTAGCCGTCCTGCTCAGCACCGATCTTGCTCCAGATGCGGTCTGACAACAGCTCGGTGACCTCCTGACCCGAAACTCGGGAGACGATCCAGCCCAAAACGTCGGTGTTGACCGTCTTGTAGGCAAAAGCCTCGCCGTGGTCGCCCGCGGGGCGCACAGTCTGCAGGTACTCGAAGTAGCCGTCGGGTCCCTCGTAGTCCTTCGGTTTCGGCAGCGGGCTGGCCGCCTGGGAGTAGAGCCAGATGTCGGCTTTGGGGTCGGCGTAGTCTTCGCTGTAGTCGAGCGAGGTCGTCATATCCATCACCTGACGCACCGTCGCGCTGCCAAAAGCGCTCGACGAAAGCTCAGGCACGATGGTTGAGACTAGCGCAGCGTCATCCAGCGCCCCCTCAGCAACCAGAATTTCTGCCAGTAACCCCGTCATCGACTTGGTCATCGACATCGCGCCGTGCTTGCCCGCTTCGTTCAGGCAGCCCAGATAGCGTTCATAAACCACCTTGCCGCGATGGATGATCAGCATGCCGTCGGTGTAGTTCGCGGCCAGCGATGCCTCCCAGGTCATCGTTTCGGCCGAGCCCATCGGCGTGAAGGTCACCTGATCGATCCCGTCGTCCAGCGCGTACGGAAGTTTTGACGGCGCGCCGAGCCCTCGGCTCACCTGCTCCGTCGGCAGAAACTCGCGAAGATGACACACCGTCCAGCGCAGCTTGGGAAAGCTGAAGTAGTTCGAGTCGGGCTGGGTTATGAGCTTATCGGGCGGCGGGGGAAAACCCTCCATCCATCCCATCACCGCCGGGTCGGACTCAGCCGCCGACAGATACTCCGCTGCCTGCACCGCGCTGATCGGCAGCAGGAAAAGGCCAGAAAACACAAACAGCACCGGGACAAGCCGGAATCGGTCCGAACGCATAGTTACCTCACAAAACCGCTGGCGTTGGCTTGAGCCGTCGGAAAGACAACTCGGGAAGTCGGAATTATAGCGGGACCGCTTTCGCGCCTCGACCGATTGTGAGATCAGCCGCTACAATCACCCGCTTTGACGCGGGAGTTCTCTTTGCGCCGCAGGGTGATCGTTTTCTCCGGTTTCGTGCTGGCCGGACTCACCGCTGTTGGTCTCTTCCTCCTGCTGGCTGACCTCGGCTTCCTGCGAGATCGGCTGACGGCGGCGGCGAGCCGGTCGCTGGGCCGCGAAGTGCGGATCAGCGGCCCCCTGTCGCTGCGGCTGGGGCGCCAGATCCAGATAGTTGCCGGCGACGTTTCGATCGCCAATCCACCCTGGGCAAGTCAGCCTGAGTTTTTCAAGGCCGCCGAGCTTGAAGCCGACATCCGGCTCCGCTCGCTGCTGGAGGGACCCGTCCAGATCGACCGGCTGGCCCTGACTGGCGCTGCGGTGACGCTGGAAGGGCTGCCTGACGGCCGACGGACCTGGGACTTTCCCGGGGGCGCGTCATCAGCAGGGTCACCGCCAACAAGTGCTTCGATTCCTCAGCTCGCAGCTCTTAGTGCTCAGGAGCTCACCATTCAGGTGTCGCTGCCGGAGCTCACTCAGGTCAGCCTGCTTACCCTGGAGACAACCCAGTTCGGCCGTGACGGCGGTCGTTTTGACGTGATGCTGTCGGGTCAGGTCAACGATGTCGATCTGACTCTGGAAGGCCATCTTGCACCCTCAACATCCGCCGGCACCCAGCGCCGCCAGGATCTCACCCTCGACGCCAGCCTTGGAGAGATTTCTCTCGCCGGCACAGCCCGCGGCATCGACACACAAACCGTCTCGCTGGCATCCGCGGAGCTGACGGTAGCCGGGCCCGACGCGGCCTACCTGCTCAAGACGCTGAACCTGCCCGAATTCACCTCCGGCCCGCTCGACCTGTTGGTTGAGCTGACGCCTGGAGACGAGCGGAACCAGGCAAGCCTGGCAGGCCACCTCGGCGAATACGAGATGGGAGCCGCCGGGTGGTTTCGGGACCTCCGAGGTGCGGGCGGTTTCGAGATCACCGGAACGGTCGCAGGCCCAGAGCTGAAGCTGCTGCGCCCTGCTCTCAAAATTTTTGAGTTGGCTCAGGCGCCCTTCCTCTTTGCGGGAACGGTGCGCTCGGACGGCCAGGAGTTTGCGGTGGAGCCCCTGACGCTGACGGTTGACGGTAAGGTCGTCCGGGGCGAGGGAAAACTGCTGAAGGGAGACACCGCGCAGCAGCTTCAGCTGGCCCTTGCGAGCGACGACCTATCAACCGAGGTGACGGTCGACCTTGCCGACCCAAGTTCGATCCAGGGCGCGGAGCTGACCGTCACAATGGAAGGTGCAAACGCCGGAGCGGTTGCCGGAACTGTAGGGTTGCCGGGCCTCGCGGCGATGCCGTTCAAGGCGTTCGGTCACGGCATGATCGATGCCGGAGCGTTGGCGGTCGACCGGGCGCGCGTCGAGATTCTGGACGAGCAGCTGGCCATCAACGGTCGCCTGGCGGGCCGTGAGACCGAGCTGAGCCTGGAAGCCAGCGACATCACCCTGTCGGCGTGGTTTGACGCCAACGCTGTGCCCTTCCCCGACCTGGAACACGTCTACGGTACGGGCCGGTTCCGCGCGTCGCAGGAGGCAGCAACGCTGACCGATCTGGCACTGACCTCCGGAAATTTAAGCTTTGGAGGCACCATGACCTGGCCGATCGGGCGTAAGGAGACGCAGCTCGATCTTTCGGTCTCGGGTCCGGACGCCGCAGAGGCAGCCGAGGCTTTGGGCGCCGGAGGCCTGCCCGCACTACCGTTTGTCCTGTCCGGCAGAGCCGCCTACGCCGAAAAAAGGCTCAACATTTCGGGGGCCGAGCTGGAGCTCGATGACCAGGTGATCCGCTTCGACGGCAGGCTGGTCGCCGACGCGGGATCACCCGAGGCTGAGCTCAGCTTCTCAACCGAGGGCATTCGCCCCTCAGCATGGCTGCCGGAGCTCGACACGTTTGCGCCAAAACTTTCTCCGCTGTCCGGCGGGGGGCAGCTCCGCTATTTCGAAAACGCCCTGGTGATGGAGAGCCTGGCGCTGTCAGCCGGTCCAGCGACGTTAGCCGGGCTGTTTTCGATCGATCTCACTGATGATACGACCGGCGGTACGCTGGATCTGCGAATCGAGTCGCCTTCCGCGACGCTGCTGATGCCGGCCCTCGATCCGTACGCGCTGGCAAAAGAGCCGCTGGCCGTTTACACCGCCGGCACGTGGAGCGCGAACGGCCTAGAGCTGGCCAAAGCGGGCCTGGTCCTGGCTGATCGCGGTTCCGTCGAAGGCTCCGTGAGCCTCCGTCTGGGGCCAAAACCCGCCATCACGGTGGACCTTCAGTCCGAAGGCCTGGATCTGCGAAGTGGGAAGGCCGCGGCCAACGAACCGCCAGATCTGGGTTCAGTGATGAAGCAGCGTGCTGACGGCCGAGTCATTCCCCCCGACGATCTCCCGCTGGCGTGGCTATCGAAGCTCGACCTCGATTTTCAGATCGCCATGGATTCGCTGTTCAGCGATACCTGGGCGGGCGCGCAGATCAGCACCGCGGGGACCCTCCGCGACGGCCGCCTGGAGGTCAGCCGATTTGAATCCGACGGCGTGCGGGGACAGCTGAGCGGCACGTTCACCGCGCAGCCGGCGGATGACGCCTATCGCTTCGACGTGGGCCTCGAGGGCCGAAACCTCTACGTTGCCTCACCCTCGGAGGACGCCGCTTCGCTGGCTGACCGGCCCAGCTACAGCCTGAGCGCGGAGCTGCGGGCGGAAGGCCGCAGCTTGCGCGCGCTGGCCGCATCCGTGTCGGGTTCGGTCACCGTAGATGCGCAGGCGGGTATCGTTGAGCGTCGCAACAGCCTTCTGACCACGCTGATTTTTCAGGACACCCTCACCGGCCTGCTCGAAACCGTGCTGCCGTTTGTCCGCAGCCGTGACGAGCTGGAGCTGTCCTGCCTGGTCGTGCGACTGGAGCTTGAGAACGGTCGCGCCGGCGGCGATCCGTTTTTTGCGCTGCAGACTCGGGAAGTGAATCTGCTGGCACGGGGCGACATCGACCTGGCGAGCGAAGCGCTGAATCTTGACGTTGTCGCGCAGCCAAGGCGAGGCCTTGGCATCAGCATCGGCGACCTCATTAACCCCTTTACCCGGGTCGGCGGCACCCTGGCTGATCCGCGCATCGTGGCCGACCCGAGAAACGCCGTCATCGAAACCGGCGTCGGCATCGCGACCGGCGGGCTGTGGCCGCTCGGCAAGAACCTGCTGAAGCGTTTCCTGGATGATGACGCGTGCACCAAGGCTATGGCGGAACCCGCCTTAACCCGCTGACATCACGCCACCCCACACGGTTTCGCGTGCCGCAACCCGGCGTGGCGCAAAATGCATCAAAAAATCGCATGAGCTAACTGGCAACAAAAGGACCTGTTATGCCTTCGCGATTGATACTGCTGTTTTCTCTACTCTCTGCCATCACGGCCGCACACGGCCAGCGCTTCCTGACCGAGCCTGAGCTGGTGTCGCGGTATACGGCCGATGTACCCGGGGCGCTGGGCTCCCGGCTGATGTCGGTGTCTGGCAACAGCCGCTTTGTGGTGTTCTGGTCCCGCGACTCGCTGGTTCCCGAAGACACCACGGGTGAGCAGGTCTACGTTCGCGACCTGCGCAGCGGCGAGCTTGAGCTGATCAGCGTGACCCCGGACGGCAACGTTTCCGCGGAAACACAGCCGCAGCCGGAGCCGCGCGCCAACGGGCGCTATATCAGCGATGACGGTCGCTACGTCGCCTTTGCGTCTTCCGCCAGCGACCTTGTTCCCTCTGCCTCACCGCCGGCTGGCGTGATTCAGGTATATGTCCGCGACCGCCTGCTGGGCGAAACGGTGCTCGCAACGGTCGACGACGACGGCGTGCCGGCCAACGGCAACACGGTGGACTTTACGCTGGACCCGAGCGGCGTGGCGGTGATGTTTCGCAGCCAGGGTGACAATCTCGACCCGATGGTGCCGGTGGGCGATCGCAACTACCTGCATCGCCTGGACGCTGTACCGGGCTCCAGCGAGCGCACCCGAGTGGCGTGCCCCAACGCCAGCGGTGATCCCGTTTCCGGCAGCTCCTGCCGTCAGTGGTCGCTGTCATGCGGCGGCGCAATCATGGCGTTTGTCGGTACCGGCGCCAGCCAGTTCATCGCCGAAGATGGCAACGTGCTCTACAACGACGTGTTTGTCGGCAACACCATCGACGGCAACTACGTTCGGCTGGGGGCCGAAGCCGACACGCCGATTGGTCCTGCCGGCGCCTTCGGCCACGGCGGGCCGGCGATAAACTGTGAAGGAAATCGCGTCGCGGTGCTGACCACCTATCCGCTGACAAACGGGGACGACTTCGACCCGGACCTCTACGTGTATCAGCTGATTAGCCGCCAGAATTTCCTGATCGAGCGCACGCCCGGCGAGTCGTTGGTGGACAACGTCGTGCCCGGACTGAGCCTTTCCTCCGGCGGCGGCGTGGTGACGTTTCTGACGCGACTCAGCCTGAATACCAACGACACCAACGCGCTGGACGACGCGTATGCGGTGTACCTCCCGATTAACCCCCAGCCGCCCTATGAAGTCGACTGGGTCAGCACGTTTAACGGCGTTGCGCCCGACGCACCGGTGGACAACGTATCAGCCGGGTCTACCGGGGTGATCGCCTTCAGCACCGATGCCGACAACGGACCCTGGGAAGGTGCGTCGATCGACGGACAGGTCTACGTCAACTCGGTACCCAGCGAAATCATTTCGCGCCTCGGCTTCGAGTCGCCCTAGTCATTTAAAGTTCGCAATTGCCCTGCCGGCAGGGCGATCGTGAACTCCAGACCCGAACCGGTGTTTCTGGCGCTGATGGTGCCGCCGTTCAGCTCGACAGCCCGTCGGGCAATCGCCAGGCCCAGTCCGGTGCCGCCGGCTGATGGCTCTGCGGCCTGCGTCGACCGAAAAAACGGTTCAAACAGATGTGAGAGGTCGTCCTCGGGGACGCCGCCACCGGCGTCTGCCACCGACACCACTACTCCCGTCGAATCCGAGGACAGGCGGACCATAACCGGCTCGATCCCCCGGCCATGGAGCACCGCGTTTCTCAGGACGTTTTCAATGGCGCTTCGCAACGCCCCTGAGTAGCCGCTGACGACGCATGACGCGTCGCCGGCCAGCTCGATCTGTGCGGCATCTTCCCGCCCCTGGTTCTCATACCGCACGTCCTCGACCACGGACGCCACCAGTTCCACCAGGTCAATGTCCTCCGGGGCTTCATCCGGTCGACCGTCCAGCCGGGAAAATTCGAGGATCTGGCCGATCAAGCTGTTCAGGCGCTCGGTTTCCAGATCGATCTTGGCAAATTCCGGCTGTTCACCCACCTGGCGTCGGGCCAGCTCCAGCGCCATGCGCAGCCGTGCCAGCGGCGACCGGAGTTCGTGGGACACGTTGCGGGTGAGCTCCGTCTGCCGCTGCCAGGCTCGTTCCAGTTCACGGGCCATCCGATCAAAATCCTGCCCGAGCTGACCGATCTCGTCGTCCCGCCGGGTGACCGATTCGGGCACCCGGGTTTCCAGCTTGCCGTCAGCCAGCGACAGCGCGGCGCCCCGCAGCTCGGAAACCGGTCTGGAAATCGCTCGCGCGAGCAGAAAGGACACCCCGGCACTGACCAGCAATGCCAGGGCGATCAGCACAACCTGCCCTCGCTCCGCCAGCCACCGCCCCGCGGCACGCTGTGTGGGCAGCACAAACAGCGTGTAGAGCTGTCCGTCGGGGCCCACCAGCTGCGAAAAGGGCCTTGCGGGACGCAGATTGCCCCGCATTGGCGGTTTGATCATCTCCCCGCCGAACCGCCGCATGGCAAGGCCAACTGGCATCGGCAGCTGGCGCCCGAGGAGGTCCTTACCTTCACTGTCCAGCACAAAAACCGCCGCGGCGGTAACGGCCGGCAAACCTTCCAGCCACGCAACGAGTCCCTCATGCCCGGCGTCACGCAGCGCGACGCTGGCGTCCAGCATCGCGTCGCTGACCTGAAAGTTCTCCATCGCCGCACGGGCGCGCTGGGCGTAGCCGTAGCCCACCGCCGCAGCCAGCACAATCGTCAGCGTGATAATCAGCCAGAAGGACAGAAAGATCCGCAGCAGCAGGCTTCGCACGAGGTTTTCTCAGCTCGCCACCGCGAGGTAGTAGCCCATACCTCGTCGGCTCATGATCTGCGGATTGTCGACGCCCGCGGCGCTAAGCTTTCGACGCAGGTTGCTGATGTGTGTATCAATACTGCGATCGTACGGCAGGTTCTTGCGACCCAGGGCGCGCTGCGACAGGTCATCCTTGGAAACCACCTCCGAAGGCGTCTCGAGCAGGCACTTGAGCAGCTCAAATTCAGCGCCGGTCAGCCGGATCAGCTCGCCGTTGGCGCTCACCCGACGTGTTCCCAGGTCTATCTCCAGCTCACCGACGCTGGCTGGCTCATCACGTTCAGGCGCCTGCCTGGCGCGGCGCAGGATAGCCTTGATGCGCGCCGTCAGCTCGCGGGGGTTAAAGGGTTTGGGCAAGTAATCGTCAGCGCCGAACTCGAGTCCGAGAATGCGATCCACATCGTCACCGCGAGCCGTCAGCATTACCACCGGAATGTCGCTGCCCTGGCGCAGCTGCTTCAGCACTTCGGTACCGTTGATGCCGGGCAGCATGATGTCCAGGATCACCAGATCAAAGTCAGTTTCCTTAAGTGCATCAAGCCCGTCCTCACCGCTGTGAACGGCGCTGACTTCCAGGTTGTCAGGAGCCAGAAACTCGGTGAGCATCGCGCACAGCTCCTGGTCGTCGTCAATGATTAAGATCTGGGGTTTAGGGTTCGGACTGTTCATTGGCGTTTCTTGTTGTTTCGAGCTCATCCTGAAACAAAGCCTGACCCGCTGCAACGGCAGCACACCTCACGCTGACAGTTCTTGACACTACTTGTATCGTCCCTGACCTAACTGAATGTTCACCTGCGTAATCTGAGCATCACACCAATCGTGGTGTTTTGGATTGCACAGGAGAACGATCATGAAAACAGTCACAACAGCCCTGCTCGGCGGCATGCTGCTGGTAACCTCCGCCTCTAACGCACAGCCGGGTGGCGGTTTCGGCTTTGGTCCAGGTGTGGGCGGTGGCTTCCCCGGCGCCGAACTGGTCCTGGAGCACATGGCTGATTACCTCGATCTCACCGACGCTCAGCGCGACTCCATCGCCGCGATCGTCGAGACGGTCAAGCCGGAGGCCCAGGCTCTCAGGGAACAGGCGCGAAGTAATCGCGAAACCATGCAGACGCTTGACGCATCCAACGTTGACTATGACGTCGTGCTGAACGAGGTCGCCATCTCCAACGGCGACCTGGCAACGCAGGCCACCCTTCTGTTTGCTGAGGTACGACGAGACATCGGTGAGGTGCTGACGGCCGAGCAGCTGGAAAAGCTGGAAAACGCCCGCGAAAGGCGGCGCGATGCCGGCAAGAGTCGGTTTCGGCGAGGCTGACCCCTGTCCCGGACGCTGAGGCAACCCACGCCTCGCAACCGGGAGTCGCCGGCCAGCCCCTCGAATCGAGGGGCTGGTTTTTCAGGTTTCAGACAGCGTGGATTTCAGGCGGTGCGGCTACTTGCCCCCAGCAGCCGCGATGCCTTCCAGCGCAGCCACCTCGAGATGAAAGGCTCCCGGGTTCTTGTCCCCAAGCAGAATGCCGATCTGACCAATGCGTTCAGCGACAACCGGCCCCGCCTGAGGCACGGCACGCCCTCGAAACGTCGGTCGAAAGCGAGCAAAAGGAATATCGACGGTAGTCCACTCGCTGCTGCTGGCAAATGATGTTCCCCACGACACGCCGTCGAAGCGATTTCCTTCGCGCAGCCTCAGCTGGTAGGCGCGCCCATCACCCCGCACTTTGATTCGAAGGCCGGTGTATCCCTTCAGTGACTGCGACAGCGGCAGGCGCACGGAGGAAAAGCCGCCGTTGTTTTCCAGCGACAGCGTGCCAGAGAACACCGTTAAGCCGTCGTCTTCGGACACAGCACCGGCGGAGCGACCACCCATCACGCCATCATCGACCACAACCCATGGACCGGCGGCGAGGTCCCGCAGGTCCGCCGAACCCGGCAGCGCGACCAGGCGCGCAATGATGTCCATCGGGTCCTGCGGCTGACTGCTGTCGATCGACACGCTGTGGGGGATTTCGTGGTCGTCAAGCGGCTCCCAGGAGGCGATCTGCTGATCCAGGACCGCAAGATCGGCGTCAGACGCACCCTGAGGACGGTCGGCGACGCGCTGACGCAGTACTGACTCCGGTGCGGTGTAGTCGAGGATATTTAGCGGCACGCCGAGAGACTGCGACAGCGCCCAAAAACGCCGCCGCTCCGCCGCGCTTCGAAAGGTGGCGTCGACGATGACCGTTCGGCCGGAACGAATGCAGAGCTCCGCCAGCTCGGCCAGCCTTCCGTAAGTCTGCTTGGTCATTTCAGGGCGGTAAAGGCCCTCACCCCATTCCGCGCCGGCGCGTTGTCTGAGCGGCAGGCCGGCCAGGCGCTTGCGCTCGATATCCGATCGCACGCGTACCGCAGCCAAACCGGCCAGGAGCTGCGCGCTCCCGTAAGATTTTCCGCTGCCGGACATGCCGCGGGTCAGCACGATCCGCGGTGATCGGCTGCGCACAAACCGCTCGGCGAGCGTCAGGTGCTGCATGACGCCGCGCTGGCAGTCATCCAGCAAACCCGGTTCGCGCTCCTGGCCCGCTCTGATGGCGTCAACCTTGGCGCGGACGGTTGCCCGGTAGGCCAGATAAAAATCGAGCACGGTCAGCCCTTCGTAGTCACCGCTGCTTTCCAGATAGCGGTTCAAAAGCCGGAGCGCGAGATCGTCGCGGTTGCGGTAGGCAAGATCCATCACCGCGAACGCTACGTCGTTCATGACGTCGATCTGCCGCAGCGCCGGCGAGAACTCGATGCAGTCGAAAGCCACCGGTTCGTCATTAAGCCAGGCGAGGTTTCTTAGATGGAGGTCGCCGTGGACGTCCCTCACAAAGCCGTCAGCCGCTCGCTCGACAAGCCGCTGCTTCAGGCCGCTCACGCGTTCGTTCAGCCAGGCGTCCAGGTTGGCCAATTCCTGCCCGTTTTGCCACGGCCCGGACGTTTCCTGGAGGACCCGAAGATTGTCCAAAAAGGGCTGCAGCGCAGCGTCAGCCGGATCTGGCTGGCTGCAGCTCTCAGCGCCGGCATGAAACTCAGCGATCCAGTCGGCCACGGCGTCGACCTTGTCGGCCGACAGCGCCCCGTCGGTCAGCACGTTGTCCAGCTGCGCGGACTGGTCGAACTGCCGCATTTTGACCGCGTACTCAAAAACGCCCAGATCGCTGCCAGGCCTAGGATCGTCTTTCGTGCCGCCGATCGGAATGACATCCAGGTAGAGCTGCGGCGCCATGCGTCGGTTCAGGCGAAGCTCCTCCCGGCAGAAGTGCCGACGAGCGTCGAGCGTACTGAAGTCCAGAAAGCCCAGATTCACGGATTTTTTGAGCTTGTAGGCGAAATCACCCGTCAGGATCACAAACGAGATATGTGTCTCGATGACGTCGATCTTGCCGACCGGATGAGGCCACGCCGCAGGCCGCAAGAGACGATCGATCCAGGCGTATTCGTAAGCTCTGCTCATGAGACCCCCATGATCGCGTCAGGACGGGCGCTGTCAACGTTACGGGGACGCTCCAGGCGGCTCAGTGCCGCCGGGTACGACATCATCAAGGATGTAGAGACGACCGACGGCCAGATGGGTTAACCTTCGCACCGCCGGGCCGGCTGCGGAATCTGAAACCCACCATGAGCGGACTACTTGCATTACTGGACGACGTGAGCGCCATCGCCAAGGTGGCGGCTGCGTCGGTGGATGATGTGCTCGGCCAGGCGGCGAAGGCCGGTGCCAAGGCCGCGGGCGCCGTGATCGATGACGCTGCGGTCACGCCGCAGTACGTCGATGGCTTCGACGCCAGCCGCGAGCTGCCCATCGTCTGGAAGATCGCGCGGGGATCGATCCGCAACAAGCTGCTGATTCTGCTTCCTGCGGGCATGCTGCTGTCGATCTTTGCCCCCTGGGCGATCAATCCGCTGCTGATGCTCGGGGGCGCCTACCTGTGTTTCGAAGGTGCCGAAAAGGTATTCCACGCGCTGTTCCCGCACCGCGACAAGCACGTCGAACAGGATCATGCGGTCGGCAATCCCGCACACCTCGAGGAAACCCGCGTGGCGGGCGCAATCAAGACCGACTTCATTTTGTCGGCGGAGATCATGACCATCGCTTTGGCCGCGATCCCCGGTGACAACCTCTGGCTTCAGGGGGCAACGCTGGCGGTGGTGGCGATCGGCATTACGGTCATCGTGTATGGCGGGGTTGCGGCGATCGTCAAGGCAGACGACCTCGGGCTTTTGATGAGCCTCAAAGGCCGCTTCGCGGCTACGCGTGCTGTCGGACGGCGGATCGTCAAAGGCATGCCGGCATTTCTGGTTGTGTTATCGGGCGTGGGTACCGCGGCCATGCTCTGGGTTGGCGGCGCGATTGTCCTGCACGGCATGGAAACGCTCGGACTGTCGCTGCCGGGACACCTGATTCATGACTGGGCCGACGCGGCGGCTGCAGCAACGCCTGCGGCCAGCGGTGCGGTGGGCTGGCTGGTGACGGCCGCGTGCAGCGGCATCTTCGGACTGCTCCTCGGGCTCCTGCTGATTCCGCTGGCGACCCGCGTGCTCATTCCGGGGTACCAGCTAATCAAAAAACCGTTCACCCGCAACCCGTCCTAGCCGGTGCCCTGTTGGGCTGACCATCGCCGCTGGCGCGCGGGGAAAACGGCTATACTGCCTCGCCCCAGCGCCAGCACCCGGAACGAGACCCATGAGCCAGCAGCATCCGACCTTTATTGACGAATTCACGCGTCGTGTCGAGATTCGGCCAGACAACACCGCCCTGCTGGTGGTTGATATGCAGAACGCCACCGGGAACCCCGAGCTGGGCCTGGGCAGGCTGCTGGCGGAACGGGGCGCGCGGGAATCTTCAGCCTACCGCTTTGAGCGCATTGAGCACCTGCTGGTGCCCAACATTCAAAAGCTCGCTGCGGCCTGCCGTCAGGTCGGAGCCCCGGTGATCTATATCACCTACGGTTCGGAACTCGAAGACTACAGCGACATGCCGGCCCACATGGTCGGGATCGTCAGGGCAACCAACAACCGGGCGGGCCTGCCCGAACACGAGATTGTTGACGCGCTTGCGCCTGAGCCGGGAGAGCTGGTGATCAACAAAAAGACCATGGGCGCCTTCAGCTCAACCGGCATCGACGCCAACCTGCGGGCCCTCGGCATCGAAACGGTGCTGATGGTGGGTGTTTCCACCAACAACTGCGTCGCCATGACGGCGATGGAGGCCTGTGATCACCAGTACGGCGTGGTGGTCATCAGCGACGCCACCGGCACCGACAGCGATCAGATGCAGAACGCGACGCTGACCATGCTTCGACGCCTCTGGGGCCGGGTGAACACCACCGACGAGGTCATTGCCGAGCTGACCGCAAAGTGAAGCTCGAAGGTCTGCGGGTCGTTGACCTGTCGCTGTTTCTGCCCGGGCCGTTTCTCACCCTGATGCTGGCGGATCATGGCGCTGAGGTCATCAAGGTGGAGCCGCCCGGCGGCGATCCCAGCCGGCAGATCGGTCAGCAGCAGGCCGGGCAGTCCGTGTTTTACCGCAACGCCAATCGCGGCAAAAAAAGTGTGGTACTCAACCTCAAGTCGGACGCCGGCCGCCAGGCGCTGCTGGACCTCTGCGCATCAGCCGACGTGTTTGTCGAGGGCTTTCGGCCCGGCGTGGTCGAGCGCCTGGGGGCCGACTACGAAACGATTCGAGCGCGGCGCCCGGACATCGTCTACTGCTCGGTCAGCGCTTTTGGCCAGAGCGGCCCCTACCGCGATCGGCCGGCCCATGACCTGGCCAACCAGAGCCTGGCGGGCTTCGTCGCGATGAACGTCGGCAGTGACGGCCGGCCGGCGATGCCGGCGATTCCCGCCGCTGACCTGGCGGCGGCCCACATGGGGCTGGCGGCTGTGCTGATGGCCCTCTACCGGCGCACCAGCACGGGCCAAGGTGACTACGTCGACATCGCCATGCAGGATTCGCTGCTGGCCTGGGCGCCGAACGTGCTCGGGCCGGTCTTTGCTGAAAACCGCTCGCCGAGACCGGGGCTTGAACGAACGCTGGGCGGCGCCGCCTTTTATCAGGTCTACGAGACGGCTGACCGCCGCTACCTGAGCCTCGCCGGCCAGGAGCCAAAATTTGTCCGCAATCTGTTGACCGAGCTTGGCCGCATGGACCTGTTTGAGCTGTGCGAGCAAGGACCAGGCGCTCATCAGGAGCCGGTCGTCGAATTTCTTCAGTCGGTGTTTGCCACGAAAACCCAGGACGAATGGAACCGCTGGTTTGCCGATCGGGATATCTGCTACGCCCCGGTGCTGTCACTCCGGGAGGCCCACGAAGATCCCCATGCCCAGGCCCGCGGCATGTGCCTGACCGACGACGCCGGACTGCGCCACGTGGGCAATCCGATGCACTTTCAGTATGAGCCGGCGGAGCTCGATTTTTCCGTGGCCGACTTCGGCGAACACACTGAGGCGGTGTTCACGAAACTGGGTTACTCCGACCAGCAGCTTAAGGCTCTGCTGAACTAGTCGAAGTCAGGGTTGCTCCATCCGGCCGGCGCCTGAAGCTCTTCCGGCGGCTGCAGCCGCGAAACGTAGTCCATCACGGCGCTGATGTCCCGATCGTCGAATCCCTGAATCTGGGCCACCATCTCTTCGTTCGAGTTGCGTCGTTTGCCGTCGCGAATCCACTCAAACTGGCGAACCAGGTAGCGATAGTGCTGCGCCTGGATGCGGGGTACCAGCTCCGCGTTGTTGCCCTCCCCGTTTGCGCCGTGGCATTCGGCGCAGTAGTCGGTGTAGAGCGCCTCGCCGGCCGCCAGGTTGTCGCCGGGGCCTTTTCCGTTCCCGACGCTGATCTCCAGACTGTCGATATAGCCGGCTACGTCAGCGATCGCCTGCGGTCCACCGATGGCCTCCGGGCTGGCATACGGGATCATGACCACCGAGTCGCGGTTGGCCGAGCGGAAGTCCGCAAGCTGGCGAATCACCACGCGCTTATGCTGGCCGGCAATCTGCGGCACGCCCCCGCGAGCACGCCCCCAGCCTTCGGGCTGATGGCACGCTGCACACTGACGGTAAATGGCCAGGCCGTTCTTGAGATCCGGGGTCAGCGCCATAGCCTTGTCGTATTCTTTTTCGGCGGCGCTGCGGAGCTCTTCCTGGGAAATCTCGGCGATCTCTTCCACCGACGCGTCCTTGGGGATTTCCAGGGTCTTGAAGCAGTAGTCCAGCGATCGGCGGGCCCGGGTTTCCATGCCCATGTGGTAAAGCTTCATGGCGTAACCGTACTGCTGCCGACAGGAGTTGATGGCACTGGGCATCACCCGACCGGGGTTGCTGCGCAGGGCTTCCTCCACGCGTTCCAGGTCATCATCAAAGTTTCGGACTTCCTCCTCAGCGACCGTTGGCCAGGCCAGCGTCAGGAATACCGTGGCGCCAAGTGCAAAAATTGCTGATCTCATCGAGCGTCTCCCGTAACCGGTTAGGCAACCCCAGGATCATTAGACACCCGTAAACCCCGGCGCCGTATCGGGAAAAGCCGAAATCCCGAGGCAGCCCGTACCGCAACGGTTGGCCTGTTTCGGGGAGGATGCTCGGAAACTACGTATAGACGGCGCTGCTGCTCTGCATGCGAGCAGTCAGCCCCTCAGCGGGCGTGAACGGTTACCGCTTCACCGATCTGGTTCATGATGTCGCGCAGCCGGTCATAGTCGGGGTGGCGCACACGCATCCAGGCGTTGGCCATGTAGCCGGCCTCCACCGGCTGTGTCGGTGTGCCGGCCGGCGGCAGGTGCGCCGCCACGATGTGTTCGCCGAAATGCCGCTGAACCGCTTCCACGCCCGAATAACCGGTGATGTGTCCGTCACATTCCGGCCGCAGCGCGATCATGCCGGCACTGTAGCGACGGGACGGCGGCGTGTGGCCCGTTCCGTGCACCAGCGCGTGGGCCCACTCAAAATAGAGGTCAAAATCGTTGGCCGTGTTGTAGACGTCCCACTGCCCCACCCCCGGCGGTCGGCAGCCGATTTCGGAGAACTTGAGACCCTTGGGCCCGGCGAACCACTCCATGTGCGTTGCCGAGGTGCCGATACCGAGCACCTGGTTCACCTTCCGGGCCATCGCGCGAACCTCGCCATAACCTTCGGCATCCAGTCGGTTGGTGGTCACCATCTGCGGCGATATCCAGCGCTCGCGCATCGCCTCAAGAACGTTCGGGTAGTAGTGGGTGATGAACTCGTGCACCACCTCACCGTTCACCGTGAGCGTATCCAGATAGCCCTCGTGTCCCTCGATAAACTCTTCGACGGCCACCGCCTGCCCGCTGGCCACGCCGCACGCCTGAGCAACGCTCGCCAGCTCTTCCCGACTGTTGACCCGGTAGGTGTCGGACGCTCCGGCGCCGGCAGGCGGTTTGATGATCAGCGGAAACCCGACCGCGTCGGCAAAATCCACCAGGTCCTGCTCGCTGACCGCGCGGGTCGACTGCGCACAGGGAATGCCCGCCTCCCGCAGGGCCTGCTTCATCGCCGGCTTGTCCCGACACAGGTACGCCGTATGCGCGCTGGTGCCCGGGATACCGGCAGCCTCGCGGACGGTCGCTGCCGCCATGATGTGAGCTTCCACCGTCGCCTCGAGCCGATCGACCCACACCGCGCCCTGAATCGCCTTGACGGCTGCGAGCAGCGACGGTTCGTGAACCACAGACTTGACCTGAACGTAGTCGGTCAGCCAGTGCTTCATCTCGTCAGTCAGGGTGTCTTTCGGCCGCTCGCCGACACCGATGACGTTGGCGCCGGCGGCGTGCAGCGCGCGCACAAACTCACGCTGGTTGTACGGAAAGGACGGCTCTACAAAAATGATGTTCATCCGCGCACCATCAGCTGTCGGTAAAGATCTTCATACTGCGCGCCCTGCCGCTGCCAGGAAAAATCCTGCGCCATGCCGTTGCGCATGACCTGCATCCACAGGGTTCGATTGGCGTACAGGTCGAGCGCAGTCTCCAGCGCCCAGCGCAGTCCGGTTTCGTCGTAATCCCGAAAGAGCACGCCCGTACCGGTGCCGCGCTGAGGATTGATCTGCTGCACCGAGTCGGCCAGGCCACCCGTTTCCCGCACCACGGGAACCGTGCCGTACTTGAGACTGTACATCTGGTTCAGGCCCGAGGGCTCGTAGAGCGACGGCATCAGAAAAAGATCGCTGCCGGCCTCGATCCAGTGCGCCAGTCGATTGTTGTAGCCACGGTAGAAGCACACCTGACCCGGGAAACGATGCTGAAGCTCACCGAAGAAATGCTCGTAACGCGGCTCGCCGCTGCCCAGTACCGCCAGCATCACCGGTCGCCGGGACAGGATTTCCGGCAGCACGCTGTGCAGCAGATCCAGACCCTTTTGTGAGGTCAGGCGCGTCACCATACCCAGCAGCGGCTGATCGATCTCACCCGTCAGGCCCAGCTCGCTCATCAGGGCCCGCTTGCAGGCGCGCTTGCCCGCCAGCTCCATCGCGGTGTAGTTGAAGGGGATCAGCGTGTCGGTTGCCGGGTCCCACTCGTGATGGTCGACACCATTCAGGATGCCCGTCAGCGAGTCGCGGCGCCCCCGCAGGAGGTGCTGCAGGCCCATGCCGTAGGCGTCCGTCTGAATCTCGCGCGCGTAGCTGGGGCTCACCGTGGTCAGATGATGTGCGTGCAGCAGCGCGGTCTTCAAAAAGTTGATGACGCCGCTGCGCAGATCATCCTGATGCAGCATGCCCTCAAAGCCGTTCAGATCGAGATCCGGCAGCACGTCACTCGAGAACATCCCCTGGTAGCCGATGTTGTGAATCGTCATGATCGAACGGGTCCGCGCGAACAGCTGGTCCCAGGCGTAGATGGTTCGCAGATAGAGCGGGATCAGACCCGTATGCCAGTCGTGGCAATGGAAAATGTCGGGCGCAAAGCCCATACGCTGACAGATTTCGGGGCAGGCGCGACACAGCAGAATAAAGCGGCGGTGCTCATCAAAGTGCTGGGTGTAGATCGAGCCGCGGTGGTACAGATCGGGGCTGCGCAGCAGATAGATGGACAGCCCCGTACCCGGCAGCTGGACCGTGTCCACCGAGTAATGCCCATGGCGCGAGCCGATGGAAATCGGCACTTCCTGCAGATAATCCACCGGCACAATGTCCAGCCCGCTGACGTCGATGGTGTCGTAAAACGGCATCACCACCCGCACGTCGTGCCCGCTGCGCTGCAGATGGAGAGACAGAGCAGCGGAGACGTCGGCCAGGCCGCCGGTTTTGGCCAGCGGGGTAAGCTCAGCAGTCGCCTGAAAAATTTTCAATGGAACGGTCGCTTCTAGAGAAAAGGAAACCCGGTGGAGGTGCTATTCTACCTCGCCTTCGCGGGCCTGCGGACCCGCTTCCGGCTCAGCAAGGCAGGACAGTTCGATGAACATCATATTGCTTTCTCCCGGCTACCCGGCCGATATCCCGGAATTTGTTCGGGGCCTGGCGGAGTGCGGCGCGCGGGTCATCGGCGTTGGTGACCAGGCACAGGCCAATTTGCCGGAACTCTCTCGCCGGGCCCTCAGCCGCTACGTTCAGGTTCCGTCGCTATGGGACCGCGAGGCGGTAATCGCAACGCTGCAGACAGAGCTCAGAGGCCTGGACGTTGCCGGCGTTGAGTGCCTGTGGGAACCGGGGGTGATGCTGGCCGCTCAGCTGCGTCAGCAGTTCGGTTTGCCGGGGCTGACCGTTGAGCAGGCTCATCGATTCCGCGACAAAGAAGCGATGAAGCTGGCGCTGGATCAGGCGGGCATTCGCACGCCCCATCACGTTGCGGCCACCACCACCGCCGCCTGCTTCGAAGCGGCCGAACGCATTGGCTTTCCGCTGATTCTCAAGCCGATTGCGGGCGCAGGTTCCGCCGACACCTACCGGGTGGACAGCCGCGAACAGCTGCGCGCGGCGCTCGCCATGATGCGACACGTCCCAGCGGTCAGCGTCGAAGAGTTTGTTGAGGGAGACGAGTTCACCTTCGACGCGATCTGCGTGAATGGCCAGGTGGCCTACCACAACGTTGCCTGGTATCGACCGCGGCCGCTGATCGCCCGCAGCAACGAGTGGATCAGTCCCCAGGTGATCGCGCTGCGCGACGTCGAGCGGGACGATCTGGCCGGAGGCATCGCCATGGGCCGGCAGGTGCTCGATGCCCTCGGGTTTCAGAGGGGCTTCACCCATATGGAGTGGTACCGGAAGGCGGACGGCGAGGTGGTGTTCGGTGAGATCGGCGCGCGACCGCCCGGCGCTCACCAGGTGGACCAGATGAAATTCGCCTGCGATTTTGACGTCTTTCGCGCCTGGGGCCAGGCGGTGGCCACGGGCAGCTCAGACCTGACGTTCCACCGACGCTACAACGTTGCCACAGTCTACAAGCGAGCGCGGGGCGTTGGGCGCATCAGCCGAATTGAGGGTGCCGCGAGTCTGGAGCAGCGGTTCGGTGAGCACGTCGTCTGGAACACGCTCCTGCCAACCGGCAGCCCGCGCCGCGACTGGCGCCAGACGCTGGTATCAGATGGTTTCATCATGCTGCGACACCCGGAGCTCACCGAAACCCTGACGATGGCTGACGCCGTGGCCTCAGAGCTGCATCTTTACGCCGACTGAAGAGCCTGGATTCGGTTGCGTTTCTGGGTCAGGCAAACTCGTCCAAGTATTTCGGCAGCATCTCGCGCCAGGTCACCCAGTCATGGTGGTAGTTGCTGCCCCAGGGATCGACCCGATTGGGCACACCCTTCGCGCCCAGCACCTGCGCCATGCGCCAGGACTCACCCGCGTTTTCGTAGTCCCCTTCGCCGGTGGGCAGCAGAATCTGCCGGGTCCGCAGCAGCTCGAGCATGCCTCCCTCCAGCCCCGGCAGGAAATGCAGCGGAGAGCTGAAGTAGAAATCATCAAAGAACTGCCCCTCGAGGTACTTCGACAGGTCGTAGGTGCCGCTCATGGCGATCGCCAGCCGATACGCGTCGGGATGCCGACACACCGTGGCGACGGCGTTGAACGCCCCGATGGACGCGCCGGCCGCGATGATTTCAATGTCGGGTGTCCGGCAGTCGGCGCGGATCGCGGGCGTGACCTCGTTGTAGATAAAAGCGTCAAACGCGTTTTGCATGCGGGCCCGGAATGCCGGATGGTGCTCGCCGGAAAACCAGGTGCGGCCCGCCACGCTGTCGGTGGAATAGATCTTGATGCGGCCCGCCTCCAGCAGCGGCGCCAGCGCCCGGATCATCAGAAAACGCTCGATCTCCTCAGCGTCGCCGCCGGCCGTGGGGTACAGCAGCACCGGCGTGCCAAACGACCCCCAGCGAATGAGGGGCATGGTCCGCTCGAGCCGCGGCGAATGCCAGCGGGTGACCTCCTTGGGCACCATCAGGCGGCCGCTTCTTCGTCAGCCACCGACTGCTGAACGCGCTCCCAGAACAGCTCGGTGAATGAATCGATTTCATGCTCGGGATAGAGCGCGGTCACTTTCTTTCGAATCGCATCCAGCATCACCTCCGACCGGAACAGGTCGGCCGCAACCTCGTCCAGGTCCGCGAGATGCTCCGCGCAAAAGGCTTCGAAGCGCTCGGTGTCAAAATGCGCGTCAGCCAGCGCGTGGTAGGCCGCAAACTTCTCTTCCTGGCTCCGATCGCTGTCGGCGATAGCGAAGTAGTCCTGCCAGTTGAGGTCCGAACGCATCCGGCGTCCGGTGGCCGCACAAAACACCGACCAGCGAACGTTCGCCTTGATCAGCCAGGGAAAGTGGTAGTGCAGCGAGCTGACCTGCGAGTCTGGGCACGCGTTCGCAAAGTCAATCGGGTGCCAGACGCCGTCACTTCGCAGAGCCTCGCAGGAGTTGAAGTCCCAGCCGAAGAAAGCGTTGATGATGCCGGTCATCTGATGCAGATGGCTTTCGTCTTCCGGGGCCAGGAAGTTGCGGTCCATGCGGTAACGATCGTGAAGCGGCGCCCCCGGATCGTAGTTGACGCAGCGGCGCTGTGGCCCGAGTCCAACGCAGCGCACAAAAGCATCGTGGGGCATCACACCCTTCTGCAGGTTCATGACCCGCGTGCCGCTCTTGTTGTAAGCGTCCCGCAGCGCCTCCGCGTCGTTGATCGCCGTCACGCCTACCCAGGCGCCCCCGTCGTAGGGTTTCATAAACAGCGGGTAGCCGATCTTGTCCCCGATTTCGCCGAGGTCGAACAGCTTCGCGTATTGCCTGAGCGTCGGCTCGAGGTCGGACGACTCGGCATACGACTTCGGCGGCAGCAGCCAGGTATCGGGCACCGGAAACCCCAGCCGCATCATCGCCGCGTAGGTGGTCTGCTTTTCCATCGACTGCAGCGTCCACGGATTGTTGAAGACGTAGAGGTCGTCCATGACGATCGACTTTTTGATCCACTCCCGCGAGGGTTGATACCAGTGAGTCAGCCGATCGATCACCACGTCGTAAGGACAAGGCCTGCGCAGATCGAACGGCTCGATCATGACCCGCTCAACCTCAAAGCGGATGGACTCTTCACCCTGGCTAACCACAGGGTCCAGCCGTCGGAGCAGCGCCTCGTAGCAGATGGGCCAGCAGATATCCGCACCGAGGGACAGGCCGATTTTTCTCGTTGTTGTGCTCACAGATTGTCCTGTTTGGTTGTTCTTAGTTCGGTGCTGCTCACCAGGCTGCCAGAGACCGTAGGCCCTGACCTGCTGCTATTCATACACCATCCAAGCCGGCCCGGGAAACAGCCACGTTAATCCGCTGCGCAGCCGATCACGCCAGTTTTCCCAGTTGTGCGCATCGCGAGCCTCCTCGAGCAGCACCTCAATCGACTGCTGCTGCAGCGTCAGCACCATCGAGCGGTTTTCGAAGATCAGCGACTCATAGAGACCGCAGCTCAAAAACACCTTTTTTGAGGGATGGCCCGGCGACTCGCGGAATCGGTTGATGAAGGCTACCACCGGATCGAAGGCCGGGCCGCGCTGATGTCTGCCGATGTCGCTGAAGGCAAAAGAACCGGACTGAAGCAGCAGTCGATCGAACAGGCCGGGATTGAGCCAGGCGGCATGCAGCGACGCCACCGCACCAAAGCTGGCGCCCATCAGGCAGCGGGAGCGAGAATCATCGATCAGCGGATACCGGTCGTTCATTACGCCCAGCACCTCGTTGCAGATGAACTGGGCGTGGCGCCGATCGCCGGAGTACTCGGTAAGGCGGTCCGGCGAGTCGCTCAACGCCACAATCAGCGGAGGGATCTCCAGATCGTGGGTCAGATTGTCCAGCACAACGCCAAGCTGCGCATAGCGCAGGTAATCGCTGCCGTCGTGAACGATGAGCAGCGGGTAGCTGCGGCTGCGTCGAAACCGGGCCGGCAGGTAGACCTGCAGGTTGCGCCGCTCGCCGAAGGCGCCGCTGTCGACGGCCACCTGCTCCCAGCTGCCTTGCCGCACGTCGTCACGTTCTTCGGTCCAGATCGGGCGCTCGTAGCCCTCAGCCTGGCATACCGAGTTAGCGCCAAATGGATCATCGGCCAGCACCGGGTTGAGCGGATCGACAATCAGCTGTGACTGACCGCCGGCAATGACCTCAAACTTGTATTCGATCCGCGAGCCGGGTGCGAGATCGATGGAAACGCTCCAGAGGTCGGTGCCAGCCAGCCGCTGAAACGGCTGCGCCGCGGCAAAACCGGCGACCCAGCAGCGAAGGTTCACCGCGTCCGCTTCCCCGCGATAGATAAAGGTCACCTTGCGGCCTTCGACAACGGGGAAGCGATTGCCGGCCAGAAAGTGATCAACGTCGGCAGGCGATGGCTCCGCCGTCTGCAGAAACGTTTTGAGGGGTATCGTCATGAGATTTCCAGCGGCCGCAGTTCCCCGCCGCGCTCGATCAGCATTGCCCCGCTCGCGGCAACCAGGCTGGCGCCGTCGAACGCGAGCCGCGAGCCGCTGTCGAGCGTCACGCAGCGAGCGGGCGCAAAGCGGCTCGCCAGCAGATCCATCTGACGGCGGTTGTTGAGCTTAAGGCGTCGGCTGGCGCCCGGAAAGAACACCAGGTCCGGAAGGACGCCCGCCCCGGCCATCAGCACCTCGGGCTCGCGCCGGCCCTGAGGGGTGTGGTCGTTAAACAGCACGATGTTGTCACTTAACGCCATGGCACCGGCCGACCAGGCGAGCACTGGTCGACCCTGAAGCCAGGGCGCGTCGTTAAAGAGCCGCAGCCGGTTGGCCAGCACCGCCACGTTGCCCCCGGTCAGCAGCAGAGAGGGACACGACTCGAGGAGCGTCTCTACCTCGTGAATCTGCTCGGCCAGCGCCGCCGACTCAAGGCCTCTTAGCTCCTCGTGGAACTGGTCGTGAATACGCCGGGCCTGCGCCACGTGCTGACGATCAAGCTGCTGAATCTGCGCAACGGCCTCGTGGCGCGCCTGATCGATGAGATCGGAAGCGCCGCCATCGCGCGTCACCTGGCGGGCCGCAATCATGAGCTGACGCATGCGAAGCCGATACAGACGCTGGAGGTCCTTCAGCCGATCCTGACGCTCCTGATGCGCCTCTCGCAGCCGTTGGTCTGCGGCAAACGCCGCCTCGGCCCGTCGATTGAGGCCGAGGTCGACCAGCTTCTGCGGGAGAAGCTCCGCGAGATCTTCGATATAGCCCTCGGCCTCTTTCCAGGCGGCCGACACCACCGCCACCGGGGCGTCCGGCAGGTCAGCGGCCGCGCCGCCGAGATTGGTCACCGGCCGCTGAGGGCCAAGGATAATCCGGCGGGTCATGGGTCAGGAGAGCTCAACCCGGATCAAACCGACCAGTTCCCGAACCGCGGACTCAACCACTTCGGTAGCAGGGTGTCGGAGAATGACATACCCCTCCCCTTCATAGCCGTCCGATCGGGGCTGACCCGGGGTCGGCAACTTTGCCTCGACCACCAGCTCACCGAAGCGCTGCTGAGCTTCGTCGAGGCCAAAAATTCGCTGAACTCGGCCGCCGCCAGACCCGCCGCTGCCGCCCTGGCCGCGGAGGTACGCGGCGCCGACCGCGTAGCGCCGGGGCGGCGGTTCAAATTCCTCGAAAATCATCAGCCGTGGCCACGCCTGGTAGAAGTCCAGGTCGTGCGCGTAGGACAGCAGCGAAGTGATCTGCGCACCGGGCGGTCGAGCGCCCGCCTCCGAGATTGCGATGCGCCCGCCGGTGAGCTGGAACCACTCCATGTGGCTCAGGCCGGTCTCCAGCCCAAGCGCCTTGACCGCGGCAAAGCCCGCCTGCCTGATCGGATCGAATCGGGCGTCGGAGATGTCCCGCGGCAGCACCACCGACCACTGTATCCAGTCGTTCTCGAGCACGGTCAGGGGTGCCGGCTGGTAGCGCGAAATCGAGTGCCAAACCGGCTTGCCGCCGATCAGCACCGAGTCGAAGGAATACTCCTCGCCGGAGACGAACTCTTCGAACAGCGAGGGCTGATCGGCCCCCAGCGGCACCTTCGCCAGCAGGTCCGCCAGGTCATGGTCGCCGTTCAGACGCCAGGTGGCTTTGCCCCCTGCGCCCGCCGGCGGCTTAACCACGACGGGATAGCCGACCTGATCTACGAAGCGTTTCGCGTCTTCGGGCCCGGCAATCAGCGCGTGACGCGCGCAGGGCAGCTCCGCTGCTGCGAGCATCTCCTTCATTCTCGCCTTGTCGCGGAAGTTGATTGCGGCTTCCACACCCATGCCGGGGATGCCAAGATGTTCCCGGGCCCTGGCCAGCGGCACCTGCATCTGCTCCAGCGCCGCCAGCATGCGAACCGGTGGGCCGAGGACCCGCGAAAGGCTGCGGGCCGCGTCGACAAGCTGCTGTGCGTCCAGCGCGTCCTTCACCCGCCAATGGCCCGCGAGGTGGCGGCGGATGCGCTCGGGAATCCGGTCTTCCGGGTCCTGGCTCACCACCGACAGCGCCACGCCGGGCAGTCGAGCCGCTCCGGAGATAAACTTCAGCGTCGCCGCCATAAAAAACGGCGCCGCAAACAGCACGTGCCGGGGCGATCCGCTCACCTCAGGACCCTTCGCCGGCCAGCGTCACGGGCTCCAGCCGCCAGATATCGCGGTTGTACTCCGCAATTGTGCGATCAGCCGAAAACTGGCCTGCGCTGGCGCAGTTCAGAATGCTCTTTTCCGCCCAACCCTGCGGATCGAGATATGCCGCTTCCACCGCCTGCTGTGCGTCAACAAAACTCCGAAAATCCGCGGCGGTCATCCAGGGATCGCCCGGGGTTGTGATCGCGTGGATGACGCTGTTGAAAGCGTCAGCCTTGTCGCCTCGGATGCTCTCGTCGGCCAGCATCGCCAGCACCCGCTTCAGATCGCTGTCCTGCTCGATGATGGCCTTCGGGTTGTACTGCCCTCGCTGCTGCATCACCTCCTCGACGGTCAGGCCGAACAGGAAGAAATTGTCTTTGCCGACAGCCTCGAGAATCTCGACGTTGGCGCCGTCCAGCGTGCCGATCGTCAGCGCCCCGTTCATCATCAGCTTCATGTTGCCGGTGCCCGAGGCCTCTTTGCCGGCCGTGGAAATCTGCGCCGACAGATCGGCCGCGGGACAGATCACCTCCATCGCCGAGACGTTGTAGTCGGGAAAGAACACCAGCTTGAGCCGCTCGTCGATCGCCGGATCGCTGTTGATCACCGACCCGACCTGCACAATCGCCTCGATGATGTGCTTGGCCATCACGTAGCCGGGCGCAGCCTTGCCGCCGATGATGACCACACGTTTGACCAGCCCTTCCCCGTCGCCGCGGCACAGGCGGTCGTACAGGTGCAGTACGTGCAGCAGATTCAGCAGCTGTCGCTTGTATTCATGAATCCGTTTGACCTGTACGTCGAACAGTGCCTGGGGATCGATCTCCTCGCCGGTGCGTCGCAGGATTTCTGCGGCAAGGCGCCGTTTGTTGGCCTGCTTGACCTCCATCCACTGGTGCTGGAAGGCGGGGTTCCCGGCCTTGGCCTTGAGACCTGCAAGCTGAGGCAGGTCGGTCATCCAGCCACGGCCGATCACGCTGTTGAGCAGCTCGGCG
The DNA here is from genome assembly GCA_028285525.1 of Lysobacterales bacterium. Lineage (GTDB taxonomy): Bacteria > Pseudomonadota > Gammaproteobacteria > Xanthomonadales > SZUA-38 > JANQOZ01. The sequence goes on from JANQOZ010000090.1 coordinate 127,918, forward strand.
AGCGCCGGATTGCAGGCCCCGAGCCAGCGCCGCTGCGTGACACCATTGGTTTTGTTGGTGAACTTTTCGGGCCAGAGCGCCGCAAAGTCCTTGAACAGCCCTTTCTTCAGCAGCTCGGAGTGGAGCGCGGCCACGCCGTTGACCGAGTAGCTGCCGACGATGGCCAGGTGCGCCATGCGCAGCATGGGCGAGTAGTCGCTGCTGATCAGCGACATCCGCTGTTTTCGCGCCTCGTCGCCCGGCCAGCGCTGCTCGATTTCCTCGAGCAGCCGTCGATTGATCTCGTAAATGATGTCCAGCAGCCTCGGCAGCAGGCGTCCGAACATCGCCACGGGCCACTGCTCCAGCGCCTCCGGCAGCAGCGTGTGGTTGGTATACGCCATCGTGCGCGTGGTGATGTCCCACGCCTGGTCCCAGGACAGCTCCACGTCGTCCACCAAAAGGCGCATCAGCTCGGCCACGGCCACCGCCGGGTGAGTGTCGTTAAGCTGAAAACAGTGGCGGTCAGCGAACTGCGTCATGTCCGCCGCCGCCTCCTCCCGCCAGCGTCGGAGCGTGTCCTGCAGGCTGGCGGAGGCCAAGAAGTACTGCTGCTGCAGCCGCAGCTCCTGACCGTTTTCGGTCGTCGCGTTCGGGTAAAGCACCATGGTGATGCGCTCGGCCGCGTTTTTGGCCGCCACCGCACCCGCGTAGCCGCCCGCGTTGAAGTCGTCCAGATCCAGCTCGTCCGGCGCCACGGCGGACCAGAGCCGCAGCGTGTTGACGATGTTGTTCTCAAAACCCGGCACCGGGATGTCGTACGGCACCGCCAGCACCTCAGCCGTATCGACCCACTCGTAGGAGAGCGTGCCGTCGCTGCGGGTGTGGACAACCGTTCGGCCTCCGAACCGGATGCGCTGGCTCAGCTCGATACGCTGGACCTCCCAGGGGTAGCCTTCGCGCAGCCACGCGTCGGGCGCTTCGCGCTGGGCGCCGTTTTCCAGCTCCTGGCGGAACATGCCGTACTGGTAGCGAATGCCGTAGCCCAGCACCGGCAGCCGCAGCGTCGCGCAGCTGTCGAGAAAGCAGGCCGCGAGACGCCCCAGACCCCCGTTGCCGAGGCCGGCGTCGTGCTCCTGCTCACTCACCTCTTCAAGTGCGAGGCCCAGCGCGTTGAGCGCCTCGGCGGCTTCGTCCTCCAGCGCCAGGCTCTGCAGCGAGTTGCGCAGCAGTCGGCCCATGAGGAACTCAAGCGACAGATAGCAGGTGCGACGATGACGTCCCGACTGCACCGCGGTACGGGTCTGGTTGCGTCGCTCAAGCAGGCGATCGCGAACGGCAAGCGCCAGCGCCTGGTACAAAAAAGGCTGGCGCGTACGGACCGTTCGACGGCCCAGCGTGCGATAAAAATAGTGGGTGATGTCCGACAGCAGCCCGTCTGCCGTCATCGGGGCAGAGTCGGAGTGCAGGAGCTCGAGATCACCTTTGCCGTTCGTGTCTTGCAGGTTGTCCACCATAGAAGCTGCTCCCAGGAAATGGGTTCGGGATCGAGGGTTGGTTTACAAGAGTTAGAAGCGCTAGCGGTGCCGGTGTAGATTCTGCCCGAGCATCTCCGGAGTCACCAGCGTGAGGCCGTCGTCAGTCACGCGCAGGTTACGCGCCTGATCGGCCTCCGCATCCAGTCCGATGTCGGTGCCGTCCGGAATGATCGTGCCGGCATCCACAATCGCCCGGTTGATCCGACACTTCTTGCCCACCCGGACCCCTGGAAGCAGGACCGACTCACTCACCTTGCTGTACGACTCCACGCGGCAGTTGCTGAACAGCAGCGACTTTTCCACCCTGGCGCCCGACACAACGCACCCGCCTGAAACCATAGACTGGATCGCCTCGCCGCGTCGATCCGGGTCATCGAAGACAAACTTGGCCGGCGGAAACTGGCGCTGATTGGTATAAATCGGCCACTTCTCGTCGTAGAGGTTCAGCTGAGGCGTCACCGACACCAGCTCCATGTTGGCCTCCCAGAAAGCACCGAGCGTGCCCACGTCGCGCCAGTAGGCCTGCTGACCGGTTTCCGGGTCGCGGAATGGATAGGCCTGAACATGATTGTTCTCGATGATCGACGGAATAATGTTGTGCCCGAAATCGTGCTTGCTTTCCGGGTTGTCGGCGTCGATCGTGACCTGTTCGTAAAGGAACTCGGTGTTGAACACGTAGTTGCCCATCGACGCCAGACACACGTCGTCCCGGCCGGGCAGCGGCGTGGGATTTTCGGGCTTCTCGTCAAAGGCGATCACGCGGCCGGAGCTGTCGACCGTCATAACCCCGAGGGCACCGGCGGCCTCCTCCAGCGGGACCTCCAGGCAGCAAACGGTCATGTCCGCACCGCTGTCGTGATGGACGCGCAGGAACGGCGCGTAGTCCATCTTGTAAACGTGATCACCGGCCAGAATCAGGACAAAGCGCGGATCGTGCGTCCGGATGATGTCCATGTTCTGATAGACCGCGTCGGCCGTTCCGCGATACCACTCCCCGCCCACGCGCTGCGAGGCAGGCAGGATCTCGACAAACTCCTGATTACCCTGAAACCACGACCAGCCCTGAACCAGGTGCCGGATCAACGAGTGCGCCTTGTATTGCGTCAGCACACCGATCCGCCGGATACCCGAATTGATGCAGTTCGACAGAGGAAAGTCGACGATCCGGAACTTGCCGCCGAAATGGAGCGAAGGCTTCGCTCGCCAGTCGGTGAGCTCATGCAGTCTGGAGCCCTGGCCGCCGGCCAGGATCAGCGCCAGCGTGTCTCGGGTGAAGCGGCTGACGTAGCGCGCTTCCTCAAAAGGAATGAGTTCAGGCATGGGATTCCTCTGCGCCCCGGCGGCGTGGGCTCATTATTGTCGCACGGATTGCCGCGCATTAAACGGTTGTCATAGAAGCGTCATAGGCGGTTCGCGCCTGTCGGCCCGCCGCGCTAAACTTTGCCTAGCAAAGCAGGATGACGGAATGAACAAACTTGAGCAGGATATCCAGTTTGCCGCCCGCCTGGCCCGGTCCGGGCAGGAAGCTCCGTTGCTGGGTGGACGAATGCTGGCGTGGTGGGGCGGCATGGTGGCGTTGGCCTACGGGCTTCACTACCTGCTGATCACCGGTCGCCTCGAGCCGCCGGGCCTTCCCCTGGGACCCGCCATCGGGATCCTCTGGCTGGCGTTTGTCGTGATTGCCAGCGTGGGCTACTGGCTGTTGATCCGGCGCTATCCCTATCACCAGGGGGGCAGCGGCTCGGCCGCCAATCGCGCCGATCGGGCGATCTGGGGCAGCGCGGGGCTCGCGATCGGCTGGATTATGGTGGGCGCGCTGGTGCGCTCGCTGCTGGACGGGCGCCCTGACCAGGTTTTTGCCTGGACCGTGCCCATGGTGTTTGCCATCTATGCCACCGCCCAGCTGGCGGTCGGCTGGCTGAGCAACAGTGGCGTTTTGCAGGCCGCGGGCTTACTCGCCGGCGCGGTAGCCATGGTCTGCTGGCTGCTTGCCGGCCAATCGATGCAGTTTGTTGTGGCCTCAGCCGGTGCGGCGCTCACGCTGCTGCTGCCCGGTGTGCTGCTGTGGCGTCGGGAGACAGACCCGGGTCGTGACGATGCCCCCTGAAAAGCCAACCCCTCCAGACGACAGTCCGTTTGATCACAGCAGCATTGACGACGTGATCCATGGGCGCCTTCGGCTGGGGGTCATGGGTTATCTCTCAACGGCGAGCCCGGCACTTTTCACCGAGCTCCGGGACAAGGTGGGCGCCACCGATGGGAACCTGGCCGCGCACCTCAAGAAGCTCGAAGCTGCGGGCTATGTGTTTGTCGAAAAACGGCCTTCTACCGGGCGCCCCCAGACCTTCATTCATCTGACCAAGCCCGGCCGTGCGGCCTGGCTTGAATGGCTGCACCGGGTTCAGTCTCTCATCGAGGCCACCGGGAAGGGGTGACAAAAGTCAGTTGTGTGCGTTTTTACTTTGCATTACAAAGTAAGGGTGATGACAACTGGAGAGACTGATGAAGCAGCTCGTTCTGACGTGCGCCGCTACCTGCCTGATTCACCACGCCGCGGCAGCGGCCGACCTGACCACCGTGTCAATCAACGTTCAGGGACTCAAGTCTACCGAAGGCGTTCTCTATGCCGGCCTCTGCACCGAGGAAGGCTGGAAAACCTACGAGTGCAGCAACGTCGTCCTGAAACCCACGCCGGGCACCATCACGCACCACTGGGAGAACGTAGAGGCCGGCCGCTACGGCGTCACGCTACTGCATGACAAGAACGAAAACGGCCAGATGGACTTCGATTTCTTTGGCACGCCCGAGGAACAGTGGGGTTCGTCCAATAACCCTGCCCCACGCATGGGTCCGTCGCTATGGCGGGACGCGAGCTTCGAGGTCGCCGACAAGCCCGTCACGCTCGACATCCGCATGCAGCCGGGGGACTGAGGCATGTTTGAGGAGTTCACGCAGCTTTCGTTCTGGGTCCACTCGGCCGCCGGCAAGATGCACTTTTTCGGTGCGCTCGCCGCACTGGTCCTCGGGCCGCTGGTCCTGCTCAAGCGCAAAGGCGGGTTTTTTCATCGCGCGGTGGGAGGCACCTACGTGCTGGTGATGCTTGCACTCAACATCTCAGCGCTGACGATCTTCGGGATGGGGCGCTTCAACCTGTTCCATTTTTTCGCACTGATCAGCCTGGCGACGCTGATTCCCGGCATGGTGGCCATTTCACAGGCGGTTAGAACCCGTAGCCGGGCGTGGTACCAGACCCACGCGCACTTTATGGTGTGGAGCTATTACGGCCTGGTCATGGCGGGCGCCGCGCAGCTTTTCTATCGCACCATTCCGCGCATCACCGGCACCTTTGAGACGGTGGACAATTTCTGGACGTACGTCATGCCCGTCTCAACGCTACTGACGCTGTTCCTCACCAACCGCTACATCCCGCGGTCAATTGATCGGATGTTTGGGCCGGAGCGAGTCAAGGAACCGGGCCTGGAAGGCGCCTGACCCTTGGAGTTTCAGCATTCCAGCAGTCGCGGAACAGCGTCTTTGTCACTCCACAGGATTGCCGCCTGCTCGAAGCGCCGACCCATGTCGAGCGCCTGATGCTGGGGGATCCCAAGCACCAGGATGCTGTCTTCCGGGGGCCACCCGCCGTCGGGCGCCAGCGACCGGCCCGACACAACCGGCCAGCCGTCAGCCTCAATGCACGCGACGAGGCGCTGCTGGGCAAGTCGGTTGGTGGCATCGCTGACGCGCTGGCTCCCCGGGTTGAAGGCCGTCAGGTAAGCCGCGGAGCTCACGCCATGCGCCTGGCAAAGCTCACGGAGCGGTTCGCTGACGCGGTCAACCCGAAGGACAAAGCGGGTCTGTCCATCCACCTCATACAGCGCGGCGCGATAGGCGTCGAGCAGGCTGGATTGTGTCGCCTGGGCATTCATCGTGCGGCAATTTTACCCGTGGGATCAGCGAATTGGCTGCCGTAACATACACGCTACTCTAGAGCGGTTCATCGACAGCGTGGGAATCACGGAGAAACCTTTTCCAGCCTATCAGGGCGACCAGCCCTACCTGTTCGTCTGCTACGCCCACGAAGATTCGGCCGTTGTCTACGACGAGATGCTCTGGCTGCACGAGGCCGGCGTCAGGCTGTGGTATGACGACGGCGTTCGGGTCGGCACCGTGTGGCGACGCGTCCTTGCCGAGGCGCTTGAGGGGGCCAGCGGCCTCGTGTTTATGCAGACTCAGCAGTCCGTCAGGTCCGAGTTCTGCATGAATGAAATCCGCTTCGCGCTGGACGAGGAAAAGCCGGTGTTTGTTGTGACGCTCGAGGAATCGCGCCTGCCGGCGGAGCTGCGCCTGTCCCTGGGTGACCGGCAGGCGATGGTCAAGGACAATTTTGCGGTCGGCGACTTTCGTCGGCGCCTGGCCGACGCGCTCAAGGCCTGCCTGGGGATTTCGGATGACACTGAAATTCGCAGCGCCGAGGGCGGGAGCGGGCTGTCAAGCTGGATACGACGCCGACGGCGACAGCGCGACCGGCGCCTGTTTACGACCACCGTGTGTTTTGTCGATACGCTGTCCCACGACCGGACCGGCCCGACGAGCGAAGATATCGCTGCAGCGGGCGGCGAGGTTCTCAGCCAGGAAGGAACGCTGCTTGTTGCCGCTTTCGATTCTGCAGCTGCCGCGATTGAACTGCTGACCGGGCGAAGTCGGTCCTGGCGTGTCGGGGTGAGTAGCGGCGACCTGCTGTTCGAAGACGGATTGTTTCACGGCACGCCAATGGCTGAGGCTGCGGCGCTCAAGGAACAGGCTGAACCCGGCCAGGTCTGGGCGAGCAGCGCGTTTGTGATGTTGCTCGACCAGCCGTCGGGCAGCACAGAACCGGTCCCGATTCAGACGGATCTCAACAACTTGACCGAAGGCGTGCTGTTGACCGCCCGCGCCACGGCTTAAGCGGCTCGCCGAGTTACGCGTTCCGCAGCGCCTGAACCTGCGATTGGAGGAGCGGCATCTTAAGACGCTCGGCGATCTGCGCAGCCTCATCCAGCGCCGCCCCGGGGCCGTCACCCACGACGACGCCAAGCCGGGCGACATCGAGCTGGCATCGCGCGACCCAGGTCACCGCTCCGATTTTTTGATTGCGCTCGATCGCCTGCCCCAGGGCCTCGCGGGCGCCTCCCAGGTCACCGTCACACTCCAGCAGCAGCCCGAGATAGCGGTGCACGCTGCCCAGCGTGTTAAAGACCATGTTGGCCTGCTGGTCGGCCTGCGGTCGGAGCAGCGCCAATAAGCTCCCGGCATACTCGCGTAGCCCGAGTCGAGCCACCGCGTAGGCCAGCTGAGCCAGGTTCCACAGCCACATCTGATCCCTGGGGATCTTCTCGAAACCCTCGTCAGCCATCGCGGTGACGATCCGGCGCGCGAGGTCGTCGCGCCCGGTGTCCACGGCAATCGTGAGCAACGTCGGCCACGCGAAAAACCGCTGATGCGGCTCAAGCCTCGCGCCGGCCATCTCAACCATTTGCGCACACTGCTCGGGTGTCGCCTGATCATAGGCCAGCCAAAACTGATGGATGCGAAACGCCGCCTCGCCGTCCGCTTCGCCGATTTCCCGCGCCAGTTCGCGCCGCTCGGTCATGTTAGCCATGACGTCGGCAAACCGCCCCTCCATTAGGGCGACGGTGGTCTCCCGCAGCAGCAGCATGGAGCGCTCCCCGGGCTGCCCGACCCGCTTTGCCAGCTCCGCCGCCCGCGCGCGAGCGGCAGCAAGTCGACGCGAGTCGCCCAGGCGAATGGCCGTGAACACCTCGTGGCTGGCAATCTCAAAACAGAGCCGAGGATCAGAATCCGCGGTCTGGAGCACCTCAAGCTCCTCAGCAACGGCAAGCCGATCGGACAACGGCGCGAACTTGACCCAGAGCGCGTGCGCGAGAATCTGAAGCAGTAGCTCCGGGGCCGCCTCCCGCGCCGTCTGGATCGCACGATCGCTGGCCTTAACCGCCAGCGTCCGGTTGTCAGCCCAGGTCAGCTCGATGGCCAGCAGCGACAGCAGCCTGGCCCGATGGCCTGGCTCACTCGCCCCGAGCAACGCCAGCGCCTGCTCAAGTCGGCTGACGGCGTCACCGTCGACGTGGAGAGCTCGGGTATAGGAACCTCGATAGGCCGCGTAGACCGCCACCGCCATGCGGGGACCGTCGTTCTCCGCGAGGGCCAGATCGGCTGCCTCGAAAAGCGGAGCCCGATATTCGGGATGGCCGAGTCGACGCCTGGCACGGCCCATGCCGGTGAGCAGGTCGATCTTGCGCTTCGGATCGGGCGAGCCCGACAGCAGCTCAAGCCCCTGCTCAAAGTGTCCGAGCGCCATTTCGTTGGCAAACTGCTCGAGCGCCCGATCGCCGGCCATCAGCGCATAGCGAACCGCCTGCTCTTCGTAACCCAGGGAGGCCGCGCGAGAAAAGTGTCGCGCAAGATCATTGATCCGCTGTCGAACCTCACCCTCACCCCGCTCTTCGATGGCCGTGCCTGCGCGATGGTGGAGCTTGGCCCGACGCGCCGCACCGATGCCCAGGTAGACCGCCTCCCGAGTGAGCGAGTGAACAAATCGATAGCTGAGCCGCATACCGTCAAGCAGATGGACCAACCCCTCATCCACCGCTCGATCCAGCGCGTCGATGACGTCATCTTCGTCGCGGCATATTGCGACAATTTCCTTGAGCTCAAAGACCTCACCGACAACCGACGCAGCCTCGATGACCGCCTGCAGGCCCTCATCCAGGCTGGTGAACCGGGCCCGCACCACCTGCCCCAGATCAACATCCTGGGACGCCGGTGCCAGCGGCGCCGGATTGCGCTTCACCTCCTTCAGATGAAGCGGCGAACCGGCCGTCGCCTCCAGCAGCGACTGGATCACGCCCTCGTCGCTGAGCGTGCCGTCGCCGGCCTCACCGCTGAGAAACTCCCGGACCTCCTGCGCGTCGAGCCCCCCCAGGGTCAGCTCCGATACCTGCGAGTCTCCAAGCGTCTGGCGCACAGCTTTCAAAAGCCGCTCGGTACGGCGATCGCCATTGCGATGGCTCGTCACCACCAGCATCGGTCGGCCGGCGATTCGCCCGACCAGATGCAGCAGCAGATCAAACGTGGAATCCCCCTCCCAGTGCAGGGAGTCGAGCAGGACCACCAACGGACACTCGGCCGCCAGCGCGCCCAGCCAGCCCGCCACGGCGCCAAACAGCGCCTGTCGTTCGGTGTGGGAATCCCCCTGCACGGGCGTGGGCAGGTCGAACAGCCGTTCGCGAAGCTGAGGGAGAATGCGAACCAGATCGCCAGCGCCCGGCCCCAGTCTCGGCGGCAGATCGGCAACGCTGTCCACCACTTTCGCAAGCGCCTCGGCAATCGGCGCAAAGGGGCGCGAGAGGTCCTCGTCAGACGCGCCACCGACCACGCCGAATCCCTGCTTCCGAGCCTCGTCAGCCAGCTCTGAAAGCAGACGCGTTTTGCCCAGCCCCGCGCCGCCCACCACGGCACACCACTGCGTTTCCGCAGCGCGGGTCCGGTCGAGGAGTTGCCGCAACGTTTCACGTTCGGCGTGCCTGCCGACAAACGGCTCAGCGTCGTGAACCGTCAGCGCCGGCGGCGGCACTAGCTCGCGCTCCAGCGGTTCCGCCGGCTGCCAGCGAAGCGTTGACGGCTGCGGCCCTTCAGCGGGCGCGGCCTCCGAAACCGGGTAGTCGAGTCGGCTGCCGGCCAGCACCCGCGCCAGCGGGCTGACCAGTACCTGACCCGGCATGCTGGCGTCGAGCAAATCCAGGACGGTCTCCACCGGCTGGCCACCAAAGCCGCTGGACCCTGCCACGATCTCGCCGCCTCCCACCGCACAGCTCAGCGATCCCAGCCTGCCCGGAAACTGACGCTGCAGCGCAACCGCGGCGGTCGCTGCGGCGTTCACCGAGTCGAAAACCGCCAAAACACCGCCGCCGCTGGTCGGTCGGGATTGGCCGTGAAAACGCGCCGTGATCTGGCCGATCAGCTCATTGCGCTCCCGGCGCGCCTGATCGATATCTCCGTCGCGTGCCTGACCTTCCGGAGCGGAAATCCTGGCCGCCAGCACCCCGCCGAGAAACGAATCCTGGTCCACGCTGGACTCGTCAGCGAATCACGGGAATGGCGCCGCGACGCACGGCGGTGTTGATCTTGCGAGTGACCGACGGGTTCAGGAAATCGATGCCGTAAATCTGCTCCCGCTTCAGGTAGCCGGTCAGCGCCATGGCGGCAAACTTACCGCCGGTGACCGCGCCCTCGAAAGCACCGGCGTTGATGCCGGTATAGATCCAGTCACCCGCCGGCACGAGGTTGGTGAAGCCTGATGCCCACGGCATCAGGCGCTGGCTGGCGGTACCCGGCAACGCCTGGACGTAAGCGTCCGTCGGATCGGTGTTGGCCCGATGGTACTGGAGCTTGAGCCGGCTCTCCCCGCGGTAATCCTGCTGACTCTTCTTCGGAACCCACAGGTAATGAAAGTTCATCGCCTGCGGGTCGTTGCGCCAGGGCTCACCCGGCACTGAGCCAGTCAGAAAATTGCCGAGCACTCGCAGCGTGCTCGAGGTGTGGGCCATGGTCCGCGCCACGTCCTCCGAGTTGCTGTGATTAACGTGGTGAATCTGCGAGCAGAAATAGACCAGCCCCTTGGGTGCATCGGCACCCCAGTTTTCCGCCGCAATCAGATCGTCGAACACCGCCATACAGTTGAGCGGGTTCGGGAACGACCCGCTGATGTAGCGGGCCGTGCGGCCATACTTTTTCTTGTCGACCGCCCAGCCCAGCTCCTCGGTGCTGTGAGTCAGCCAGAGCTGGCTGGCCTGGGTGGGCGTGGTGCTCATCGCCGCGGCGGTGCGCGACCACTGTTTGCCGAGTGATTTAGGCGCCAGATGCTCGATCATGGACGGCGGAACGGCCCAGACGACGTAGTCGAAACTGTCCTTGCCGCGCCCGCCGCGCTTGAGGACCCTGGGTTTGGCCCCGACGCCGTCGGGGCTGTACCACTTCTCAAAATCGATGTACCGGTTGTCGTCGGCAAACCGGATCTGCTCCCACAGCGGGTGGCTGGGCCAGACGCGCCAGGGTTTCCCTGGCACCTTCTGCAGCGGATCGTACTCACCCTTCTTGAGCGAGAGCTGGCGCTGGAACTCCAGCTGCTCAACGGTCTTGCCGTCCTCGCCTTCACCCACTTCGATGCCGGTCAGCTTGTGGAAAAACTCGAACCGGACGCCGCGCTCCTTCAACGCCAGATACAGAGGAAGGATCGCGCTCTCGCCGGTGCCCGCGGCCATAAAGTAGAAGTAGTCTCCGGTGCCCAGGAAAGTGCGCAGGATCCAGCCGAGCCAGGAGGCTGTCGACATCGTCGGCGGATTGGTTGAGTCGCCGTCGCGGTACGAGAACATGATGTTCGGGACCACGAAGGTCATGGCGCAAATCAGCGTATGGTCGAGTGCGCCGTGCCGCTTCATCCAGTCGCGAAAGTCTTCCTTGTCGAGCGTGTTGAGATCCTTCTCCCACAGACGTTCTTCGACGATGCCTTTCATGATCGTCCAGTAGAGGTCTAGACTGGCGATCGCCATCGAATGATTGTGGTGAAACTTGCGATCGAGCTCTTCGGCCAGCTCCTGCAGATGCTTGCGCATGCCGTCCAGGTGCTCCACCGCAAACTTCATAAACTCCTCGATCGCAAGGTCTTCCAGCTGGTGGGCCTTGCCGAGCAGGTGCTTCAACCCTTTGTGCAGCGCCTCCCCCAGGCCTCGATGTTTTTTGCGTCGGGTTTTGCTGGAGATTTCCGGATGAACCAGGTCGGCGTGCTTGAGCCTGGCCGGATCACCGGGGCGTCCGCGCTTCAGCATCTCGGCAAGCAGTCCTCTCATCACGCCATGCCAGTTCATCTCGGGGGCGCGCGCGGTCCACGGCTTGCCCGGCACAAAAGGCATGCTCTGAACTTCGTGATGCCAGTGGCCGTTTTGCCACTCAAGCTGGTAGGTCATGGAACTGGGCAGGAATGCTTTGCCCAGGGTGGCGTTCGGCAGCAGTGACTTGGACTTTGGGCCAATGCCGGCGTAGGCCTTTTTCATCATGGCCCAGGTATTGAAGTAGCAGTTGCAGAAGCCGTGGATGCCGTGTTCGAGAATGCGCCAGCCGTTTTCTTCGTCTCGCCCGGTAGCCCCCTTGCCGCCGACGCGCCAGCCCATCTGATAGATGCAGATATCGTATTTGTCCTGCCAGCCCGGCTCTTCGGTCAGATGGAACGCCGTTGAAAGCCCCGCCGGACCGCCGCCCACAATCGCGATGCGCTTAACAGGCATAATATTCTCCCCCAAGATTGTATTGTTATGGCCCAAGTGTCATGTCACGTGACAGGACACTACCCCGGACGTTATGAGCAAGAACATAGCATATCCAATGACCGCGGTTCCGCTGACGATCGGCGTCACCGCGCACCGGGATTTATGCCCACAAGAGCTGCCCCGGATCAAGCAGGCAGCCACCGATTTTCTGAAGGAGCTTCGCGCGGAGTTTCCGGATACGCCGCTGCGGATTCTGTCTCCGCTGGCCGAAGGTGGCGATCGGATGATTGGTCAGCTCGCGCTTGAGCTGGGACTCGAACTCGCGGTGCCGCTGCCGTTTGATCTGAATGAATATCGGAAGGACTTTGCCAGCGACGAGTCCAAAGCTGAGTTCGACCTGATCGTGCAGCAGGCCTCCCAGGTGATCGAGCTGGAACCGGCCGGCGGTTTTACGCTGGCGAAGGTGGCCGGCGGCGGCGAGGCGCGGGATGTCCAGTATGCCAACCTTGGCGTTTACCTGTCCGACCGCTGCCAGGTGCTCCTGGCGATCTGGGACGGCAAAGAGCTGCCCTACCCCGGCGGCACCTCACAGGTGGTGAACTATCATCAGTTTGGTCAGATGCGCGGCGTGGACGGCCAGTTCGACCGTCCGTACATCCTGGCCGAAGACGACACCGACCTTGTGTTCCATATCGTCTGCTCCCGGCGGGGTGATGACGGCGAGCCCGCCGAGGGGCTGACTGCCGTCAGTACCCGGCTGCTCATTACCGATCCTGAGCGTCATGAGGTCAGCGCCCTGCCGGAACGGTACCGACAGATGATCGGGCGGCTTGGCGAATACAACCGCGATGGCCGCGACCTGGACCCGCACAGCCTGGCCAACCCGGACTACCTCCCTGGCTGGACGCCGGAACTGACGCCGGACAGCGCCCTGGACAATATCGCCCGGCATTTTTTCACCTCCGACGCGCTGGCGAGCCGGTTTCAGGGGCGCTACCTCCGCACCCTCAAGACGCTGTCGTTTGTCGGCCTGCTTATGACGGTCGCCTTTATCGGCTACGCCGACCTCGACCAGCCGCTGATGATCTACGCGTTCCTGGCCTGCTTTGCGCTCGGGCTGCTCCTGGCCTGGCAGGCCGGGCGATTCCAGTGGCATCGAAAATATCTCGACTACCGCGCGCTCGCGGAAGGCCTGCGAGTACAGTTTTACTGGGGGCTTACGGGCGTGTCGGGGCGGTTTCGCAACGACTTTGCTCACGACAACTACCTGCAGAAACAGGATCTGGAGATCGGCTGGATTCGTAACGTGATGCGGCACGTGGGTTTGGCAGACGAGGTGGGCGAACACGGCACGTCGCTTGAAACCGCCATCGATCACTGGGTCGGGCGCGACGAGTCAGGCGGCCAGCTCGGCTTCTTTCGCTCGCGCTGGCACCGCATGCGTCATGCCGCCAGGCGCACCAACCGCATTGTTCGAGTCTGCCTGTGGCTGAGCATCGGCGCGGCCGGAACCCTGGCTGTGCTTCAGTTTCGTATGGACGACGCGACGGTCCAGGCGCTGCTGGTGGCTATCGGCCTGCTGTCGATTGGCGTTGCCGTGCGCGAACTCTATGCCAACAAGACCGCCGAGGCGGAGCTGTCGAAGCAGTATGCGTACATGTACCGCGTTTTTCGCGACGCGCGCCTGAAGCTCGACAGCGCTGACAGCGTGGACAAAAAGCGGGAAATCCTGCGTATCCTCGGCGAAGCTGCCCTGGACGAGCACGCGGAATGGATTCAGCGGCATCGCGAACGACCGCTGGAACAGAGCTCATTCTGAGCGGGTCGCAAGCTCCGTCGGCAGGGACTGCAGCGCTCGGACGTCCTGTCCGGCGGGCTGCTGATACGGCCGCAGGTCGAATTCCTGAAGAATCGCCAGCAGGTGATCAAACAGGTCGGCCTGAATCCCCTCGTATTCGTGCCACTGGGTGGTGCTGGTGAAGCAGTAAATCTCGATCGCGATGCCCTGGGCGCCCGGCTGCAGCTGGCGTACCAGCAGCGTCATATTTTGATGTATTTTACTGTGATTTTTTAGATAGTTATAAACATAAGCTCGAAACGTTCCGAGATTGGTGAGCCGACGTAGATTCACGTCGTCAGCGGTAGGGCGCGCCAGACGACTGTTGTACTCCGTCAGCTCCTGCTGCTTTTCTTCGATGTAGTCACTGAGCAGCGCAAAGCGTCGGAAATGCTCGATCTCGGCCTCCGACAGAAAGCGCACCGACGTCATGTCCAGCAGCAGCGACCGCTTGATTCGGCGCCCGCCCGACCGGGACATGCCCCGCCAGTTGCGAAACGAGTCCGATATGAGCTTGTGCGTGGGGATCGTCGTGATGGTCTTATCCCAGTTTTGCACCCGCACGGTGTGCAGCTCGACGTCGATGACGTCCCCGTCCGCGTTGTATTGCGGCATCTCGATCCAGTCGCCCACGCGGACCATGTCCAGGCTCGCCAGCTGGATGCTCGCCACAAAAGACAGGATGGTGTCGCGAAAGACCAGCAGCAGGACGGCCGTCAGTGCGCCGAGACCGGACAGCAGGATCAGCGGAGACTTATCGAGAATCGCCGCGATCACAAGGATGGCGCCGACGCAGAACAGCACGATCTGGGTGACCTGCACGTATCCTTTGATCGGGTGCAGGTGGGCCTTGGGCCGGCGTTCGTAGATCGCGTTGAGCGCGTTGAGCGCAGCGCTCACCGACAGCACCACCAGCAGGGCAATCAGAGCGGTGGCGACATTTCGGATGGCGTTGGTGGCCGTGTCGCTCAGGTGGGGCACCAGCGGTGCCCCGAGATAGATCACGATCGGCACCAGCGCCTGCGCCAGCCGGGCCACAACCTGGTGCTCGATGATGATGTCGTCCCAGGTGCTCTTGCTGGCCTTGGCCAGCACGTGGATGGCGCGGGTGATCACACCCTTTGCGATAAGGTCAGCGACCCAGGCCGCCAGCAGCAGGCCGAACAGGCCAAGCCCGGTCAGCAGCCAGGGGCTTGCCTGCGCCAGCAGTTCAGTCAGCTGCGTCCACCATTCCTGCATCAGGTCGGTATCCAAGGTCCTAAGGAGCCCGAAGTCTACGGGTTTTAGCTGCGCCGAGGGACCTTTTGCAGGTGCCGCAAGTCCCGATCAGTCCTCGTAGAGCCGGGGCGGCCTGATTCGCCTCAAGAAGGCGGCGGAGATCAGAGAGATCAGAAGCCCGACCGGGAAGATTTCGAGAAACGTCATCGGCAGCCGAAACAGCGCGTTCGCGTAGCGTTCCGACATTTTGTCCATTTCCAGCTTGAGCTCTTCCAGTTCCGTTCCCGTCATGCCGTCAGCCTCGCTCTCGGCGATCACGCTCTCGGCGTACTGCGACATGAACTGATAGTCGCTCGAAAAAAGATAGACTTCCCAGACGACGACGTAGATCACCCCGGCGACGATCGCAATGGCCGCTCCCATGCCCGCCGCGCCCCAGAAGCCGATGTAGCCTTCGCGCTGCTGGTCTCGATAGCGCTTGATCCCTACAAACACCAGCGACAGGGCCACCAGCATCACCAGGTACCCCATCCACTCGGCGGCAGCGAGGTTGGTGTCCGAATCGGCCATCGCGGTGCCGGCGACAATCGTCAGGATGACAATCAGTCCAGCCAGCCCGCCGTAGATCAGTGCGTAACGTGTCATATCCGTGATCCCAGTGAAGTTAAGGTGCCGCCAAACTAGCTGCTGCAGACCGGGCCGCCTATCGCCCAAACGGGTGATTGGGCAAGGCTGAAGCGAAAAATCAATGACTTACGGGATCAGCAGGAGCTCTCGTGCCCGCTGGACCGCCTGCGTGCGCCGCTGCGCGTCCAGCTTTTCAAACAGCCGCGACAGATGGGTCTTGACCGTGTTGGGCGACATACCCAGGTTCCTGGCGATCTGTTTGTTGGTCTGTCCTTCCGCCAGCAGCGCCAGCACCTCGCACTCCCGACGCGTCACGCCGAGCTGCCGGGCCACCTCCAGCGGTGGCGGCGTGGGACCTGCCGGCGGTCGCGTCAGCTTCCGGCCGACCCAGAGCCCCAGCACCGTAAACGCGATCGCGATGACCACCACGTAGGTTTCGCGGGAAAGCTGACGCACGAGGTGCTGGTAATCGAGCCACTCGAGCGCAAATGCGCCCAGCGCTAGCACCAGACCGTAGCCACCGATCTGCAGCAGCAGACGTGCGGCCGCTGAAAGGCGCTGTTTAGCCACTCCGACGACCGTTATGCCTGCCGGGTGAAGCGCCCATCACGTCTGCGGGGGCATCAGTTCCCGCAGCGCCACCACCGTCGCTGCTACACCCGAAGTGATCGCCGGTTCCGGATCGATCTTAAACCGCGGCGAATGGTGGGACGGCACCGGAGGTCCGCCGGCAGCCTCGACCGAGAAAGCCCTGGCGGGCGTTCCGCCGATCTGAAAATAGACGCTGGAGATCGGCGGATCGATGGTGAAATAGGGAAAGTCCTCGCCGCCCATCCCCTGCCGGTCATAGTCGGTCAGCATGTCCTCACCCAGGCTGTGACGCCACGCACCGTTGAGCCGCGCGACCAGCTCGGGGTCGTTGACCGTGACCGGGAGGGTGCCTTTGTTCTCCACGATCGGCAGGCGATCCTCGGGCAGTCCCGCCGCTCGCGCCACGTGCTCCGCGACGCGCCGGATTCCGGCCAGCAGCTTTTCCCGGGTCTCGGGGGTATCGGAACGGACGGTGAGCTCGAGCTTCGCCTCTTCGCTGATGACGTTCCGCTTGTTGCCCGCCCGGAGCACGCCGACGGTGACCACCCCCGGCTCCCGCGGCGACAGCTCGCGAGACACTAGCGTCTGCAGCGCCATCACAATCTGCGAGGCCACAACCACCGGGTCCTTGCCGCGGTGAGGGCTCGCGCCATGGGCACCGATGCCCCGCACCGTCACGTCGACGCTGTCGACACCGGAATAGGCGGCCTTGGGCGCCGCAAAAATTTTTCCGGCCTCAATCTCTGCGGACACGTGAAACGCCAGCGCAAAATCGGGCTGGCCAAACCGTTCCCAGAGGTTGTCTTCCATCATCGCCTTGGCGCCCGACTCCTTCCACTCTTCCGCCGGCTGCGCGATCAGCATCAACGTGCCCGACCACGCATCCCGCTGGGACGCCATCTGCCGCGCCGTGCCGACCAGCGCGGTGATGTGCACGTCGTGCCCACAGGCGTGCATGACCGGAAACTTCTGCCCTTCCGAGTTGGTTTTTACGACCGTCGACTTGTACGGGAGATCGGTCAGCTCAGCCACCGGCAGCGCGTCCATATCCGCCCGCATCATCACCAGCGGGCCGGGCCCGTTGCGCAACATGGCCACGACACCGGTCTTGCCGACGCCTTCGGTCACCTCATAGCCGAGCTCGCGGAGCTCCTTCGCCAGGCGCGCGGCCGTCTCAAACTCGACAAACGACAGCTCAGGGTTGGCGTGAAAGTGCTTGAACAGCGCGTCGAGATTGCGGCTGTAGTCTTCGGCGACCGCGAGCTGGAGCGCACCGGGATCTGCGCCGGCCGACCCGCTCACCGCCAGCGCCAGCAGCGCCCCGCTCAGGAGGGCCTGAGGCCCCCTACTACTCATCAGCAACAACCACCTTGGTCATCGTGTCACCCTGTTCGATCGCGTCGACCACGTCCTGGCCCTCGAGCACCCGGCCGAAAACGGAGTGACGTCCGTCCAGGTGCGGACAGGGGACGTGGGTGATGAAAAACTGCGACCCGTTGGTGTTGGGGCCAGCGTTGGCCATCGAGAGAACACCCGGGCCGTCGTGGTTAAGCTCCGGATCGAACTCGTCTTCGAAGCGATAGCCAGGACCGCCCCGGCCTGTGCCCTCCGGGCAACCCGTCTGAATCATGAAATCGTTGATGACCCGGTGAAACTTCAGCCCATCGTAGAAGCCCTGCTTCGCCAGCTTTTCAAAGTTGGCCACCGTGGCCGGTACCTTTTTATCGTGCAGCTCCAGGCGGATGGTGCCGCGGTTGGTCTCGATCGTTGCGGTTTTCAATATTCTCGTTCCCTGACTGCTGAGATCAGCCGACAAGGTACTCAATTCCTGTGACGGCCGCCACAGGGATACGTTCTGTTACAGGCTGATTTCCTTTGTTTGCCGAACGCCATAAGCGGCTTACCCGGCCTCGCGAAACTCCTTCCCGTAGCTGCCCTTTGGCAGAAAGAAGGAACTGCGAGACATGGACGTCAGCCCCACCCAAAAGATCTCCCGCACCCTGGCGCTTTGCGCAACGCTGCTGCTCGGCGCCTGCGCCACCACGCCTGAAGGCCACACGATGCTCGCCGCCCGCAAAGCCCCGGATCTCGCCACCGGCGCCGGGTGCAACGCGTTCGGCGTGCTGGAGGACGAAATGCTGGCGGTCCCGACCGAAAAAATCCGCTTTGACGTCCGGGTTGTCAGTCCCTCAAAGATTGCGCAGCAGTGTTCCGCAAGCGGCGAAAACGGCTCGGTTTGGGGCTGCTACCACCAGGATACGGGCGAAGCCTATATCGCCGGCAAAGACTGGCACGTCTACTGGCACGAGTGGTGCCACGCCAAGTTTGGCCCCGCGCACGTGAGCGTCGCCGCCAGCGCGCGCAACCCCAAAGGCTACATGCATTACATTGCCGGCAACGCGGCTCCCTGAGACCGAGCGTTTTTGGCCAGTTCGTTTTAGTTAGGACTGGCGGGGGGATCAACCCTGGGCGGGTCGGCCAGCGGATCACGCTCCTCGATCGGGGTGACCTCAATAAAGAAAAGCGGTACATCAACCGGTGAGGCGACAAACGCCGCCAGCTCAAGCTGGCAGTTCAGCGGCCGCCGCATCGTCCGGCGAGCCAGCACAACCGCCGAGGCTTCCGCCAGCGTCAGATCATCGTCCAGCCCATCAGAAACCTCTCGCAGCGAGGCGTCGATCTCGTCGTGAGCCATGACAAAGCTGGCGCCGGGCTCGAGCGTCCCGCGCAGGGGAATTTCAGCGCGCGGGCGAACCGATTCGGGCGGATAAATCTCCAGGTAGTAACCCGCTTCGTCCATATCGATGGTGGCGGCGGAGCTGTTGACCAAACGCAGGGCGCCTTTGCCCTCGTTCTGGACCAGAAGATCGGCGATCACCAGGTCGTTCTGGGTGACGCGGCATTCGCGACTGCTGCTTAACGAGGCCGCCGGCTCCCAGCCCGCACTCGAGAAAGGATCCAGCTCAAACGCGTCCCGGTCGCACAGCGCGGGGCTTCGGCCGAGCGCTGCTTCAGCGTCTGTCGAACCGAACAGCGGACTGGATACTTCCGCCTGCTCGC
>JANQOZ010000103.1 GCA_028285525.1 Lysobacterales bacterium
CCCAGACGCCCCCTACAAAATCTACTCGGACTCAGACCTCAGCGCAGCGCGGGCCTTTGGGATCGCCTACCAGCTTTCACAGACGACGCTGGAGCGCTACTTTGAGGGCGGTCGGCTGCTGGCCAGCTACAGCGGGCTGGACACCGGCACACTGCCCGTCCCGTCCAGCTTCCTTATTTCGAAAAACGGCGAGGTGGTTTTTCAATATTCGAGTCCGGACCACACGCGTCGGATTCAGCCAGAGCTGCTGCTGGCCGCGGCCCGCCTGAACGTGGAAAACATGGCGTCGCGCTCGCTCAGCGATTTTGTCGACGGTGAGTAGGCTCCTGCGCCTGTTAAAGTAGGCGCATGACACCTCGGGAAATCCTCGAACACAGCCTGGTTTTCGGCAATCTCCCGGGCGAACGGCTGGACCAGGTCGCCGCGCTGGCGCAGTCGAGAGATGTTGGCAAAGGCACGCTGCTGTTCAACCAGGGAGATCCCGGGGATGCGCTCTACGGCATCGCCAGCGGCAAGGTCCTGGTGTACATCACGGGTACCGATGGGCGCGAGTTTTCTCTCACGGTGCTCGAAACCGGAGACGTGCTGGGCGAAGTTGCTCTGATCGACGGGCGGCCGCGCACCGCCGCGGCCCGCACCATGGAAAAGTGCCGTCTGCTGGTCATCCAGCGCAGCCACTTCACCCCGCTCCTCGACGAAAACCCGCAGCTGGCCCGGGATCTGCTGACGCTGCTGTGCGATCGGCTGCGCTGGTCGTCACAGCTCATCGAAGAGTTCTCACTCATGCCGGTTGAAGGCCGACTGGCGCGTCGCCTGCTGACGCTGGCGGAGCTACTCGGTAAAACGAGCAGCGAAGGGGTACAGCTGGAAATCTCGCAAAGCGAGCTGGCCCAGTTCCTCGGGATTTCGCGGCAGATTGTCAATCAGTACCTGCAGGAGTGGCGCCAGGCGGGATGGCTGGAGCTGTCCCGAGGCCGGGTGCTTATCAGGGACTGGGACGCGGTCCACGAGGTGTGTTTTCAGTCCACCCGGTAGTCGTCGTCGTCCTCACCAACGATGCGTCCTCCGCAGCCGATAAAACACTGATCGTACCCCTCGCTACAGCCGCTGTAGTTGGGCACCGGACAGTTGCCCGGTCTCACGCAGCCGCCACGATTGCCCCGAATCTCCAGGCAGCGCAAAAACTGGGCGTAGACGATGCGGTAGCGGTACTGACAGTCTTCGTCACGACGCTGGATGGGGGTTCGGCAGACAAAGCGCTCTCGCTGGCAGAACTGCAGGCACTGCTCCGCCTCCGCGCCCTGGGGTTGAACATAGTCCTTTTTCTCTGGACCCGCGCAGCCGGCCAGACCGACAACGAGCAGCACGAGCTGAATCGAAGCACCGGTGAGTAACCGCCTTTTGAAGCCGCAAGCTGTCATCGTTGTTGCGCTCTCATCACCGCAGGATGGCCTTTACGCTACTGACGCGCGGTTGGTCAGCCGATTCGACCACAGCGCGCTTGCTAGCCCGACGGATCGTCTTTGCCCGCTTCACGGGCGGCTTTCGCTTCCGCTTTCTGACGCTTCTTGAGCTCTTTGCTGTCCTCGATCACGCCGCCGCACGATTCAAAGCAAAGGTCGTAATTGATGGTGCAGCCTTTGGTCTGCAGTACCGGACACCGCTGCGGGCGGATACAGTTGCCGCCCTGACGTCGGCACCAGTTGTACTGGCGCTGCTGCTCCCGAAAAACCGACTTACAGTAGTCGTACTGATCCTTTGCAGCCGCGCGGCACTGCATTTTCACCACGTTGCACTGATCGGCGCACTGGGCCACCGCTTCGTTGGGTTCGATGTAGACTTTTTTTGCGGAGGCACTGCCGGCAAACAGCAGCAATCCCGCCAGCACAACCAAAAACAGCGACAGCGGAATGGATTGACGAGCTTTGACCATGGCCATATTCCTACGGAAACACCGCCATTTCACCACGCGGCCGCGCTGCGGAACAAGCGGCGATGGTCCCAGGACCAGACCGCGTCACTTCGCTTGTCTCGAGCCGCGCCCCGAGCGAATTTCAGTCTGAGTCCGTCCCAGGCTAACCGGTTACAAGAGAGCCGCGTCCAACAGGCATGATCGAACTTGCACCAGCGGAACAGCGTTGTGTCGGACGCTGAGATTGTCGACCGGGCGCGCCGCGGAGACCGAATGGCGTTTCGGACGCTGGTGCTCGACCACTCCGAGGCGATGCACCGGCTGGCGCTGCGCCTGACCGGCAACGAAGCGGCGGCACAGGACGCCGTGCAGGAGGCCTGGATCAAGGCCCACCGCAGTATGGAAAAGTTCGACGGCCGCGCCCGGTTCGGCACCTGGGTTCACCGCATTACGGTGAACACGGCGCTCGACCTGCTGCGCAAGCAGAAGAGCCGGCAGCGTTTTGAGGTCGATGAACCGCCTGAACTTCCGCCGGAGCCCCGAAACGCCGAGAGCTGCCCGGCGGAGAGTGAAGACCTGCTGCGCCGCACGATGGCCGCGCTCCAGCGACTCAGCGATATGGAGCGCACCGCCTTTACGCTGCGGCACTTTGAAGGCCACTCGATCAATGAAATCTGCGAACTGCTCGAGATCGGGAACAGCGCCTGTAAACAGGCCATATTTCGGGCGGTTCACAAAATGCGCGAACAGCTGGAGGCGCTTGCGTGAAGCCGAGCGCCCTGGAGATCC
Source organism: Lysobacterales bacterium (assembly GCA_028285525.1). Classification (GTDB taxonomy): domain Bacteria; phylum Pseudomonadota; class Gammaproteobacteria; order Xanthomonadales; family SZUA-38; genus JANQOZ01. Next base: position 2,702 of record JANQOZ010000103.1, read on the forward strand.
TCGATAGATGACCAAACCTGACGCAAAGATCGAAGATATCGACCTGCTCATGCTCTATTACGGTGAGCACGACGACCCGACGCTCGGCGCCAAAGTGGCGAGCGACGCTGAGCTCTCCGCTCGGATGGAGCAGCTCAGCCAGGGCCTGGCCCAACTCGAACAGGCGCCGCTTCCCGACCCCGGTCCGAACTATCCGCAGCAGGTATGGCAGCGCCTGGTTCCAGAACTGGGCTCAGGAGCCGCCGCTGCGGCCGCGCCCGCGTCCCGCTGGCATCAGCTGCTGCTGGCCCCGCGCTTTTCCCTGGCCGGAATCGCCGCGCTGCTGGTGGTGGCGGTGGTGGCCTTCATGATGGGGCAGACCATGAACCGGCCTTCCCAGCCAACCCTGGCGCTCGACGCGGAGACGCTGCTGATGCGGGAGCTGGCGCTGCATCTCCAGCAGGCGGAGCTGCTGCTGACCGAGGTGGCCAACAGCGGGACAGCGACAACGGCGGTCAGCGCGAGCGCGCAGCCGCTGCTGCAGGCGAACCGACTCTATCGCATGGCCGGCGGCGCGAAGGTCAGCCAGCCGCTCAATCAGCTGCTGCAGGACATGGAGACACTGCTGCTGGAATTGTCCAACGCCCAGGACACACAGGATCTCGGCCCGGTCCAGGACTACGTCGACAGCGACCTGCTTTTCCGGGTGCGGGCGCTGCGTCATTCGCTGACGGAAGAAAATCGAATTTAAGGAAGCGTTATGAAGACTCTATGCACGATATCGTTGCTGTTTACACTCCTTGGCTTGTCGGCTCAGGCCGCGGCTGACGCCTACGAGCGGGGTCAGGAGGCGCTGCGAGAGAAGGACTGGAGCGCGGCGGTGGAAGCGTTTCGGGACGCCGAACGCCGGCGCGAACGCGTGGACGCGGCGCTCTACTGGCGCGCCTTCGCGCTGCATCAGCTCGGGCGCGAGCGAGAGGCCGGCGGTGTCGCCAAGCAGGTGCTGCGGAGATATCCGGACAGTCCGTGGACGGATGATGCAGAGGCGCTGCTCGACGAGCTCGGGCAGCGCGACCCCGGCGCGGGCGACGACGCGGAGCTGCGGCTCTATGCGCTGCAGCGCCTGATCGACAGCAACCCCGATCGCGCCCTGCCGCTGATCAGGGACATGCTGGCGGCAAACCCCGATCCCGACACCCGCCGGCAGCTGCTGTTTATCCTCGCCGCCAGCGACAGCGCGGAGGCCAACGAGCTGGTGCTGCGGACCGCCCTGGACAGCAACGAACCCGACCTGCAGATTCAGGCGATCCACATGATTGGCGTGGGCTCAGACGGCGCGGCAATTCCCCAGCTGACCGAGGTCTACCGGGCTACTTCGTCCGAGTCGGTGCGCCGCGCGATTATCGACGCGCACCTGATGGCCGACGAGCCGGCAGCGCTGGCCAGACTCATTGGGCAGGAAAAAAGCGCTGACCTGCAGCGCCACGGCATTGTGACGCTGGGCGGCATGGGAGCCGTTGAGGAGCTCAAAGCCATCTACCGGAATCTGCCGGGAACCCGGGAACGAGCGGCTGTGCTCGAGGCGCTGGCAATCAGCGGCGACGTGTCTGAGCTGGCCGGCATCATCGAGTCGGAAACGGATCCGGAGCTGCGCGTCACCGCAACCCGCAGCCCCGGCACCGCCGGCGATGACGGCGACAGCGAAGGGATGCTGGCAGGGCTGGCCGCCACCGCCACCAGCCCGGAGGAGCTGATCGCCATTCTCGAGGCGGTCACGATCATGGACTCGGGCGCAGAGACGGTCCTGGCGGTCGCCCGGCGCAGCACGAGTCCGGAAGTCTCGCGCAGAGCCATCCAGACGCTGGCCATACTGGACGAAAGCGAGGCGGTCATGGATCTGTATCGGGAGCTTCGCGGTCAATCGCCTGAGGTCGACCGCGCCATGCTGGAAGCGCTGATGCTGCTGGACGACGGCGAGGAGATCGCGGTGGATATTATTCGGAGCAACAGCAACCCCGAGATTGTGCGAATGGCGATTCAAACGCTCGGGATGCTCGATGCGGGCGAACTGCTCACGAACCTTTACCCTAATCTGTCGACGCCCGAGCAGAAGCGTATCGCTCTGCAGCACATGATGGCCGGCGACAACGAGGAAGGGCTGCGCGGCATCCTCGAGACGGAGAACGATCCGCAGCTACGGGCGGAGGCCATTCGGGCTATGGCGGTGATGGACGTGAGTGCTGACGACGAACTCCTGCGGATTTACCGCAGCGGCACGCCCGAGGAAAAGCTGGTTGTGGTGGAGACCTGGATGATTCAGGAGTCCGACGATGCGGTGGTAAGCGCGCTGGAGGAGGAAACCGATCCGACCTTTAAGCGCCGCCTGATCGAAGCACTGGTAGTGATGGACTCAGAAAAGGCGGATGAGTATCTGTTCGAGTGGCTGGAGCGCTGAGCGACCGGCACAGGCCGGTCGCTGCCGCAGGAGGTTACGAGTCGAGCGGGACAAACTTCAGCGCAACGCCGTTGTTGCAAAACCGCTGGCGGGTCGGAGCCGGCCCGTCGTCAAACACGTGCCCCTGGTGTCCGCCGCACCGAATGCAGTGATACTCCGTGCGAGGCCAGACAAGCTTGAAATCTCGCTTGGTGGCCAGGTGGCCGGGAATCTCGGTGAAAAAGCTCGGCCAGCCGGTGCCGCTGTCATACTTCATCTCCGAGGTAAACAGCGGCAGACCACAGCCGGCGCACGCAAATACGCCCGGCCGCTTCTCGACGTTATACGGATGAGAGCCGGCGCGTTCCGTACCCTCGCGGCGCAGCACGTTGTACGCCAGATCCGACTCAAGCCGCTCGCGCCACTGCGCGTCGGTCAGCTCGAACGGATCGAGTGAGAGATCCAGACCGTGGTTTTCCGGCAGAAAATCCTGCCAGCGCGCCTGCATTTCCTCGATATCACTGTCGGTCATCGGTACCCTTCGCTGATTGGCGGCCCAGCCGCTGATGCTGGCAGCACCTACGGCGGCGGTCACCGCTGTCGCAACAAACTTTCGACGTTTCATTCAATCTTCCTAATTCTCGCAGGTCCCATAGTAGACCGCGTTAAGTGAAGAAAAATTGCAGAGAAGCAGAGAGTTAGCTTAAGGCTCGGTTGGGGGCCCAGGAAGCAGCTCGAGATGGCTGGTGTCGATCGAGGGCGCTGGGTCGCGCTCATCTGGGTCCAGGCTGTCGAATTCTTCGGCGACCGACAGGCTGCTGGTATCGATGTTTGGAGCTTCGGGACGCTCAGCGGAGTCCACCGGCCCCTCATCGCTGGCGACGTCAAAGCCGGTGAGGTCGATCTCCGGCGGTGCGGGCGCCTCCTGCTCGTCCAGCGCGTCAAAAGCCTCGCTGGCGCTCAGTCCGCTCGTATCCACCTCCAGGGGCGGCGGCGGAGCCGTGTCGTCGACCACCTCACCCGCCTCGGCGAGCTCGATGTCGGCCAAGTCGAAGGTCAGCGGCTCGACCACCTCGGGCGCAACCAGCTGCACGCCAACCGGTGCGAGGTCCGCAGACGCGGCTTCCTCTTCCACCGTGACGTCAGCTTCGCTGACCTGCGGCGCTTTATCTGCCGGCGACGGTTCGGCGGCTGCAGCAGTTTCCTGTGCCTCGACCGGTAAGTCGTCAACCTGAAACACTGCTTTTCCGGCGCTGACCGCCTCAGCGGGGTCGTCAATAGCGAAGCTGGCGCGCCCGGGCGATGGTGCCGCTTCGGGTGCGGGCGGGCTGCTCGGCGCCTCCTCAGGCGGCTGCGCGACGCGGGCCTGCGCGCTCCGCTCGGTTTCCGCGCTGACGACCGACACGATGAGCCCGGCTTTCCGGAGCGCCGCCCGATAGCGATCGGCCGCCTCCCGTTCCAGTCCTTTCTTCAGGACCTGGCGGCGACCGTCGAAGAGTTTTTCGACCTGCTCGGGCTGAGCCTTGAACAGCTTGGCCAGGTTTGCCCTCGCCTGCTCGGGGGCTGTTCCCGGCGCCACCCGGCCGCGAAAGACGATCTGGTAATCGCGCGACGGCATCAGATGCCCAGATTGCTCAACATGTTGATCAGCGTACGTACAGTCGCCACGGTGTCAGGATGTTCGACCTCGAGATGGGTTGCCTCACGATTCAGCTCATCGAGCAGATCGGGGTGGACCGACGGGTCATCTTCCGCCGGGATCTGCTCTTCCATCGCGTCGATCAGACGCGTTAGCTCGCTGGCCCGGGCGTCATCGAGCGTGACCTGCGCCAGCTCGCTGCGCAGCGATTCCAGAAGTGTCAGCAGCTGTTGACGGCGTTGACTCATAATGGCGTCTATAGTAGCAGCGCTCCTCCACGACGAGGAGCGCATTTACGGCATTCTGTTAAGAGTTGTTCATCGGTATCGCCGCCAACTACTTGAGCATTAATATGTTTCACTTCTTGTCCACAAAGCCTGTGGATAAGTTTGTGGACATCCTCCCCGCGCGGCGACTCAAAGCGACCAACTACGTGGGCCCGCTGCACTTTGATCAAATTTTGCTCACCGCGTTTACGTTCTAAGAATCAATCACTTACGGCTTACGAAGCGAGCGCTGTGACAAATGTGAAAGCCATGTTTCACATTTGTGACGGCCCAAATCCGGGTGTGCATAAGGCCATTTGGCAAATCAGACACTTACATTGACACTCAAAAAGCCCGAGTACAAAAAGGCCGCAAAAACCGCATAAAAAAAGGGCGTCCGAGGACGCCCTTTTGGTCTGGTCAATGCTCGATCAGGCGGCTTCTTGATCGCCCTCAAGCAAATTTTTTGAACCTTCGATCCGCACCTTCTGCGGCTTCATCGCCTCCGGGACTTCCCGGACGAGGTCGATGTGCAGAAGCCCGTTTTCCAGTCGGGCACCGTTGACCCGGACGTGGTCGGCAAGCTGGAAGCGACGCTCAAAGGATCGCTCCGCGATACCGCGATACAGAAACTCACGCTGGTCGTTCTGCTGCTTGCGGGCACCGACGACGGTCAGGGTGTTCTGCTCAGAGGTGATATCGAGGTCTTCCTCCGAGAAGCCGGCTACCGCCATGGTGATCCGGTAGTGGTCTTCGCCGGTGGATTCGATGTTGTAGGGGGGGAAGCTGCTGGTCTGCTCGACGCGGCTGGCGTTGCTCAACAGGTTTGCCATGCGCTCAAAGCCAATAGCGGAGCGATACAGCGGGCTGAAGTCAAAAGAAGTCATACTATTCTCCATAGAAGCAATAGGTTGTCGTTTGGCCCACGTCTTCGTGCGGCCGGTTTTGTGGCCCCATCAGGCGACCACGTAAGAAAGGTGGGAATCTGACGCAAATTTTTCAAGGGGTAGCGAAGCGACCTTTTCGCGGGCTGCGCTGCGCCCGGGCTAAACCGATTGGAAGGCGCGACTGGCCGGCTACTCGAGCTCGTCGATACTGCGCGGCCAGCTGCTCTTGAGCAGGCGGGCCAGCACCCGGTCCGACAGCAGCCGCCCCCCGGTCTGGCAGCGCGCACAGTAGTTGGCCTCATTGCTGGCGTACTGAATCCGCTGCACGGGGCTGTCGCAAACCAGGCACGGCTCGCCATAGCGACCATGCACGGCCATCTCGGGCCGAAAGGCGGTGACCTTGGCGGGAAACTTGTCTCCCGCCTCTTTGGCGAGACGCTCGATCCATACGTTTAGGGTCCGCTGTGTGGCCCGGTAGAGCCGCTGCCACTCCTCATCGCTGAGGTTCCGCGTGAGCTGAAGCGGGGACAGCCGGGCCGCAAAAAGGATTTCATCTGAGTAGGCGTTGCCGATGCCGGCAAGCAGACGCTGGTCGGTGAGCGCGCGCTTGAGCGTGTGTCCAATCTCGGTCAGACGGGCCTGGAACGCGTCGAAGCTGCAGGTGAGCGGGTCCAGACCGCCCCGGTCGAAAGGCGCCAAAGCCTCGCGCCCCGACAGGAGATGAATCGACGCCCGCTTCTTTTTGCTCACCTCCGTGAGGATGAGCGTTCCCTGTTCCAGGTCCCAGGCCGCGAGACCGCTGCCTCGCGGAATGGCCGCACCGGCTTTGGCCCACCTGAAGCGCCCGGCAATCATCAGGTGAATCAGGACGTAGTGCTCATCTTCAAGCGTCAGCAGCAGCTGTTTCGCCATATGGCTTACGTCCAGGATCTTTCGATTCGCAAGGTCGGCGGGGCTGGGCTCCACGCTGCGGAGCACAAACGGCGAGCCGACGCGCATGCCCAGCAGCCGTCTGCCGACCAGTCGGGCGGCGAGCGCGTCGCGGTAAAGCTTGATGTCAGGTATTTCGGGCACGCATGCCTCCAGGCTGCCGCAGGGAACTATGCCAAAACACCCGTCAATCTGCCCAGGGTCAAACTTGCGGAACCCGGCAGCGCGGCGGACAAAGCCCGCGGAAAGGCACAGCGGCGCCACAGGAATACCCGACGGCCGGTGCAGGCTGACGGCTCGTCAACTCGCGGCCGGAGCCACTGATGCGCGCGTTCTTTTTGTTTTTTTCCCTTTACTGGCTGGCAGCTTCCGCCGCCGCCCAGGCACAGACCCAATCTTCGCAGCGCGACTTTCGCCACAGAGCTGCCGAGTCGACGGACCAGCCTGCCGCCAGCGCGGCCCGCTACCGGCAGGTGGACGCCTGTTTTGTTCTGGACACCACGGGCTCCATGTCGGCGGCGATTCAGACGGCCAAAGAAAAGGTGTGGTACATCGCCAATCAGATCGCCCGGTCCACAGCCCGGCCTCGGCTGCGCTTGTGCCTGATGGCTTACCGCGACCGCGACGACAGCTACGTGACGCAGCTTCACCCGTTGACCCAAGATCTCGACCACATCCACGCGCGGCTGTCGGACCTCACCGCTGACGGCGGCGGCGACACGCCGGAAGCCGTGCACCAGGCGCTGTATGAAACCGTTCAGGAAGCCGGCTGGACCCCGGGCGACACAACGCTGCGCGTGATTTTTCTGATCGGCGATGCCCCGCCCAAGGTCTATCCCGACGAGCCGCAGTATCCTGAGATCCTCGCTGAAGCCCACCACAGGGGCGTGGTGATCAACCCGGTGTTGATCGGCAACGCTGACGAAACCCGGCGCAGCTTCCGAGAGCTTGAGAACCTCGGCGAAGGACAACTGCTGCACCTGCCTGACGGTCGAGACCAGCCCGAGCCGGTCACGCCGATGGATCAGGACCTGGTTGCGCTGAGCGCCCGGCTCAACGCCACCATTGTGCCCTACGGCACCGACACCGACCGCGACGAAACGCGCAGCCGGGCCCGCGGGACCGAGAGCCTGAAGGACGGCGAGCAGATCGAACGGCTGGCGTTCGGCAACGCGTCAGATCGCGTTTTGCACCGTGACGGCGACCTGATTCAGGACGTTGACCAAGGCCGTGCCAGCGTCGACTCGGTCACACCTGAGCAGCTTCCACCGTCGTTGCGGAGTTTGAGTCCGCAGGAGCTCCGCAACGCGCTGGGTGAGATTCGGGCTGAGCGTCAGGCGCTGCAGTCGCTCATCAGCCAGCTGCTCGAGGAGCGACGGACGCTGATCGAAGGCAAGCGCTCGAAAGAGAGTTTTTCCGCGCAGGTCAGCCAGGTTTTGCTGCGTCAACTGTAGGCTGGCCGCGGCAGTGCTATTCTTAAGCCCTATGACGTGGGGCCGCGCTGCCAACCAGAATCAAGTCGGGGTCTCTTCGCTGGCGCTGATCGTGGCGCTGTTCGTGGTACTCGGACTGCTGCCTGCCATCACCCTGGGCCAAAGTCTGCCCCTCGGCGGCACGGAAAGTGAGACCGCCGAAATTCCCATGCCCGAGGTCGGGCGACTTCAGCCTGGCTGGTGGAACGCCATCTCGGGACCTGATGTCGATCGCGCGGCGCGGGTCGCGCAGCTCAAAACCGCCATCGACGAGGCGGTGCTGTCTCTGTCTGTGGCCGACAGTGGAGACATCCCGCAGCGGGCCGAAGTCGCCAAGGAGCGGCTGGACGCGTTCGCTGAGGAGCTCGGTCGTGCGCCCGAAGACACCCGCGATATCCTCGTGCGGACGGACGGCGCGTTCAGCCTGACCGATCTGTTCAACATCGCCGACGAGATTCGCACGCGCGAAATCGCGCTGACCGACCTGAACGAAAACCTCACCGGCTCCAAAGACCTGCTGGCCCAGTCGAGGAGCCGCTACGACGCCGATATCCTCAAGCACCGGGCTGAAGACGAAGGATCGATCGGCGCTCTGAGCACCTCGATCGACGCGATCGCCAGCCGCGCCGGACTGGCGGTGCTCGAGCTGCGGGACGCGCGGGCAGAGGCCAGACAAAAGCGGCTTGAGCGGGAGATCAACCAGTTCCGTCAGCAGCTTGTGGTCGGCCGCACCCAGCTGTCCCCAGAGGGCTTTGATCTCGAGGTCGCGCAGCAGGAGCTGGATTCGCTGGCTGAGCAGCTGGCCGAGGCGCAGACGTCCCTGGACGTCCGGCGGCGGGAGGTGCTGGAGGTTGACGAAACCACGCCGGAGGGCCAGGTCCGGGCTCAGCTGATACGCCAGCAGCTGCTGGCGGCACTGATTAAGACCACCCGTTTGGACCTGACCCGCATGCGCCAGCAGGGAGTCATCCTATGGCACGAGGGCCAGACCGAAGAAGGCGTCGACCCGGCGGTTCTACAGGAACACTTAGAAGAGCTGCGGGCGCTGCTGGACCAGAGCGAGGGGGAATTCAACGGCTGGCAACGGTTGACCGTCTCCTTCCTGCTGGACCCGCCCAGCGACGCCATCACTGCGCGGGCCAGGGACCTGCGTAACGCCGATCAGCAGGCGCGGGAGCTGGCCGTCAACAACCTTCGGGAGATCAAAGAGCTCAGCAGCCTGCTGTCGCAGGAGCGACTGCTCGATGAGCTGCTGTCCCGTGAGCTGGCTGGCACCGATACGGGCTGGGCGGCCGTCTGGCTGAGTATCCGTCTCGCTTTTGACAGCATGACGGACACCGCCAGCCAGTGGGTCAACTTAACGCCTTTCAATATCGGCGATGACCCGGTGACGCTCGGCGAGCTGCTGAAGGTTGCGCTGATTCTGATCGCGACCTATCTGCTGTCCTGGCTGGTCCGCAAAGCCCTGCAGCGGATGAAAGACCGCCGGCATATCACCCAGACCCACTCGCTGTATGCCGCCAGCCGGATTCTGCACTACCTGATCATCACCGTCGGCGTGCTGATCGGCCTGTCGACGCTCGGTCTCAACTTCACCTCGATCGCGCTGATCGCCGGTGCCCTGTCGGTCGGTATCGGTTTTGGCCTGCAGACCACGGTCAACAACTTTGTGTCCGGTTTGATCCTGCTGTTTGACCGCAGTCTCAAGGTGGGCGACTACGTTGAGCTCGACTCTGGCCTGCGAGGGACGGTTCGGGAGATCAGCGTGCGCGCCACCCGCATCAACACCAACGACAACGTGGACGTTGTTGTACCCAACTCTGAGTTTGTCAGCACGCGCCTGGTGAACTGGACCATGGTGGAAGGTTTTGCCCGGCTGCGGGTCAACTTTGGCGTCGCCTACGGCACCGACAAGGACCTGGTCAAGAAGGTGGCGCTGGAGGCTACCGAACGGGTCGACTACACGCTGAAACACATACCGGCTCATGAGCCCCAAATCAGGCTGGTGAACTTCGGCGACAACTCCCTCGACTTCCAGCTCCTGGTCTGGGTCAACCGCAGTGGCGTTCAGCGTCCCGGCCGAGCGCGGGCGGCCTACATGTGGGAACTTGAGAGTGGCCTGTCACAGGCCGGCATCGAGATTCCTTTCCCGCAGCGGGATCTGCACATCCGCAGCAACAGCACCGGCAGCGGTATCGCGATGGATCCCGAGCCAGGCAACGTCATTCAGCTCGATTCGGGGGCGGAAACCGGCAGAGTCAGCGACTAACGACTGACCCGGTCGGTCTGAAATACGCCGCCAACCGCCCTGCCCTTCATTCGGCCTTACTCAATGTCGCTTGCCGCATGCGGTCGATCTCGCCGAGGTCCTGGGGTGCCTGCATCCACAGCGGCGCCTCGGATCGAACGATATCGGTGATCTCCTTCGGCATTGCGTCAAAGCTCGAATATCTCCAGGCGACCGCGCTGGACATGATTGGCCCTACCCCATAGGAGGTCCAGGCGTGCTGGTAGCGCTGCTGATCCGGCTGCCCCTGATCGGGCTGGACGAAGAAGTCTGAGTTTTCGAACTTTCCGCTGCCGCGCTGAATGAAGACCGAGTAGTTGAACCAGTGAACATCTCCAATGCGCTTTGCGGTGTAGTTCTTCAGCGGACCCAACGTATAGACCGAGCGCCCATTGTTCGACTCAACGGTGTAAACGATTTCGTCGCCCACCAGCTCGTAGGTCTTAAGCTGATGCGGATAGGCGATCGGTGCACGATCCAAACGAGCGCCGGTCTCGGGATCGAAGAAGTAGAAGATCTTTCGGGAAAGGTGCTGTACCCGATTGGGGTTTTTCGGATCGCGCAGCAGCTTGCCGGCATCAAAACCGATCATTTTTGCCGTCACCTCACCGCCCGGAAAGTCGCGAAAGATACCTTCCGAGTACCAGTAGACGTCAGACTTGCCACCGCCGACGCGCATGTCCAGCCAGGACTCGAAAAGCTCACGATCGAAGCCACCACCGAGGGCAACGGGCGCCGTCAGCAAACCGCCAAGACAGGCGACGAGCATTCCAGCACGAGACAAATATTTCATCATAGATACTCCCAAACCTCCGGTCCGGCTAAGACCGAACCACCTCACAAACGGCGCCGCACAGCGCATCCAGGTCGCTGTCGTTGATGATGTACGGCGGCATAAGATAAACCAGTCGACCAAACGGGCGAACCCAGACGCCTCGTGCCACCAGCGCAGCCTGTAGCGCCGCGACGTCCACCGGCTCTGCCATTTCAACGACACCAATCGCTCCGAGCGTTCTCACGTCAGCCACGCCCGCGAAGGCCCGGCATGTCGCCAGGCCGTGTTCCAGGCCGCGACCAATCCGCTCGATGTTGTCCTTCCATGGTCCGCTGAGCAGCAGATCAATACTCGCGGACCCAACCGCACAGGCCAGCGGGTTGGCCATGTACGTTGGACCATGCATCAGCACACCGCCGTTCAGCCGGCTGCTGGAAATACCGTCCGCCACCCGGCCGCTCGCCAGCGTTGCGGCGAGCGTCAGGTAGCCGCCGGTCAGCGCTTTGCCGACCGCCATGATGTCGGGCGTAACCCCCGCATGCTCGCAGGCAAAAAGTTTTCCGCTGCGGCCAAAGCCGGTAGCGATTTCGTCGGCGATCAGCAGCAGATCGAGCTCGTCGCAAAGCTCCCGGACCTGCCTGAGATACCGCGGATGATAGAACCACATGCCTCCAGCGCCCTGCACAATCGGCTCGAGCACCACAGCCGCCAGCTCCTGTCGATGTTCGCGGGCGAGTTTCTCGAACGGCGCAAAATCCGCGGGGTTGTACTCGTCGCCAAAGCGGCAGCGCGGGTTGGGTGCAAAGAGCCGCTTTGGGAGCACATCGCTGAAAATCTCGTGCATGCCCGTGACCGGATCACAGACGGACATGGCCTGAAAGGTATCGCCGTGGTAACCGGATCGGATCGTAAGCAGCTGGCTGCGTCCCGATTCCCCCGCGGCGAACCAGTACTGAAAGGCCATCTTGATGGCCACCTCCATCGCGACCGACCCCGAGTCGCAGAAGAACACATGGTCCAGTCCCTCGGGAGACAGATCCACCAGCCGTCGCGCCAGATCGATTGCCGGCTGATGCGTGATGCCGCCAAACATCACGTGTGACATCCGGTCGGCCTGATTCTTCAGAGCCCGATTCAGGTGTGGGTGGTTGTAGCCGTGGATCGCGGCCCACCAGGAAGACATACCGTCGATCAGCTGGCGTCCATCGCTCAGTTCGAGCCTGACGCCGTCCGCACCGACCACCGGGTAAACGGGGAGCGGCTCGTTCATCGACGTATACGGGTGCCAGATATGCCGCCGATCGAATTCGAGGTCCTCTGGTCCCAGCGTCGGTGCGGCGCCCGCCGGTAGCTCATCCGCCGCTGCTGTCTCCGGTTGCGTCATGAATCAAAAAAAATGGCCCGCAGTTGCGGGCCATTTTGGCAGATTCCCACCCGGGAGAAAGCCTCCCGGGCGGATGTTTGCAAGCAATCGACCTACTGGCCGAACGCCATGTTGAACACCAGACCGATCGTCCGCGGCTGGTTGACCCGATAGCCGAAACGGCCAGCGCCGCCCAGCTCACGGTCCAGCGAGAGCAGAGCGTTCTCGTCGGTAGCGTTGTTGACGTACAGCGCCACGTCCCAGGTCTCGTTGCGAGCACCGAGGCGCAGGTTGTAGATCTCGTACGACGGCAGCTCCGGTTCAACAAACACCGTAGCGCCAGGCAGCGGGTTGCCGATGTTGGCAACCGCCGGTCCTGTGACACCAACACCCGGCTCCTGATCCACCAGCTGGGTGAAGCGTGAACCGACGTGCTGCGCCGTAGCGGTGAAGTAGCCATCCCAGTTTTCGTTCCACTGGAACTCGTAGGTGCCGGACAGGGCCAGCTGGAACTCCGGAACGCTGGGCAGGCGGTTGCCGTCGCGTACGCCGCCGAGCACGGTGGTATTGCCGTCCGTGTCGGTGGAGATCAGCGTTGATTCAACCTCTGCCTCGACGTAACTGCCGGCGGCCGACAGGAAGAAGCTGTCGGTGATGTTGGCCGAGTACTCGAACTCGATACCGGTCGCCTGCGCGTCGGGCACGTTAAACACGATTCGCGAAGAGCAGGTTCCGGCGTCGATGGTGGCCTGCAGGTTTTCGATGTCAGCGAGGAAGGCCGACACGTTCAGCACGCCGGCACCGCCCATCACTTCGGTCTTCAGGCCGATCTCGTAGTTGGTCAGCTCCTCGTCGTCGAAGCGGCCTTCCAGGGGCTGGAAGGTGGCGAAGTCGGCGGGGCTGCAGGCGCCGGTGTTGAGCGGGTCGTTGACGCCGCCCAGCCGGAAACCTTCCGAGATCTGCGCGTTGATCTGCGTACCTTCGCTCAGATCGTAGCTGGCCATGATGCGCGGGTTGATGCCGTCGCTGTCGGTATCTCCCGGAACGCCGATGGACTGGCTGGCGAAGAGACCGTCGAAGTTCAGCACCCGGCTTTCCTCGAAGTCGTAATAGCGCGCACCCGCGGTCAGCGTGAACTGATCGGTGATGTAGTAGCTGAACTCACCAAAAAACGCGATCTGCTCAAAGTTGTACGGAATGCGCGAGAAAAACAGCGTATCGGTCGGGTTGATCACCCCAGCGGTCGGAATACCGGTCAGCGCTTCAAAGCCGTTCACCGGCAGCGTCTGGCCGTAGTCGCGATCGATGTCGCTGTAGAACGCGCCGATCACCCAGTCAAAGTCCCGGTCGCCTTCATAAGCGGAGGACAGCCGGATTTCCTGAGTGAACATCTCGACGGTGGTTTCGTCGAACAGCGGGCCGTCCAGCGTCTCCACGGCGGCGTCAGCAATATCCCGCGGCAGGCCCAGCAGACCGCTGATCACGCCGAGGGTAAGCGCTGAGGCGTCGCGAAGCACGAGCAGGTCGCGGTCCGTGTACGAGGTGATGGAGGTCAGCGTCGTGTTGTCGAAGTCGTAGTCGACCTGCGCATCAACCAGCAGGAACTCGTCCTCAAACTTCTCCTGAAGCTGCGTGTACTGCTCGCGCTCGCCGGGGCTGATGGCGGGACGGGTCGTCGTGAACGGGTTTGCCAGCACGTTAAAGGCGTCCTGACGGTTGAAGCCGTCCATATCGACTTCCTGGTAGATGATTCGCGGCGTGATGGTCAGACGATCGTTGGGCTGAAACTTCAGCGACGCGCGAATACCGGACCGGCTGCCTTCGTTGACGTCTTCGTTGACGCCGCCGCCAGGCTGCAGGGCATCAATGAAGCCGGCGTACTCGGTGTGGTAAGCCACAATGCGGGCAGCGGCTGTCTCACCCAGCGGGATGTTGATGGCACCTTTTGCGTCGAAGCCAAAATCACCGTTTTCCACCGAGCTCAGGCCCAGCTGCAGGGAGCCTTCGTTGGAGCCGATCTCGGGCTGGTTGCTGATGTAGCGTACCGTGCCGGACAGAGAGCCGGAGCCAAACAGCGTGCCTTGAGGGCCACGCAGGACCTCCACCCGGTTCATGTCGTAAAAGTCGAGATCGGGGGTGAACAGGGAGAGGGAGATAACCGACTCGTCGAAGTACACACCGACCTGCTCTTTGACGCCTGGCTGGTCGCGCACGATCTGGCCGGCCGAAATGCCGCGGATGGACACCTGGCTCTGGCCGGGGCCCAGGTTCTGCACGGAGAAGCCCGCGACGTTCTGCGACAGGTCTTCCAGACTGTTGATGCCGCGTGCCTGAATCTGGTCGCCGCTGAGAGCCTGTACCGCAAAGGGCACGTCTTGCAGCGTTTCCTCGCGCTTCCGCGCGGTCACGACAATCTCTTCCAGAGCCTGCGCGTGCGCGACCCCGGACATACCCGGGACCACTTCAGCGCCCAGCAGGGACACGGTGCCGGCAATCAGGCCCAGGCGAATCGCCTGACCCAGGGATTTCTTTTGTAATAGGGATTGGTTGTTCATGGCGTTGCTCGCTATGTGATTGGAATTGGTCGGCGCGTTCGGACGGTCCTGCATCCGGACATAGCGATACAAAAAAGATTGGTCAAAAGCCTTGTTGTGTATCGCTTTACATCGACCGACGCCAGTCTATGCCATCCACATGCTCAGTTACAACGGCGGAAGGTCAGGATCTGTACACGCTTTGATCCCATTTTTCGCTGGAAAAACCGCGGAAAATCGCGGATTTGGATGGCCGTCAGCCAGTGTCCTGCTGAACTACAACGAACTGCTGACTCAGGACACGGGGCGGATGTAAGTGAAGGCGCGGGAGACCGGCTGGCTGTAGACGCAGACGTTGGTCATCTCCAGCGATTCGACGCAGGCCTTCAGCGCTGCCTTGATTGGGTCGAGCTGCTGCTCTGAGACGATCGCGTGGATGATGCTGCGCTCCACGTTGATCCGCACCCCGTGGCTGTTGGGCTGGGCGTCGGCTTCGATAAATTTCGCCTGCGCGGCGTTGGCGCCGGGCGCGCCGGCCGCCAGCAGCGCGTCCATCACCGTTTCGGTATGTTTACGTGACGCGACGCAAGACAGAATCACCAGCCCATCCAGCGACTGGCGCTGCCGCAGCTTGCCGAACAGATTGAGCCCCGCTCCGCGAGCGGCGGCACCCTGCTGGACGCTCTGCTCGCGCCAGCCGGTGCCCCCCTTCAGGCCGTCGATAGCGGCGATCATCTGCTGCATCGTCGCCGGCTGTCGGCGCCCGCCGAACGTGCTGGCGATACTCACCAGGCCCTTCTGCACCGGCATCCGGTAGAGAAAACCGCGTCCGGGGGTGTCGATCCGCCCGGCGGCCACCATGGCTTCCACGACCGCATCAGCGTCAGCGTTGTCCACCACCACAATCATCACTTCCTTGGTGGGCTTCTTGGTGATCTTCAGCCACCCGAGCCTGTCGCGAAGGCCGCGGCCCTCGCAGTAGTGAATGATCGGCCCATGGGTTCCCGCCTGGAGCGCCGCGCGCGAGATCACGTCGGTTTGCTCGGGCTGAACGATGCAGAAAATAGCCGTCAGGTTTTCCTTCAGCCCGTCGGAGGCGTCCGGCGCGTCGTCAAAGTCCTGGCCGCCGGACCAGAGGGCGAAATCCTCGGAATAGGCAAAGTCCATACAGGGCACCGAAAACACCGCGCCGGCGCCGGCCTGCTGCAGCCCACCGCTGGCGATGATCTCCTCGATGATGTGATCCACCTCGGGATCCGGAACAAAAAACTGCAGGAGCGTTTTTTCCGGGCTGATGGTCGGCAGGAACGACTGATACCAGGTGTCTTTAATAAGCGTGCCCCTGGCGCTGAGCAGCAGCACGTTGGGGTCGCCCTCGTTAAATACCCGCTCGATGACCGGGTCAGCGGACATGCGCGGCAGCAGGGCGGTCACCACCGAGACCTTGTTGTTGGTGATGAGCCGGGTCAAGGTGTCTCCCTCACCGGCGCGCTGGTGCCCTCACGAGCCTGGCGCCCGGCAACCACACGTCCGATCAGCAGCACGGTGATGATCGGACCGACCGACGCCAGCGCCAGAATGCCGAAGCCGTCGATAATGCCGGGCACATTGGCGCCGATCCCAAGCCCCATGGCCAGCACCAGCGGCACGGTGATCGGGCCGGTCGTCACCCCGGCGGAGTCCCAGCCAAAGTTGACGAATTCCTCGGATGAAACAAGAGTGAGAATCACCAGCCCCAGATAGGACGGGAGCAGCATCCAGGCCAGCGGGATGTTGTAGGCAATCTTGCAGACCCCCGCGGCGATACCGAGTCCAACCCCGAACGCCACCGACTGCATCAGCAGCTTTTTCTTGAACGCGCCAACGGTGATTTTCTCAACCGTGTTGCCCAGCGCGTTGAGAGCCGGCTCCGCCAGGGTTGCCCCATAGCCCAGGAAAAAGCCGAACAGCGCCGCGAGCGCCTTGCCGGCGTTGTCTGACTCAAAAAGCGGCCCCTCAATGCCCTCCATACCCCAGGGCGTGATGGCCGCAAACGTCCCCGGGACGTTGCTGCCGAGCTGCGAACCCAGCGGCGTCAGGCCAAGCGAGATACCCAGGACAAACAGGCACATGCCCAGGACCGCAAAGGTGATGCCGATTGTGATCTCGTCGAGTCGCTGGACCTTTTCCCGCAGCACCAGGCGCAGCGTCAGGAACAGAAACAGGCAAAGCGGAATGATCGCCCGCAGGGCTTCGAGCATCGCGTCAGCCAGCCCCTGCAGGATGCTCTTGCTGCCGTCCCACTGCGTATCGCTGATCATCGCCGGGCGCTCCACGAGAGGCCTGGAGAGCACAACGGTCGGGTTGGTGAGCACTATTTCGCCGTCACGAAGCTCGGGCTGCCCACCCTCAAAGCGGATGTTGAGCTCACCGAGCGCGTCGGGGTTTTCGACGAAGCGCGCAAACTCCTCTTCGGTAATCATCGATCGGCCGTCGGCGCTCTCATCCCCTGCCGCCGCTGCCGGCGCATTGATCGCCGCCGACCCCGTGTAGTTCTCCGCGCCCCAGTAGTCTTTGGCCTGGTAGTGGTACATCCCCAGCAGCAGCACCGCGAGAATCGGAAACAGCGACGCCAGCGTG
Organism: Lysobacterales bacterium; assembly: GCA_028285525.1. Classification (GTDB taxonomy): domain Bacteria; phylum Pseudomonadota; class Gammaproteobacteria; order Xanthomonadales; family SZUA-38; genus JANQOZ01. Next base: position 19,887 of record JANQOZ010000103.1, read on the forward strand.
ACGATGCCGAAGCCGGCGTTACTCGATTCACCGCTACCCACGATGCGGCAGACCCCGACGCCCAGCGCCAGCACCAGCGGTACCGTCACCGGCCCGGTGGTCACCGCCCCGCAGTCCCAGGCCAGCGCCAGAATCGGCTGGGTCACCGGATCCAGGTTTAAAACGAAGGTCAGCCCGCAGAGGATCAAAACGCCCGGGATGATCAGCAGCTTCAGCGACCAGCCGTAGAAAAAGCGCAGTACCCCAAGCAGCACGGCGGCGCCCACGCCCAGCCCCACCGACAGTACGAGCTGGCCCGAAAAGTCGTTGAGCAGGCTGAACAGGAGCGGCGCCTGATCGGGCGCGACCCCGGAGCCGGCCGCTTTCAGGACGGAGATGGCGGGTTCCGCAAACGTCGCGCCAAGACCGAGCACAAAGGCAAAACCCAGAATCACCGGCAGCGGTGAGTTGCGTGGCAGAACCGCACCGATGGTTTCGCCCAGCGGCATGAGGCCCAGGCGCAGCCCCTCCATAAAAAACATCAGGCCTACCGCCACAATGACAATGCCAACGCCGATCATGCTGGCGTAGACGATCGGCAGCCCCAGCACCAGGATCTGGAAAACGACGAGGTAAACCACGATGAACCAGACGCTGCGCACCTGTTCCATGAAGTTCTCGGCGAAATAGGGGTAGAGGATCCGCAGCGAGTCGGACCACCCCAGACGGGTGGTGCCGGACGCGTTACCGTCGGGTGGGTTTACCCCTGCGGGCTGCATTTGTGAAGCCATCCTGGCAGTCTTCCCCCTGCGTTGACCGAGCGGCTGCGCCGAAGCGCCAAAAAACCTCGACTTCGGACATAACGTTCTGCTGGCCTTGGTTATGCCATAATCCGCCGGCACGAGCAAAGCGCGGTTGCGCTAACCCCGCGGCCAGCAAGCAAATTTGAGCCATCGCTGCCTGGTCGGCCGTGCGATTATCCTGTCCGGTTAGCGAGCGTGTCAGGCGGCAGGCCAAGGCATTCGACAGCACCCATTTCCCAACGCGTCAGAAGGAGAAAACATGCTTCGCTTTGCAACGGCACTGCTGACAGGTTTGCTCGGCACGGGCTGCGCGGTAGCCCCGTCTGACCCCCGGACGCCGTCAACGCCCGACGGTCTTGCTCTGGTTATCGACAATCCGATCGCAGAACCTGAGCCCATCGATCCGGCGCTGCTGTCGGCCGCAGCCTGCGAAGCGCTGCTGGAGCAGCTGCAGCAGTCAGAGCAGCTGATGGGCCGCCTGAACAGCCAGCTCGATGGTCACGCCGCGCGGGTGGAAGCAACGGTGAAGTCATTGAAGCCAGCGCCTGCTCCTGCACCACAGGACTGCCCCGAGCCCGCCGCCGCGCTGCCCGAAGGCAAACAGCTCATCGGGGGGCTGGAATGGATTTACATGGAGCCACCCGGACGCCATTACCGAGCCCGTGTCGACAGCGGTGCGGACACTTCATCGATCAGCGCCAGCGACATCACCGAATTTGAGCGCGATGGCGACGATTGGGTGCGATTTACTTTTCAGCACGACAGCCCCGAAGAGGCAGTGGAATTTGAGCTGCCCGTGGTGCGCACCGCAATGATTCGGCAGGCCTCGGTAAAAGAGGCCGAGCGGCGCGTGGTGGTTGAGATCGACATTCGTCTCGGCGATCAGCTGCAAACCACCGAATTCAACCTGGCCGACCGGAGCGAGATGACCTACCCCGTGCTGCTGGGCCGGGCGTTTCTGATGGATCTCTACCTGGTCGACGTGTCCCGGTCCTACACGCAGCAGCGCTATCGGCCGGCGCGCCCCTGATCATGCGTGTCGCTTCTCGAACCCGTCGTCGCATCTCGCTGATCGGTATCGTCGGCGCGCTCGTCATCGTGGGCGTCAGCATGTCGGTGCACCGTCACTACACCGCTGACGTCCCGTGGTTGCCGGGAGAAGAAAAACTCATCTGGTCGATCGAAGCGAGCGTCGAGTTTGTCGGCAACGGCAGACCGGCGAAGGTCACCCTGCGTCGCCCGACCGACCAGCAGGGCTTCTCCGTCCTCAGTGAAAGCGGCGCATCGCCGGGCTACGGGCTCGCGTTCCTCGACGACGGTGATCTGCCGGCAGCGCAATGGACCACCCGCGAAGCGCGCGGGCTGCAGCGGCTCTACTATCGGGCAGAGGTGCTGCAGCGCAGCGCAGGGGGCATCGAAGACAACGTCCCGGCGCCGGCGCTGCGCTCACCGTCCTGGGAAGAGCCTTTTTCGACAGCCGTCAACGCCATTCTCGACAAGGCCTACCAGCAGTCTTCCGATCCGTTCACGATGGCCCGGCAGCTGACCGCCCTGTTTCAGGCTCGCGAGCCGGCGCAGGACGTGCAGCTGCTGATCAACGGTGTCGGCAGTGAAAACCTGACTGCCCTGCTGGCGGATATGCTGCAGAGCCGTGACATCCCCGCCGCAACCGTCTACGGACTGCTGCTGGAGGACGGTCGGCGTCGCCAGCGCCTGCGTCCGCTGCTGAGAGTCTGGTCGGGAGATGAGAGCCAGGTTTTCAGGCTCGATCAGGAGCCCGCGGAGTCACGTCGTCCGCTACTGCTGTGGCAACCCACTCGCGGCTATACGCTAGAGGTCGAAGGCGGCAGCAGTTCAGAGCTGTTTTTCTCCATGATCCGGTCAGAGCAAACAGACTATGGGCAGGTGGCTCGCGCTCTGGGTACCGCGAACGGTTGGCTGGGCTTTTCGATTCACGATCTGCCGATCGAAGAACAGGCCATGTTCAAAACGATCCTGCTGCTGCCCGTCGGCGCTCTGGTTGTCTGCCTGCTGAGAATACTCGTCGGGCTGCGGACCTCCGGCACGTTTATGCCGGTGCTGATTGCGCTGGCTTTTATAGAAACCAGCCTGCTGACGGGGCTCATCGGATTCCTGCTGGTGGTGTCGGTGGGTCTGATGATCCGGTCCTACATGTCTCATCTGAACCTGCTGCTGGTGGCCCGAATATCAGCGGTCATCATTACAGTCATCGCCATCATCGCGCTGTTCAGCGTGTTTAGCTACGAGGTCGGGCTGACCGAGGGTCTGAAGATCACCTTCTTTCCGATGATCATCCTCTCCTGGACCGTCGAACGGATGTCCATCCTCTGGGAAGAGGAAGGCTGGAAGGAGGTGGCGATTCAGGGTTCCGGCAGCCTCCTGACGGCCGTTGCGGCTTATCTGGCCATGACCAACCCCTGGATCCGGCATCTGAGCTTCAATTTTATCGGCCTCCAGCTGGTGGTGCTGGCGCTGATTATTCTGCTGGGCAACTACAGCGGCTATCGGCTGCTGGAGCTGCGTCGCTTCCGCGCAATGGTGGGCCCAAAGCCCGACGCGAGCTGAAGTGATGGCGCTTCTCAGTCGGTTTTTCGCAAGTCCTGGGAGCCTTCGTGAGCTTGGCATCGTCGGCATGAACGGACGCAACATCGACCTGATCGCCAGGCTCAATCCGCGCCGGCTTTATCCATTGGTGGACAACAAGCTGAAGACCAAACAGCTCGCCGAGCAGCACGGGATCCCCGTTCCCGGCCTGATTCATGCGGTCGACACACAGCGCGACATTCGGGAACTGCCCAGGCTGCTGGCCCGGCGCAGCGGTTTTGCCGTGAAGCCGGCCAAGGGCAGCGGCGGCAAGGGCATTTTGGTCATCACCGGCCGCAGACCCGGCGAATTTATCAAGAGCAGCGGCATGAGCCTGCGCCTGCGGGACATATCGCACCACGTCAGCAACATCCTGTCGGGCCTCTTCAGCCTTGGCGGCAGCCCGGACACCGCGGTGATCGAAGAGCTGATCGAGCCCGACCCGCTCTACGACGACCTGTCGGTTGAGGGTGTACCTGACATTCGGATTATCGTTTACCGCGGTATTCCCATCATGGCCATGATGCGGCTTTCCACCCGCGCCTCTGACGGCAAAGCCAATCTCCACCAGGGTGCGGTCGGGGTCGGTCTATGCATTCAGACCGGGCGATCGGTGAACGCGGTTCAGTTCAGCGACCTGGTCACGTCTCACCCGGACTCAGGGGCGGATCTGCGATCGATCGAGATTCCCAACTGGCCCGACATGCTGGAGCTTTCGGCCCGCTGCGCAGACGCGACCGGCCTCGGCTACCTCGGATGCGATGTGGTGCTGGACGTCAATCGTGGGCCGCTACTGCTGGAGCTGAATGCTCGCCCCGGGCTGGCGATCCAGATCTCCAACGGCAGCGGTTTGGCGCCGAGGGTCGCAGCGGTGGACGCCCTGCCCTCGTCCGCGCTCCTGGAAGCGCCGGCTGACCGTGCCCACCGAGCGCAGTCGATGTTTGCGGCGTCGGCCTGAGCTCAGCCGGGTTCCGTTCTGACCTGTTCCCGGCGCAGCAGCTCCGCCTTCCGATCAACGCCCCAGCGATAGCCCGACAAAGAACCGTCAGACCGGACCACCCGATGACACGGGATGGCCACCGCCAGAGGGTTGGCGGCACAGGCAGCGGCGACGGCGCGTGACGCTCGGGGCTGCCCGATCGCTTCGCTGATCTCTCGGTAGGTGCGAGTTTCGCCGCGGGGAATCTGCGTCAGGGCCTGCCAGACGCGCTGCTGAAAGGCTGTGCCCCGAATGTCCAGCGGCAGCTCCGAGCTGCTGTCGCCTTGCTCGATCAGACCAGCCACCTGAGCGACCAGCCCCTCAAACTCGGCGTCACCGCCGCGCAGCTCAGCGCGCGGGAAGCGCCGCTCAAGATCCGCCAGCAACGGTTCAGGCTCGTCCCCCAGCGCGATGGCGCAGACGCCCTGCTCGGTCGCCGCCACCAGCAGGCAGCCGAGCGAACATTGGCCCAGCGCAAAGTAGACCGAATGGCCGTCGCCGCCGGCACGGTAGGCGGTCGGCTTCATGCCCAGCGTTTTGCTGGCGGTCGCGTAGAAACGGGCGCCGGAGTTGTAGCCGGCCTCAAGCGCCGCTTCGGTGACGGTTGGCGCCTGGGGCAGAGCATTGCGCAGCCTTCGCTGGCGCTGCGCCTCCCAATAGGCCTTCGGAGAAATCCCGAGCGCACGCTTAAACAGCCGATGAAAGTGAAACGGACTGAGATGCGCCGCCGCCGCCATGTCGTCGAGCGCCGGCATTTCGCTGGCCGACTCGATCAAGCGGCAGACGTTGGCGATTGCCGTGCGCTGGCGATCGGTGAGCGGTTTTTGATCTGACCTTGGCTTAGACACCCCGACATTCTCCACTGGCTGAGCCGCAACGCAATGGACGCTATCGTAGAGTTGTCGAAGCGCGCGATCATCTCGCTTCTTGCGCAGCTTCGATGGGGGTTGGTGCGGGGCAAAAAAAAGGCCTGCGCGGCGAGGAGGGGTGCCCTCGACAGCGCAGGCCTGAAGATAACGAAACGCGGGGGAGGCAATCCCGGCGCTTCTGAGGCAAAACGCGAAGCTCGCGAAGTGCAGGTGAAAAAACTTCCCTGTTGTCGCGGCGAATCCGTTCGGCCGTGTGGCGCGTTAGCGCCGACGGATGCAGATTCCCGCAATTGCCCCATCAGAAACGTGATCCAGCTCACGCAAGTCCCGCAGTTCGGCCTGAGTTGACGTTTGTTGACACAAAAGGTTGATGACTTTCGGGGCTTGCAGTCCCTCAGCATCGGGAATATGTTCCTGGGATGCACGAGGGAGTCCGCCATGAATAGCCCGCATTTTCCATTTAAGTCATTGTTTTTAATGGTTTTAGCGTGCAGTTTCGGTACGCTTTTAGCGGCCGGACCGCCCGTTTTCGATACGCCCGACCGAAAAAGTCTCGGCCGCGGTGCCCATGCGTTAAAAAAAGGCTTTCCGGAAGACGCGGTCAAAAACTTCGAGCAGGCGGCGCGTTACGGCAATAAGGACGCTCAATTCACCCTCGGCATGATGTACATCCGCGGAACGGGCGTGGAGATGGACTGGGCCCACGGTTACGCCTGGCTCAAGCTCTCGGCAAGCCACGGCAAGCCCGAAGCGGTTGAAGCCAGCAAACAGGTACTGGAGCAGCTGAAGCCCGAAGAATTACTCAAGGCTGAGCAGTGGACGGCAAAACTAGCGCCGGAGTTTGGCGACGTCGCTGCCGTCGAACGACGGGAGGAGTGGGTTCGCAAAGAGCGGCGCAAGGTCACCGGGTCGCGGACCGGACGCACCGCTGCGGTCCAAATCCAGGTGGCAGACGCCACGGGCTATGCATGGCAGGTCGCCGGGCCCAAATACTTTGAGCTGCTCGAAGGCAGCTATATCCTCGCTTTTCGCCAGCAGATGGGTGAGGTCACCATCGGCGAGCTGAAGGTCATCGAAGACGAACCCTGACGCCCTCGCCCGAAGCCGCTCACAGGCCTGTCGATAGCGCATTGACGCGGTCGACAGACGACCCTTCTGTTCCGTGGTAGCATCGCGACTCCTCCATAAGTGTGCTCTTTTAGGAGTAATTCCACATGAAGTTTAAGGGTCAAAACCTCATCATTGTTTCACTGTCCATCCTGCTCGGCGCCTGCAGCCAGTACGTCAAGCGGGATGAGTTTGACGCTGCGGTGGCCGATTTGCGCGCCGCAGACCGCGCCAACCAGGAAGAGCTGGCGGTGCTCGGCACGCGGTTTGGCGAGCTGACCGAAGACCTTTCGGCAAGATTTGAAGACTACAACGCCCGAATCCAGCAGCTTTCAGGCCGCCTCCGGGTGGACATGACTGCCAACTTTGCCTACGACGACGCCACCCTGCGGGAGCAGGACAAAGAGGCTCTGGGGGCGTTTGCTGAAGTGATTCGGGTGCATCACCCCGACGTGATGGTGACCGTCGAAGGGTTCACCGACTCCGCCGGCTCCGCCGAGTACAACCAGTGGCTGGGCATGGAGCGGGCCAAGGCGGCACGCCAGTTTCTCGTTGACGAGGGTGGCCTCGACTCAAGCCGGGTCCGCGCCGTTAGCTATGGCGAGGACGCCAATCGGCAAATTGCTCCCGGTGAGTGGGGCGACTCCGGCTCCGCCAACCGCCGTGTAGCGCTGGTCATCGACCACGTTCCAGGCTAAGAACTAAACCGCGACGCGGACCGGGCGACCGCCCGGTCCGCAGCGTTTTACTCGTCTTCTTCGAAGGCAAACCCCTTCTTCTCGGCGGCTGCTCGCAGCCCTGACCGGATGGCGTCGTCCAGGCCGTCGGTCTCGATCCGCTTGGTCTTTTCCTCGGCGATAAACTGCTGCCGCTGTCGGTTGAGCGCCGTGATCTCTTCCTTGAGCCTTGCACGCTGGTGCTGCTTTTCTTCGAGGTAATCCGCCCGCTGCTCAAGACTCATGTCCTGCATCGGCTCTGGCAGCTCGGCTTCCGGCACCTCGGCCAGCGACTTGCCGTCCGCGACCGCATCCACCAGATCCCAGCTTTCGGCACGATAGAGCGATCCAGCCTTAGCGGCCACGCGGCTGGCCGCCGCCGGCGCGCTCATGCCGTACGCGTTGGCATCCTGTGCCTCCTGGTTCTTGCGACCCTGCTCGCCGGCTGTGCCAAAAGCGACGTAGGTTTCGTTCAGCTGTTGGTTGAGGGACAGCAACGCCTCGTCAACCGGCGTGGCCACGTTGGCCACTGCCGCGGCGCTCTGATCGATGCTGGCAAAGACGCCCTCGCTGAGAGTTGCCACGCTGGCCCAGCCGCTGGCGTCACTGTCCAGCGGACCGCCGCAGTAGATCGTATTCACCACAATATCTTTATCCAGCGCCGCTCTGACGGCCGTTTCCACGCTGATCTTTGGATCCTGGTGGGCGCCTTCATTACCGGCCACAAACAGCATCCGCAGGGCGTCAGCGTCATGGCTCCAGTCGAGCTGCCTCACCGCCGTGTCGATGGCTCGGGCAACGTACTCATCGCCACCGTTGGTCTGAAAAGCGAACAGCGTCTGGTTGACCCGATCAAGATCGCGCGTAAACGGCTGATCGAGTCTGACGAATCCCTGTTCCGCCGGGTAGCTCGGGCTGCCGAAGCTGATGACCGCAACGCGCAGATCCGGCTGCGGCGAGGCGCTGCCGAGGTCATTGACGATGTCCCACAGCCGCTGGCGTGCCGAATTGAGCAGCCCGCTCATGGAGCCGCTGACGTCGAGAGCAATCACCAGATCCACGGATCTGTACGAGGGATTCGTCTCTAGCTCGGCAACAGTCCGCGCATTAGCGCAGGTGCCAGCGAACAGCGAAAAAGTCAGCAGGGGCGCCAGCAGTTGACGGGTGAAACTGCCGACTCCCAGGGTCGAAAAACTGGACAGTTTGCTCATGGGTATTCTCCGTGGTTTGAGTGAGACCAGTGTGCCGGCGGCACCCGCAGACTGAAGACGCGCGAGCGTAAAACCTGACGTTTGCGGTTTACCTTCCGGTTACCTTTCCCTAGTCAGTCGCCCGTAGTTCGTTGGTTGGGTTCTCTTTGCAGGGCAATTGCATTAGCTTTCAAGCACCTCTTTGTGGGTTTATCGACCTTGCTGACCGCTACCTCCCTGAACAAATCTTTCGGTGACCTTAAGGCCGTCCGAGACCTGTCGCTGTCCGTAAAAAGCGGAGAGATCGTTGCGCTGCTGGGCCCCAACGGCGCCGGCAAGACGACCACGCTGCGGATGCTCATTGGACTTGCCGCCAGAGACTCGGGCACCATCGAGTACGTGGACCGCACAGGCAAGTCGCACGACAGCCTGCCGCCCGCGGAAATCGGCTACCTGCCGGAGGAACGAGGGCTGTATATCGATCGCCGGGTGATCGACGGATTGGTCTACTTCGCGCGGCTGCGCGGCCGCAGCAAGTCTGAAGCGCTTGAGTCCGCCCAGCACTGGCTGGAGCGGTTCGATCTGTGGGACCGCCGCGCCGACGAGGTCAAAACGCTTTCCAAGGGCAACCAGCAGAAGGTGCAGTTCATTTCAGCCGTGATCCATCGGCCGCAGCTCGCGATTATCGACGAGCCGTTCTCCGGTTTTGACCCGATCAACCAGGAAAGGATGCTGGGGTTTTTGGAAGAGCTGCGAAAGGCCGGGACGTCCATTCTGTTCAGCGCGCATCAGATGGATCTGGTTCAGCGCCTCGCTGACCGGATCCTGTTGATGTCGAGGGGCGAGCTGGTGGCTGAGGGCACCCTCAGCGAAATCCGACGGCGGGCCGGCAGCGGAAATGCCCAAACGGTTGAGGTCGAGTACCAGCTTCCACCCGATGCCCAGCAGCTCGAGCAGGCGCCGTCGAACTGTCGGCTGGAGGGCAACACGGTCGAAATGACGGTGGCGGGTGACCAGACCATCAACGATGCCGTCCATTGGCTGAGTTCGCTCGGCACCATCACCACCATGACTACCCGCGAGCCCAGTCTGCACGACATCTACCTGGATCAGCTGAAGGAGTCCACGACTTGAGCAGCCGCATGACCATCGCCCGCTGGGAGTTTTTTCGATTCTTCAAATGGAAGTCAGAGCTCATCGGCCTGCTGATCACCGCGCTGCTTTTCAGCGCAGGATTTCTGGTCAAGCCGCTGATGGAATGGGTCCGAAGCACCGATCGTCAGGTGCTCGAGATCAGCGATAACCTGCCTTCACCCGAGGCGTTTGGCCAGCTCTCGCTGGCGGTTGAGACGTTCGCCGACGACAGCTACGAGGAGCGCGTCGATGCGCTGGCGGCGGGCGAGATCGACGGCCTGGCCCGCTGGAATTCTCAGCGTCAGGAGACGGAGCTCATGGTGATGCGCGAGCCCGGCTGGCTGGCAGAATTCGAGGCCGCAGCGGCGGGTCAGGCGCTGCCCGGGCGGCTGGCGGAGTCACCGGCCGATGAGGCGGAGCTGGGCCGGCTGCTGGCGCCGTCAGGCACGGTTCTCAGCTACCATCCCGACGCCAGGCCTCCCGGCGGCAAGCTGCAAAAGCTGCTGGGCATCGCCGCTATCGCGCTGCCGATGATCGGCGTGTTTACCGCGTTCAGCTATTTCTTTGTTTCGATTACCGCGGAAAAGCAGAATCGGCTCGGAGAGCAGCTGCTGTCCGCGGTGGGTGAGAGCCAGTGGCTCGACGGAAAGCTGATTGGCCTGACCGCGCTGTGCATCAAATCGATGCTGACCATCGCTCTGCTGGGGATCGTCGGTACTAGCGTCTATCTAAAAATGACCGGCAAGGAGATCGACGCGGGTTACATCAACTGGCTGAACTGCGCCTGGGCCTTTGCCTACAGCTTTCTGGCGGTCGCCTTCTGGAGCGCCTTCATGGCGGCGGTTGCGACCACCATCAATGACCCGAACAGCTCAAGCCGATCGAGCATCATGCTGCTGCCAGGCCTGTTTATGCTGCTGCCGGTGCTGGCCCTGGATCTGCCGGACTCCCTGGGTGTGGCCGTGCTGTCGATTGTGCCGGTCACCAGCACCGCCTTCATGCCCATCCGCCTGGTGCTGAGCGACGTTCCCCTGTGGCAGCTCCTGCTGAGTGTCGCTCTGATGGTGGCCAGCATCGCCGCAATGCGCCTGGCGGCACGCCGGATCCTGAAGATGTCGATCCTGATGTATGGCCGGGAGCCGAGTTTCAACGAGCTGTGGAAAGCCGTGAAGCTCAGCTGACCTGACGCTACGGCACGGCCGCCTGCTGCTGCAGCCGACCGGCGACGTCCCGGTGGCTGCGGCTCATCTTCACCTCATGATCGTTTTCCAGTCGGATGAAGTACTCGCCGTTGGTGTGGGCGCGCAGCGATCGAACGCGATCAACGTTGACGATCGTCGAGCGGTGGACCCGCGCGAACTGCGCCTTTGGCAGCACCTTCTCGATCTTTTTCATGGTGCCTCGCAGCACGTGCGTCTGGCCGGCGGCATGGATACAGAGATAGTCGCCGGCGGCCTCGACGCAGACGATGTCATTCATGTCGACGTAGGTCACGTCCCTGCCCTCACGGATCGCCAGCCGCTCCGGGCTCAGATGCTCAGGCTGTTTGCCCGGCTGGCTCTGCCTGAGCGCATCGTCCAGCGTCAGCGCTTCGCCGCTTAGATCGCAAACCAGGTTCAGCAGCCGACTGCGGTGGTCGCGGGCCTGGCGCTGGTCCAGCGTTGCCCGAACGCGACGGAGTGCGCGCGCCAGACGCAGGTCGTCGATCGGCTTGAGCAGATAGTCGAGCGCGTTGGCTTCGAAGGCTTTTACCGCGTAGTCGGCAAAAGCTGTTACGAACACCACCAGCGGCATGTGGCGCCCGGCCATGGCTTTCAGGGTTTCAAAGCCGTCGAGCCCGGGCATCTGGATATCGAGGAACACCAGGTCGGGCTGCTGCTCGCGCACGGCCACCAGTGCCTCCCGACCGTTGCCACACTGGCCACAGATCTGAATGTCGCTCTCGGCGGCAAGGCGCAGCTCCAGGCCGCGTCGCGCCAGCTCCTCGTCATCAACAATCAGGGTCCGGATCATCGTCAGGCTCCTTGCTTGGCCAATTCCAGCGGTATGTCCAGCGGTATGTTGATCGTCACGACCAGGCCTCGCGGGCTGTTGGGCGCCAGCGCCAGCGCCTGCTCGTCGCCGTAAAGCTGCTTCAGCCGCTCCCGCGTGTTCGACAGGCCAACGCCGCAGGAGGCTTTCGGCGGCGCGTGACCGTTTCCGAGCCCAGGCCCGTTGTCGGCAACCGTCATCATGAGCTGCTCACCATGGGCGCGGGCGGTGATCCATATCGTGCCGCCGTCCTCCTCCGGGGTTACCGCATACTTGATCGCGTTCTCGATCAGCGGCTGCAGAATCAGGCTTGGCACCAGCGCCTGCAGCGCGCGGGTTTCGAGCTCCTTCTTCACCTCGAGCCGGTCGCCAAAACGCACCTTTTCGATTTCCAGGTAAAGATCCAGCGCTTCGAGCTCCTGACCGAGGTTCACGCGCTTCATCGGATCGTTGTCCAGCGAGTAGCGCAGAAAGTCGCTGAGGCGCGTTACGGCCAGATTGGCAGTCGCGTTTTGCCTGTCAAGTACCAGAGTGGATATCGCGTTGAGCGTATTGAACAGAAAGTGCGGATTGAGCTGGTATCGCAACATCTTAAGCTGCGCCTGGTGCGCCGCTGCGGTGGCGGCCAGGGTGGCCTGAGTCTGCTGCTGAAGCTGCTGATAGTACTTGATGCCGAAGTACAGGCCGCTCCAGCACAGCAGGACATAGAACGATCCCATGACGCCGCCGAACTGATTCATCCAGTCACTCGGCTGCCAGCCGTTTTTTACCCAGGCCCAGTACGCCCGATTTTCGAGCGAGGTCCAGCCCATCGCCAGGACATAGCAGAGCACCAGACACACCAGCGCAATCTGGGCCGGCGGTCGATTCCAGAGCCGATGGAAGACGAAGCGGATAGGAATAGTGAGCGCAAAGCCTATGGCGGCGGTCAGCGTGATCACCGCCAGATAGGAGTCCGGTTTTTCGTGCACCAGCGCGCCGAGGTAGGCGGCGAGCACGTAGCCGCCCCACCCGCCGATGTTCAGCACCCAAAAAAAGCGCCGCCGATCAAACAGCAGCTCAGTCAACGTCATATTCGTGTCGTCCCAAAATCATTGTCCGGTTTCCCGGAGCCCGTGCCGTCAGGACCTTAGGCTGGTGTCCTGTTTGGAAAGCATTTCACGAATCGGAAAAGACTTCGACCTGCTGTCCCTGCCGGAGAGCCTCGGCGCCCCGCAGCGCCAGCCGATCTCCGGCCGCTAATGCACCCCGCACAATCACCCGCTGCTGGCCGGCGTCCCCCAGCTCAACAGCCACCTCTTCAATCTTCTCGAAAGGATCAATGCGCATCACGTAGGCCCCGTCCGCTCGCAGCACCACCGCATCCCGCGGCACGGTCAGCGCAGCCTGGGCGTCGAGCGCCAGCCTGACGCTGACCAGCTGGCCGGCGGCCAGCAGCGCCGGCGCTTCCGGCGGCAGATCGATCCGAACCTCGAAAGTCTGAGACAGCGGATCTGCGGCGGGGACAACGGTGCGAACCGTACCCGCCAGCACGCTGCCGTCGAGCCGAACCTCCGTCGGCGCCCCCGTGCTCATCCGGGGGAGGTAGCGCACCGGCATCGCGGCCCGAACTTCCAGGTTGGCGGTATCGGTGACGGCTGCCAGCACGGCCCCGACGCCCACGTCTTCGCCGACCTGGAAACCGTTCATCGTTACCACGCCGCTGACCGGAGCACGGGCGACACATCGGGTCAGCTCCTGGTCGGTTTGCTGTACGCGCACCTGAGCCATCGCTTCGGCGTTCCTCGCGAGGTCGCGGCTGGCCCGAACCTGATCGATGCGCAGCTCAGAGATCAGGCCCGGCATTTTTTCCAGCCTGGCGAGCTCCTGACTGAGCGCGTCAAAGTTGATCTGCTCGCGCTCGGCGGCCAGCGCCTGCTCCTGGCGACGAAGCTTCATGGCGCTGCAGTCAAAACGCGCCAGCACGCCGTTGCGCTCCACCCGGTCGCCGGGCTGCGCGATGTACGTCAGCCGACCGGCGATCCCTGCGGTGACCTGTCCGCCGTACCGATTGAAGACGGTGCCTGCGCTCGGGACGGTCGGCCGCACCGCCTCATGCCGGACTTCGGTACTCGTCACCAGCACCGGCGCGTCGTCAGACTGCTGGCCGACCGCCAGGCTCTCGGTGCTCCCAGTGACAAGGGCCCCAACCAGCACCGCTCTCAGGAGCGCCATGCCGGTACCACACGATGGTTCTTTCATTAGATCGGTCATGATGATCTCCTCAAGGCAGTCCTGGACAGCACAACCGTCGGCTCGCGAGCCGTTTTGCTCGCCTCGCCGACGCGCAAAATGGCGGGGAGCAGGATCAGCGTAAAAACTGAGCTCAACGACATGCCTCCGACAATCACGGTGGCAAGCCCTCGGTAGATTTCGCTGCCGGCACCGGGGATGAGCATCAGCGGCAGCATGCCGAACACCGAGGTGAGCGTGCTCATAAAGATGGGCCTCGCGCGAATGCGTACCGCCTGCGCAACCGCCACATCCAGCGGCTGACCGGCACGCTGGCCGGCCCGGGTCTGATGGACCAGCAGGATTGCGTTATTAACCACCAGCCCCAGTACGATGATCAGGCCGACCATCGTCAGAAGCTCCAGCGCCTGGTAGGTGAAGAGGTTCAGCAGCCGAAGGCCCGCTATGCCACCGGCCATGGCCAGCGGCATGATCAGCAGCACCATCAGACTGTCTCGCAGCGAGCGGAACATCGCCGCCATAATCAGCGCCAGAATCAGCAGAGCGACAAGAAAGTTGCCCGCCATCTTGGTCACCGCCGCGCTCAGGTCATCGGCGGTTCCCCGGAAATAGAGCTCCGCGTTAGCGGGCAGCGAGGCTCGCAGCACGGGCTCAAGCTCTTGCCGCAGCACCGACAGAGCCTCTTCGAGCGTCATCGTGTCCGGCGGCAGCACCTGCAGGGTCACTGTTCTCTGACCATCAACCCGCCGCAGCCGGGTTGGGCCTACCCGCCGAGTCAGCGGCGCCAGCTCCCCCATCACCTGCACGCCGGAGCTCGGGGTGGACATGGGGAGCGCGGCGAGCTCCTCGGGGGTTTCCCAGCCCCCACCCCAGAGGATGACGTCCAGTCCCTCATTGCCGTCGAAGTAACGACCGGTGTAGAGGCCACCGGTGAACGCCCGGATGGTGTCGCCGACGTCGCTCCGGTCGAGCCCCGCCTGGCTGATGCGAAGATCGTCCGGCGACAGCTGGAGCTCGGGCTTTGACAGAACAACGCCGGGCAACGCCCTGACCGACCACCCCGGGAGCGTCGACTCGATCAGCGACAGGCCGCTGTCAGCCGCGGCCATCAGTGGCCCAAGCTCCGGCCCCTGCAGGTCAACGTTGATGTTGCGACCGCCGGATACCCCGACGTTGAGCAGCGAGGCCCGGGATACAAACGGCCTCACGCCCGGCAGGCCTGTCAGCACCTCATCACGGAGCAGGTCGATCAGCTCGGGCGCCTGACGCGGGTCATCCGGGTAAATGTAGATTCCTGTCGAGTCCGTACCGTAGGAGTACAGGTTGTAGCCGTGGATACCGGGGCTGACGTCACCGTCCACATGAGGCTGAAGCCGCCGGATCACCTCCCGGACCAGCTCGTTCTCAATTGTGCCCAGCGGGATTCCCTCGGGCATGGAAAAGGACACCTCAATGCCGTCCGCATCCGCCTGCGGCAGGAAGTCCAGGCGGGGCAGCAACAGCCAGGTGCCGGCCACCGGCGTAATAATCAGCGTCGCGATCCAGGCGCTGCGGCGCAGCGGCGTTGCGGTCATGCTCATCACTCGCTGGCTGATGCGCTCCCAGACGCGCGCCAGCGGGTCCTCAGGGGCGTCATCGACCAGCAGGCGTCGGCCGGCGGCCGGCAAAAGAGTTACGGCCGCCACGGCCGAGGCCGCAACGGCCACCGATAGCGTCACGGCAAGATCGGTGAACAGCTGCCCCTCAATGCCCTGCATAAAAACGATCGGCAGAAAGATCGCCACCGAGGTGATCGTTGAGGTAAACAGCGCCCCGACCACCTGAGCGGGCCCGCGGCGACTCGCCTCGGGCAACGACATGCCGCCCTGGCGAAGGCGGACGATGTTTTCCTGCACGATGATGGCCGCATCCAGGACGAGTCCAACGGCAAACGCCAGCCCGGCCAGCGAGATGACATTAATGCTCCGCCCTAGCAGCTTCAGCGCAATAAAAGCGGCCGCCAGCGAGAACGGGATGGTCAGCGCGATCAGCGCGGTGGCGCCGAGGCGCCGCAGAAACAGCCACAGCATCCCCAGCGCGAGCAGCACGCCGAGCAGGAGATTGGTGTTGACCAGCGCCAGCGCCCGGCGGATGTGCACCGAGGCGTCGAAGCTCAACACCAGCGTCAGGTCCCGCTCGGCCAGCGGGCCTGCGTTCAGTTCGTCGATCGTTGCGTTGATCCGATCGAGCACCGCAACGGAGTTAGCGCCGTAGCGCCCCTGCAGTCGGATGTAGTAAGCGGGATAACCCGTGCGGTACATAAAGCCGGTGCGGGGATACAGCACCTCGCGAACGTCGGCGATGTCCCGCAGATACACCGGGTTGCCCGCCCGGCGGGCCACCACCAGCTCCCCCCACTGGTCACGATCGAAGCTGCCCAGGAACCGCACCGTGTACTGACGGCGCCCGACGCTCGCCAGTCCGCCGGTGCTGTTCACCGCGCGGCTCAGCGTGTCGGCAATTTCGCCGACCGCGAGTCCCTGCGAGGCGGTGCGATAGGGGTCGAAGGTGACCAGCAGCATAGGCTCTCGCTCGCTGGTCAGATCAACCCGGGCGATGCCCTCGATATTTCGCAGCGCCGGCGCAACAACCGCGTCCATCAGATCCTGGTACCGCGTCACGTCGATGCCGGGCGAAGGGTTTTTCGGGTGCAGCAGCAGGGTCGCCAGCGGATTGGTCCAGCCACCCACCTGAATGGATGGTTCCTGCGCGTCGATGGGCAGCGGATCAGAATTGTTCAACGCGCCCAGCACGTCGACCATGGCCTGCTGCAGGTCGACGTTGAGGTCGAACTGGAGCTGAATATTGCCACCTCCGGCCCGCACGTTGCTGGTCATCGCAACCACGCCGGGCACGTTGCGCAACGCGGTTTCCTGAGGCTGGATGATGCTGGCCTCAACCTCCTGCGGCGCTGCTGAGCGCCAGCCGGTGTTGATGTTGATCTGGGGATACTCGAGGTTTGGGAGCATCTGGATCGGCAGCGACCAGACCGCCAGCGCGCCAAATACCAGGGCCAGAACACCCGCTGCAGCGAGCGCTGCCGGGTTGGCGCTCGACCATCGAATCAATGACACAGGTTCGTCTCCGCAAGCCGCGATCGGTCCATATCCTGCGGTGTACGGAATAGAAATGGGAGTCGCTTGCGCCCAACGGTTGAGCTGCTGCGGCGGCCTGAGAATCGATAAGGCGAGGAGCGATAGGCTCAGCAGGTAAAGGTGGATCGGGCCTGCTGGGCGGGCCACTGTTCCTGATTCGCGGCAGGGCTGATCGCAAGCAGGCCCTTTTGGATCTGGCCGGAATCCAGGGGCTTGTAGTAAAGGTATCCCTGGTGATTCACGCACTGGTTGTCGCGCAGGAATTGGGCCTGCTGCTCCGTTTCCACACCCTCCGCGATCAGCTCGAGGCCCATGCTGGCGGCGATGCCGATGGTTGCCACAATGATCGTCTCGTCGTCCGGATTGACGCCGATACCCCAAATGAACGAGCGATCGAGTTTGAGAACCCTGACCGGCAGCTGGCGCAGATTGGCGAGCGACGAATAGCCGGTGCCAAAATCGTCGATGGCGAACCGCACGCCAAAGCGATTCAGCTCCTGGAGCTTGCGCACCACCTCTTCGGGGTTTTCCATCACCGTGGTCTCGGTGATCTCAAGCTCGATGCTGGAGGGATCCACCCCGCTGTCGGTAATGATCTGCTTGACGCCGTCGAGAAACCATTTGTTTTCCAGGTGCCTGGGCGAAATGTTCACCGCCAGGCGCAGACCCGGCCGGACCTTCTGCCACTGAGCCAGCTGCCGGCACCCCTCGGCCAGCACCCAGTCCCCGATTCGGCAAATCATCTGCGTCGACTCGGCCAATGGAATGAACTCGGCCGGCGACAGGAACCCGAGCGTGGGATGGTTCCATCGCACCAGGGCCTCGACCGCCTTTACACTGCCCGTGCTCGCATCCACCTGCGGCTGGTAGTGCAGCCGAAGCTGGCCGCGGCTGATGGCCAGGCGCAGGTCTGATTCGATCTGTGCCCGGCGGGCGGCTTCGGCCTGCATGTTGCCGTCGAAGTAACAATACTGATTGCGGCCGCGCTTTTTGGCTTCGTACATGGCCATATCGGCGGCCTCGAACGTCTGGCTCGCCGACATCCGGCCATCACCGATCGCAATGCCCAGCGATGCGCTGACGGTGACCTGATTGCCCTGGTATTCAAACGGAGCGCTCAGCGCGCGCAGCACCTTTTCTGCCACCACCGAAGCTGACATCGGGTCCACGATGTCGTTCAGCAGCAGCGCAAACTCATCGCCCCCCAGCCGCGCCACCAGATCCTCGGTGCGGACCACTTCGGCCAGGCGCCGGGCCACCTGATAGAGCACCTGGTCACCAAAACCGTGTCCCAGCGAATCGTTGACGTCCTTGAACTTATCCAGATCGATATACAGCAGCGCCAGCTTCCGGTTGTGCCTGGCAGCGCTGGAAATACCCGCCGCCAGCATTTCCTGGAAACTCAGTCGATTGGCGATTCCGGTGAGCGTGTCGGTTTTTGACAGGCTGTGGAGCCGCTTCACCAGCCGATGTTTTTCCAGGCCGTAGCGAATCGCGCGCTCCAGGAGTGGCCCGTTCAGCAGGTCCTTCTCAAGATAGTCCGAGACGCCGCTCTGCATTGCCTTCAGATCAGTGGCGCGGGTGCCCCGATCGGTCAACATCAGAATGGGGATGTCGCAGGCGCCCAGGTCACGCTTCGCAATCCAGTCGAGCCCCTCTGCCTCGCCCAGGCAATCGTTGACCAGGCAGACGTCGTGAGCGCCGGTGGCGTAGGCGCTAAGCCCTTCGTCGAAGTCTCGGACCCAGTGAATTCGATACTCCGTGCCCGGCACGGCGGCCAGCCACTCCCGCGTCAGCTGGTAATCATCCTCACTGTCATCGATCAGCAGCACGTGAACCGTGCCGGGCTCGATGCTGCGGCGTGAGCTGGGCTTGAGCTGTGACAAATCGTGTTCCGGCGAATTCATTCCAGCCCTAAACATCGACGCTCAGCAGCAGAACTTGAGGAAAAAACGAATATTTTCCCGAAGCCATCGAGAGTGAAACAAGATGAAACAAGCGTGGTGAATAGACCGTGCGGTCTCGGCCGGCTTTTCTGCCTCAGCGCGCGCTCAGCCAGCGCGCGTACCAGCGATCAAAATCGTGAACGCATTTCTCGGCGGGATGGTAAACGCCGCCGCCAAAACTGCCGTCCGCATGGCCCAGCTGCGCTGCCTCACAAAGCTCCCAGTCCTGTTTATTGGTTTCGTCCCAGAAACTGATGACCTCAGTGGGATCGAAGTCTGCACGCTCCGTCTCCTCGGCCTGAAACAGCCACTGGGTCTCGACGGCAACGCGATCGACGCTGAGCGGCGTGAGCAGATGCAGCATCACGTAATCCGGGACCAGGCTCAGAAACAGGTTGGGAAAAAGGTGGTAGTAGTGCACCAATCCATCGTCTTGTGCAGGCCAGCCCGCCAGCGGACGACGCGAGGTGCTCCCGCTGGTGCTCATCGTGTTGTGGCCGGGCCGCAGCATCATTGGCCCGCCGGTGAACCCACCCCCGCTGGCCTGCCGGCTATTGTCTGGCGCTGGCCCGGTCAGCTGATGAAGCCGGCGATGCGCGCCGGCGCAGTGGTAGCACTCGTTGTAGTTATCACCGAGAAGCTTCCAGTTGGCGTTCACCTCGTAGGTCTCGCGGCCGGCAAGTCGGAGGTCAGCGAGTTCGGGGCCGATCGCAGGGAAATCGTCGAAGGACTCTCCACGGTTTGCCGCTGGACCGTCGATATTGACAAACACCAGCCCGTTCCAGGTGTCTAGCGCCACTTCTCTCAGCGGATGATCGGCGCGCTCAAAGCAGGCCACCTCCTCCATGCCGGGCGCCGCGCGCAGGGTGCCGTCGAGCTCATATGACCACCCGTGGTAGGGACATACCATCAGCGGCCCGCTGCAATTTGGTGCACCTACGAGTCGAGTGCCCCGGTGGCGGCACACGTTGCGGAATGCGCGGAGCTGCCCGTCCCCGGCGCGGCTCAGCAGGAGGGAATGCACACCGATATCTACACGTCGAACCTCGCCAGGCTCGAAGCCGGCCTGATGACCGACGCAGAGCCACCGGCACGACAGAAGTTCGCGCAGCTCTCGATCAAAAAGTGCCGGATCGGTAAAAACCCAGGAAGGCAACGTCCGAGCACTGGAGAAATCTGCGCAGGTGGCGTGAAGCTGGGCACGCTGCGCAGTCGACAGATCAAAATTATTGCTTGGCATGCCCGCCTTTCATATCAGGTAGCGGAGCGAAACTCCTTTTTGACGTAGAAGCTGCCGATGAGATACACGATCGCGGAGAGGGCGCTGAAGCCGCAGGCGATCACCAGCAGTGACAGCCTGAGACCTTCGTCTCCATATTGTTCCGTCAGGCGATCACTGACCAGGCCGACCAGCGGCGGCCCCAGCCCCCCGCCGATCAGATTGGTGATCAGCAGCAGCACCGCCGCCGCCATGGCCCGCATGGAGGGCGGCACCAAACCCTGAATGCCGGCAAACGTTGCCGGTCCCTGCATGACGCTGATCATGAACGTCGGAAACAGCAGCGCGAGACCCAGCCAGGGATTTTTTGTCATGAATACGGCGGCGAAGATCGGTATGGAAACGCCGATCGCGATCGCCGGAATCAACGCATAGAACCGTACGCTGCGGGTGACCAGAGAATCGGTCACCCAGCCGCTGGCGAGCATGCCGAAGATCTGGGAGAACCCCAGCACCAGCGCCAGCCAGAACCCCACCTGCGTCAAACTCATGTCGAACGATCGGGTGAAGTAAGAAGGCAACCACTGAACCGCGCCCAGCCAGACGACGGTGTAGAGCCCGGTGCCGACCGAAAACATCACAAACGACCGCGAGCGCAGCAGAATCGAGGAAGCCTCTCGGAAGCTGACCCGCGCCTTGTCCGCGCTTGAGGCCTGCTCCGAAGCGCCGCGCGGCGCTTCGAAGAGAAAGCGCCAGACCAGCAGAGCCAGCAGCAGCCCGGGAACGCCCACAACAAACAGAGCGATGCGCCAGCTGTAGTTTTCCGCCAGCCAGCTGCCGGCGATAAAGCCGACGAGAATGCCGACCGGAGCGCCCAGACTGTAGATGGCGATGCCCTTGCCACGCCTGGCGACCGGATAGTAGTCCGCGATCAGCGAGTGGGAGGGTGGCGTCGCGCCGGCTTCACCAACCCCTACCAGCACGCGCGCCAGGGCCAGCTGTACAAAATTTTGCGCAAGACCGCAGATCGCCGTCATCACGCTCCACACAGCAAGCGCGATCGAAATAATGTTGCGCCGCGAAAAGTGGTCAGCCAGCCGGGCGATCGGTACGCCGAGCGTGGCGTAAAACAGCGTAAAGGCAAAACCTGAGATGATCCCGAGCTGCGCGTCACTCAGCGACAGCTCTTCCTTGATCGACGGCAGCAGGACCGCCAGCATGTAACGGTCCATGTAGTTGAAGAATGACACCAGAAACAGCAGCACCATCGACCATCTGAGGACGCTGCCGGAGCGGGCAGCGAAGTCGTTTTCCGTATTTGCCGTGACCACTGAGATTCCGATTCAGGCGCGGTTGCGCGGGGGCTGGGACGGCCACTTTACTGCATTTTTGTCGCTGACCGGTATCTCGCCAAAGGCTGCACGCCGGAAGATCGACGAGGGGTCGCTCGAAGGCAGAGTATGCAAAACGTGCCGCGCTTCGAAAGGACGAGGCCGGAACGTTGTAAAACTGCGTTTTTCCTCAGGGCACTTGCTGGTATCCTGCTGATGAAGCTCCCATAACTCCGACACAACCGCATGACCACCCACTGTGATTTTTTTGGTGCCACCCACCAAGGCCAGAAGCGTTCGGTAAATCAGGATCGGATCCTGGTGCGCCAGGCCCAGGCCAGCGACGTTGCGCTGCTGGCGGTGGCTGACGGGATGGGCGGGGAGGCCGCCGGCGACCGCGCCGCAGAGCTGGTTGTGGGTGCTATCGCCAACGCGTTGGGTGAGGGACTGAAACCCAAGCACTACTTCGATCAGCTCGACGCCATGGTTGAGGCTGCTCACGCGGCGGTCCGCGAAGCAGTCGAGGCTCAGCCGGAGCTAACCACCATGGGCACAACGCTGACGATGGCCTGCTGCGACTGGCCGAGGCTGTTTGTGGTGCACGTCGGTGACAGCCGCTGCTATCGGCTGCACAACGGGGAGCTCACAAGGCTGACCAACGATCATACGGTTGCCCAGCGCTTCGTTGACGAAGGCGTCATGTCAGAAGACGAGGCGGAAAACTCGCCGATGGCCCATCAGCTCTGGAACGTGATCACCAGCAGTCGGGACATCCGACCCGAACGCGTAGAAATTCAGCTCACCGCCGGCGACGCGATCCTGCTCTGCAGCGATGGGCTCACGAAGCACGTCAGTGATGACGCGATAACGGCCACAATCGCCGCCGCCAAGAGCGCAAAAGACGCGTGTCGCGAATTGATCTCCCAGGCCAACAGCGACGGCGGCACGGACAACATTTCGGTCATTGTCGGCCGCTTTACCAATTCTTGAGCACCGAAGCGCCCGACGGCCGGCGGTTTCTTCGACAAATCACGCTTTTTTCATCGAAATTTGGTAGATTACGCCCACGTCAAAAAACGGTTTCTTGAGACAAATCCATGAAAACACTGATTTTAGTTGCCGCCACGCTGCTCAGCTCTACCGCGATTGCCGCTGGCGACGCCGAAAAAGGTAAAGCCCTGTACGCCACCTGTGTGGCATGCCACGGTCCTAACGGTAAGGGAATGGACGCACTGAGCGCCCCCAATCTGACCGGACTGCAGGAGTGGTACTTCGTTCGTCAGCTGAATAACTTCAAGGCTGGCATTCGCGGCGCCAACCCTGAAGACGTGTACGGCGCGCAAATGCGTCCGATGTCAATGACGCTGGCCGACGATCAGGCCATGAAAGACGTCTGGGCGTACATCCAAACGCTGAACGACTGATTTTGCCGGGCCGCTGCGTCTTGCAGCGGCCCATTCCTCCCGCGGCTCTCGCCGCACCGTGCTGTCTGGTTGTTCATGCCACTGCACTCGCACTTTTACTCCAAACCTCACCGCTTCCGTCTCGCGGAGACAAGCCATGAAGAATCTTTGCCTTACTCTGTCAGCGCTTCTGCTGGCGGCCACCGGACCCGTGCGCGCTGAAAGGCTGACCATCGAGCGGCTTTATGCCAGCCCTGACCTGTCGGGGACCGCCCCGGTTGCGCTGAAGTTCTCACCGGACGGAAAGCGGGTCAGCTACCTGAAGGGCAAGCCGGACGACTCTCGGCAGCAGGACCTGTGGGAGTACCACCTCGCGGATCGTCAACATCAGCTGCTGGTGGACTCCAGCGCGCTGACGCCTGACGGTGAACAGCTCGATGAGGTGGAAAAGGCCCGCAGGGAACGTATGCGCATTCGCGGGAAAGGAATCGTCGAGTATTTTTGGTCGCCGGACGGCCAGCTGCTGCTGTTTCCGCTCGGCGGAGACCTGTATCTGTATCGGCTGGCCGATCAGGCGGTCAGTCGGCTGACCCAAAGCGACGCGTTCGAGACCGACCCCAAGGTATCCCCCGGCGGCAGCCTCGTGTCCTTTGTTCGGGAGCAGGATCTCTGGGTGGTCAACGCAGACGGGACCGGGGAGAAACAGCTGACGCACGACGGCGACGGACCGGTGCGAAACGCGATGGCCGAGTTCATCGCCATGGAGGAGATGGACCGCGACACCGGCTATTGGTGGTCACCCGATGATCGATTCATCGCCTTCACCCAGATCGACGAAAGCCCGGTCGAGGTGGCGAGCCGCTACCAGATTTTCGACGACAGCTTCCGCGTGACCAATGAGCGCTACCCCTTCGCCGGCGAGAAAAACGCCACGATTCGGCTGGGAATTGTTGAGGTGGCAACCGGCGAAGTGACCTGGGCAGATCTCGGCGCCGAGGCTGATATCTACCTGGCCCGGGTCAACTGGTCGCCCGAGGGACGACTGCTGGCGCAGCGGCAAAGCCGCGATCAGAAAACCCTGGACCTGCTCGAAATCGATATCGACGACGGGTCGTCGCGCACCATTCTCACCGAAAGATCGGACGTCTGGCTCAACCTCCACCACAATCTCACCTTCCTGGATTCAGCCCCGGACCAGTTTCTCTGGACCTCGGAACGGAGCGGATTTCAGCATATCTACCGCTACGACATGAACGGCGAGATGCGGGGCCAGCTGACCAGCGGCAGCTGGGCGGTGAGCGAAATCAAGGCCGTCGACGAGTCGCGCAATCGGGTCCTGTTTGACGGCTTCCAGGAAGGCGTGCTGGAAAAACACCTTTACGAAGCGCCGCTGGACGCCAGCACCGCAGAAGCGAGTGTTCCGAAACTGCGGCGGGTGACCAGCGTCTCAGGCTGGCATGAGACCGTGGTGAGCAACAGCGGCGCGTTTATCGACAACTTCTCCAGCCGCGGTCAGCCGCCCCAGGTCAGCGTGAACGGACCCGGCGGTGAGCGGCTGACCTGGCTGGCTGAGAATGCGCTGGTCGAGGGACATCCATATCATCCTTTTGTTCAGGCCCATGCGTTGCCCGAGTTTGGCACGCTTGAGGCGACCGACGGCCAGACGCTCCACTATTCACTACTGAAGCCGTCGGACTTTGATCCGAAGAACACCTATCCGGCCATCGTCTACGTTTATGGCGGGCCCCACGTGCAGATGGTCAACAACCAGTGGGGGCGCGATTTTGTGTTCCATCAGTATCTGCAGCAGCAGGGCTACGTGGTGTTCAGCCTCGACAACCGCGGCAGCGCCAATCGCGGCACCGCGTTCGAGTTTCCGATCCACAGACAGATGTCGATGGTTGAAGTAGCCGATCAGAAGGCCGGGGCCGAGTTTCTGAAGCAGCTCGACTATGTCGACGCCGACCGAGTCGGCATCTACGGCTGGTCTTACGGGGGCTACATGACCCTTATGGCGCTAATGCAGGAACCCGGCGTTTGGGCCGCCGGCGTGTCCGGTGCGCCGGTGACGGACTGGGCGCTTTACGATACCCATTACACCGAGCGCTACATGGCGACGCCAGCCGACAATCCGAATGGCTACAAGAAATCCAACGTGCTCAGCTACGTGGATCAGCTCGCTGATCCGCTGCTGTTGATCCACGGGATGGCTGACGACAACGTACTGCTGAATCACTCCACTGCCCTCCTCCGAGCCCTTCAGCTCGGCGGCAAGTCGTTTGAAACCATGCTGTATCCCAACGAGACACATGGCTTTCGCGACCCGGCCATCAACACCCATCGGACGACGCTGATGATGGATTTTTTTGATCGCCACCTGAAGCCTCAGTCCGCGCCCTAAGCCTGAGGATCGTCAATTCTGGCGTGCAGACTCCCGTATCTGGACCTGTTGCGACCGCCCTGCAGCGTTAAACTGGCGCAAAAAATGAGGGCGCTGAGATGGAAGAACTGCTCCGGGAAACCGCGCAAAGAGCTGCCGCCTACCTGAAACAATGCGGCGATCGCGCCGTTGCGCCGTCCGCCACGGCGGTTGAGGCTTTATCCAGCCTGGCAGAACCGCTGCCTGAAGCTCCAACAGACCCGCAGCAGGTTCTCACGCTGCTCGACGACCTGGTCTCCCCGGCTACGGTGACCATGACAGGTCCACGGTTTTTCGGGTTTGTCATCGGTGGCGCTCTGCCGGCGACCGTGGCGGCAAAATGGCTTGCTACCGCGTGGGACCAGAACGCTGCTCTCCACAACGTGACGCCCGGTCCAGCGGTTCTCGAACAGATAGCGCTGGACTGGCTCTTAGAGCTGCTCGGCTTTGATCCGGACTGTGGCGGCGCACTGGTCACCGGCGCCACGGTCGCCAACTTCACAGCGCTGGCCGCGGCACGAAATCAGGTGCTGGCTCAGGCGGGCTGGGATGTCGAGGCTGATGGACTCTGCGGCGCGCCGGAAATCACCGTACTCGCTGGCGAGGAAGCCCATCCTTCCATGCTGAAGTCTCTGGGCATGCTCGGGCTGGGGCGCAACCGGGTCACTCGAGTTCCGGTTGACGATCAGGGGCGCATGCGCGCGGATCGGCTGCCGGAGATATCCGGTCCAACGATCGTCTGCACGCAGGCAGGAAACGTGAACACCGGCGCGTTCGACCCGATTGGGGAGATCTGCATCGCAGTTCGCCCTGCTGGCGCCTGGGTGCATGTCGATGCCGCTTTTGGCCTCTGGGTCGGCGCGGTGCCGTCGCTGCAGGCGCTGTGTCCGGGACTGGCTGAGGCTGATTCCTGGGCGACCGACTGCCACAAGATGCTCAACGTGCCCTACGACTCCGGGCTGGCGCTGGTACGCGACCCGAAACCGCTGCAGCGGGCTATGGCCATCACCGCGGAATACCTGCCGACAAACTCAACCAAACGAAACCCCTCAGACTTTACGCCTGAATTATCGCGCCGGGCTCGGGGCGTGGAA
This sequence comes from Lysobacterales bacterium, assembly GCA_028285525.1. Taxonomy (GTDB): domain Bacteria; phylum Pseudomonadota; class Gammaproteobacteria; order Xanthomonadales; family SZUA-38; genus JANQOZ01. The sequence goes on from JANQOZ010000103.1 coordinate 46,077, forward strand.
GTGTGGGCAGCACTCAAGTCGCTGGGGCGTTCCGGCCTGATCAACATGGTCGAGGAAATGTGTCGCCTCGCCCGGCTATTTGCCACGAGGCTCGCCGACGCCGGTTTTCACATCCTCAACGACGTCGAGTTCAACCAGGTGCTGGTGAGCTTCGGCAGCAGCGAGCGGACGCTGGCGGTTGTTGAGGCTGTGCAGCAGGACGGCACGTGCTGGTGTGGTAGTACCGTCTGGCAGGGTCATACCGCGATGCGGATCAGCGTCTGCTGCTGGGCCACAACCGACCAGGATGTCGATCTGAGCGTCGCGGCTATCCTCCGCTGCGCTGAGGCCGGCTAAAGCGCCAGGGCCTCGAAACCGTCTTTGAACAGCAGGTCTGGCAACTCAATGCTCACCGTCGACAGCGCTACGCCATTTTCACCGCTGTCCAGCGTGAACGAAAACGCCACCTGGCCAGCGTCGTTCAAACCTGTCTGCGCGTTGCCGAGGGTGTTCGCCTCCAGCGGCCACAGTGGCAACGCGGCACCCAGGGAAGTGATCGTGCCACCCGCCAGTGGCTGCCCAACCCGGACAACTTCAGCCAGCCCGGCGACCGGGTCAAAGACATACAGGCCGAGCGCCTGGGGCAGCCCTGGCCGAACCACGGTGGCAAAGATCAGCACCTGGCCCGCGTCATTCAAACTGTGGCCGTTGAAGCTGTTGATCAGCCCCCCTTCCTCGGGAACAACCAGATCGCCTTCGCTCGCAACCGCCAGCTCCGCCCCATTCCGGCGAAGAACAAGGCGCTGAATCCGGTTGTTGTCAGACGACAGCAGCGCATAAAGCAAGTCACCGCGATCGTTAAGCTGTAGACCTGACGCGAAAGCCAGCAGGCTGCCGCCGACAGTATCGTTGCCGGTTCGGGTCAGCTCCGCCAGGCCGCTGCCGTCATCCAGGAATAAGCCGACATAGTCGGAGGTGACGTCATCAACGCCACCGACAAGCGCGACAGAAGAACCGTCGTTAATGGCCGGCGGGAGGCGCGGGTCGACGATGAAGGTGCCGAGTCCATCGGGTGCAGCCGCGCCGGTCTGATTGATCTGTCGCACGTTCGCGGGGTCGCCGACAAAGTGACCGAAGGCGTCACTCGCAACGTTGAGGCGGGCCACAACCTCCCCTCCGTTGTTCATGCCGAATGCCCGCAGCGCGATCAGCGTGTTCGATCCCGGCAACGCCTGGCCGGTACCAAAGACCGCCTCGGTATTCAGACCGTCGGAACGCACGAGCAGGTTCTGCGTGCTGCTGTCCAGCAGATACGCCAGCTGCCCGACGTCGTTCATGAGAAATCCGAGCACCGCCGCACCGATTCGGAGATCGTCGCCGAACGGCAGATTCTGGCCCTGCTGAACCACCGTCGTCAGCGACTGTCCGTCGCTGCGGTAGATCGCGTCCTGGTTATCGTCGTCGGTCGCCAGAAAAGCCACCTCACCGACCTGGTCGATCCCCAGCAGCTGACGACGGGTCAGCTGGCCTGCCACTCGCAGGATATCCAGATCCAGAAGATTTCCAGCGGCCGAGGTCTGGCCGCCGCGGGCCATAGTGCTCACCTCGCCCAGGCTCGCGCGATATAGGCCGAGATCATCGATCGGGTCGGGATTTGCGGTGGCGAGCAGGCTCGCGACAAACAGCGCCTGGCCGCTGTTATTCAGCACCGGCGGCGTAAACTGGTCGCCGAAGACGCCGTTGCCGTCCGGAGACGGCGTGCCGGAGCTGACCAGTACCTCGGTCTCAACGGTGAATTGAGGTACGTCGCCTGCGATTGATGGACTGATGCCTGCGCTGAGCGACAGGGCCAGCAAAAACGAAATCCTGCTTCTGACCATTGAACTGCCTCACCCTGACGAAGTTGTTACTGATAATTTCGTCAAAGTGGAAAGGATTGCGTCACTTTTTTTTCGGTACAGGACTGGAGCCACTCGGTCACAGCCCGCCCGGCGGCCGGGCCCATGGCTCGGAGCGGCTGCCAGTGGCTATCCGACCGAGCCAGAACCCTCTGAGCGGAGCGACAGAGCTGGTCATCGTCACCCCGGCCCTCACGGCCTTCGGAAAGCTGAGAGCTCAGCAGTAGAAATCGAAGGCGCAGGATGCTGCCCCCCTTTTCAGGAGGGCTTGACGGAAGACCCAGTAGAGGATTGAGCGCGGCGAGCCGCTCCGCGGTTTCGGCGCGCTTGTCCACGGCCCAGGCGAGTTCAGCCCGGGTCAGCTGACTTTCGAGGCGATCGATGTTGTCGTACGGCAACACCGCCAGGCGCCGATCCGCCTCATCGAGCAGGCGCTTAGCCGCCTGTAGATCTGGTGAAGCCTGCTGACCGTTGAGCTGCGCCAGGCGAACCAGATGAATAGCGAGGACCGGCGAGGTGTCCCCGAGCAATGAGCGCAGCTCGGCGACCTTAGTCGACAAGCCGGTATCAGCCGGGGACACTCCGGTCAGGTAATCGAGCCAGGACTGCTCCGCGGCGAGCAGCACGCTGCGGTAATGCGCCGCGCCGTAAGAATCGGCAAAAAACGCGGTCAGGGTTGCGGTTCGTTGGTTGGCTTCGTCCAGCTCCCCCTGCTGGATCAGCCGCTGATAGTCACGGAACTGCACGTCAGCCACCGGCGCAGAGTCAGCCCCAAACACCTCGCCGTAGATCGTATGGGCAGCCGCAAAATCGGCGGCCGCCTCCGTGAAACGTTCGAGCCCGGTCAGGGCGATACCACGCATATAGTGAATGTTGCCCCGGACGCTTTGCCGATCGGTGGGCAGCGATTCAATCACGTCGAAAAGATCGACCACCTCGGTCCATCGCTTCATCGCTACCAGCGTTTGCATCGTCGCAAGGTACGTCCAGGGCAATCGCCAGTGATCCACCGATAAGGCAAGCGCGCGGGCGGTTTCCGCCGCCTCAAGCGCCAGCTCGTAGCGATGGGCGACGCCCGCGGTCAGCGCCCGCTGAGTCCAGTGGGCGATATCGTCCTCCAGCTCCTCACTGCGTTCAGCCGAGGCCACGGCCATCTCGCTCGCCGCCAGCGCAGCATCCATCTCACCCAGACCGGTAAAAACCGCCGCCAGATCGCTGGCCAGCCAGGACTTGGAGCGCGGCGACATGTCCTCCTCGGCCGGAAGGTTTTCCAGCATGCTGTGCATCAGCTCAGCGACCGTCATTTGACCATCGCCGCCGGCAAAAACGCTTGCTTCTCGCAGGCTGAGGGTGACAAAGCTGGAGGTGGCTCGCTCGCTGGCGAGAAGCTCCAGCGCCCGGTCACGCTCCTGTTCAATCGCCTGGTTTTGTCGGTGCACGCTGAGCAGACCGGCGACCAGAATGGCAACGGTCAACGCCGCCAGGCTGGTTGGCAGCCATTGGCGCCGGAGAAACCGCGACCAGCGATAGAGCCGTCGCTGCGCCAGCGGCGTTACCGGACGCCGAGCCTGCAGCGCCTGGATATCCAGCTTCAGCGCGAGCACCGAGGGGTAACGCTCCCGGGGGTCGGCGCGCGTCGCCATCTCAACGATCGCCGCGAGCTCCGCGCTGCCAACCGATGGTTCGCAGCTGACGATCAGTTCAAGGATCTTTCCAAGCGCATAGATGTCCGCCGCGACTGTGACCGGCTGCCCCGCCAGCTGCTCGGGGCTGGCATAAGCCTGGGTGAAACCAGCCGGCCTCTCACCCCCGAGGCCGGACAGCCCAAAATCGATCAGCTTGACCTGACCGGAATCTGTCACCAGGACGTTGTCGGGTTTTAGATCGAGATGCAGGACAAGATTGGCGTGCGCCGCAATCACCGCATTGAGCAGCTGCTCGAACAGCGCGAGCCGACGGTTTCGGTCAAGCCGGCGACTGCTGAGATAGCTCAGCAGAGCCGTGCCCTCAACATACTCGGAGACCACAAACGGCAGACCCTGCTCGTCGGCGCCAAAATCGAGCAGCCGGGCGATGTTGCCGTGCTGAAGTCCACTCAGCGCTCCGGCTTCGCGCTGGACAGCGGCGAGGGCAGCGGCTGACTGAATCTGACTGTGCCCCCGCTTGGCGGCCCCTTCGTGCACAATCCCCAGCTCTTCGCGAGTCACCAGGTATACCGAGCCCATACCACCCTGACCCAGGGGCCGCTGTACCCGCCATCGGCCGAGGTTGGGCGGTACCTCCCGACGCAGCAGCTCCTGCGCAACCGTCACGCCCGCCAGCTCGCTCAGGTCAACCGCGCTGCTCTCAAACGCCAGCAACTCCCGCAATTCTTCGGCCGTCGCCTGATCCAGAGCGCCCAGATATCGGTCGCGCTGATCGCTTGGCAGAGGAAGCAGCTCCGAGACGTGATGCGCTATGCTGTCCTGGCCGCTGGCAAGGGATTGTCGGCGATCGTTAGACATGGAACCTTCATAGTACCTTGACCGCATCCGATGACCCCAAACAACTCGTTGAGCTGATCTCGCGCTGGGCGTCTGGCGATGAATCGGTCCGCGAAGCGCTTTTCCAGTCGCTGGCGCCCCTGATGATGAGTCTGGCCCGCCAGCAGCTCAATCGCAGCGGCAGGCAGCTATCGCTGGAATCGCGCGACCTGGCGAATGAAGCCAGCATCAGGCTGCTGAAGCTGATGAACCGACCGGCGTCCGAGCCGCACCTCGTCAGGCTGGTGGCAAAAATGATCCGCTCGACCTGCGTCGATCTCGCCCGGGAACGGGGCGCCGCCAAACGTCGAGGTCAGCAGGTCAGCCTCAGTCTGGCCGGCCCTGTCGGGGACGCACCGCTGGACCTGCTGGATCTGGATCAGGCGATCGGCAAGCTGGCCCTTCGAGACCCCCTCGCGGCTGATGTGACGGAGCTGCGCTTTTTCTCAGGACTCAGCGAATCAGAGACGGCTGATGTTCTGGATATTTCCCGGGCGACCGTCACCCGAAAGTGGAAATTTGCACGACTGTTCCTGCGTCGAGCCCTGGACTGAAGCCGATTGCGATAGCGTCAACGGGCTTTGAGCCCTGGCAGCCCGTCGAGACTGGCGGCGTTATTTTTGGCCCGATACGCCTGCATTTCCTCCTCGGTCTTGCTCTCGACCCAGGTCTCCATGGCGGTGCGTTCCCCGGTGTGCTCGTAAAGCGGCACCGCATACCCGCAGGAGTCGGCGATTCGATTGACGTTGACGCGGATGATGTTGCGGCAGGTACAGTGTGGCGGAAACTTCGCCTTCAGGTCGTCGAACTCGTCGTCGCCGGGTTCAATCACCTCGCCCTCGCCGTAGAAGCGAAAGATCTTGGGCGGTCCGTCGAACGCGCAGAACATGACGACAATGCGGCCGTTTTCCTTGAGATGGGCGACCGTCTCAATCCCGCTGCCGCCATAGTCCAGATAGGCAATCTGCTTTGGACCCAGCACCAGAAAGGTGTCGCCACCCTTGGGTGAGCAGTTGACCAGCCCGTCAGCACTCAGCGGCGCGGTGGCGACAAAAAACATCTTCTGTCGGCCCAGCCATCGCTGAACCTTTTCGTCGATCTCCGAGTACTCTTTGCCCATGGGTGCCCTCCGGTTTGGTCCGGCCCAGCATACCGTTTTTCGCGCAATCCGCCCTACTCAGAATTGCTCCAGGCGCTAAACATATTGGTGCCGATCGGTTTGCTTACGGGCTGGCGGCGGGCACCGCGCAGCTGACGGTCTGGCGCTTGGCCGTGGCGGTCTGATTGACCGCCGCGGCGGCGCTGTCCCGGCGGCCGTCAACGCCGGCGAAGTAGAGGCAGCGTTTGGGGTCGAACTCAGCGATCTGGACCGCCCCCATGATCGAGCGCTCGCGCAGTTCATGCCCGAGTTCCAGGAGGCGCTTGCGAACGTCCATGGCAAGCTCCGGCTCATGCATCAGCATGGCCGGGTACCACTGGTGATGGACGCGGCTTGCCTGCACCGCCGCCTGGGCATTCATGCCGAAATCGATTCGATTGAGCAGCGCCTGCAGAACGGACGAGATGATGGTGGTCCCCATGGGTGATCCGACAACCATCCGGACCTCGCCATCCTCAAAGATCAGGGTTGGCGTCATGCTGGACAGCGGGCGTTTGCCGGGCTCCACTCGATTGGCCTCGAAGCCGACGGCCTCCCACTCGTTGGGAATATTCGGCGCGACGGAAAAGTCGTCCATCTCGTTGTTCAGCACGATGCCAGTGCCGGGGACGGTGATCAGCGAACCAAACACCGAGTTGATCGTCTGAGTCAGTGCGACCGCGTTACCGTGCCCGTCGATGACCGAGATATGGGTTGTCCCCTCGTCGTTGGGCACCGCGTTGAACGGCTTGATTTTCAGCACCGAATCCATCGAAATCCGGGCGAGCTGCTCGCTCGCGTAGGCCTCGGACACCAGCTTCTCAACCGGCACGTCGTCGAAGTCCGCATCGCCGAGATAGCGCGCCCGATCAGCGTAGGCCAGCTTCATGACCTCGCTCAACAGGTGAACGTAGCTGCTGGAGCCATGGCCGAGACTCTTAAGATCGTGCTGCTCCAGCATGTTGAGCATGTTCAGCAGCAGCACGCCTCCAGAGCTGGGCGGCGGCATCGACACCACCTCGTACCCGCGGTAGCTGCCGCGCAGCGGCGTCCGCCACTTTACCTGGTAGCCAGCCATGTCTTTTGCCGTCACCGCGCCCTTCGTCGCTTTTTCGATCGCTGCTGGGATAGCTCCCTCGGTCATGGCGGCGCTGCCCTTTCGCTGAATCTGGCGCAGCGTCTTCGCGAGATCCTTTTGCACCATGTTCCAACCCATATCGGGCGCTTTGCCGTCGTCCAGGTAGATCCGTGCGGTCTCCGGATAGTCTCCCAGCGCTTTAGACGCGTACTGCATGATTCGGTACTGCCAGTGCCCCGCGGGCACGCCGTTTTCCGCCAGGTCGATCGCCGGCTGCACCAGCTCGGCCCAGGGCATTGAGCCATACCGCTGATGCAATTCCTCCAGACCCTGGACAAAACCCGGCACGCCGACCGCGTAAGGGCCGCGGCGAATCGCCTGCTGGTTGGCTGCATACCAAGCCTGATCGGCACTGGCGGGTGCTATCTCGCGTGCGTCGAGAGCGGTGGTCTGATCGCCTTCGGCGATGTGGGTGACCGCGAACAATCCGCCGCCGATCCCGGAGCTGAAGGGATGGGCCACGGCTGCGGCAAAACCGCTGGCCACCGCCGCGTCCACCGCGTTGCCGCCGGCCGCCAGAACGTTGGCGCCAGCCGCTGCTGCCGGACCTACGGAGCTGGACACCATGCCGTCGCGAGACCATATGGGCTGAAAGCTGGCGGCGTTGAGCTGTGCGGGCCCAAGCAGGACGAGCGCGCAGAGCGCGAGAGCTTTCGCGGGAGAATGATTCATGCGGTGGCCTTGTTCTTCATCAGGTGGTGATACTTCACCATCAGCTGATCCCGGGACTCGACGTGATTCGGATCGTTGGGGATACACTCGACGGGGCACACCTCCTGGCACTGAGGCACGTCAAAGTGGCCAACACACTCCGTGCACTTGGCAGGGTCGATCTCGTAGATCTCAACGCCCATGTAAATCGCCTCGTTGGGGCATTCGGGCTCACAAACATCACAATTGATGCACTGGTCGGTAATGTACAGCGCCATGGCAAACCTATTCTGCGAATTTTTCCTTCAGCCGGCCGTGCACCACCGGGTGCACAAATTCGCCAACGTCCCCACCCAGCTTGGCAATTTCCTTGACCAGCGATGCTGAAATAAAGCTGTACTGTTCAGATGGGGTCAAAAACAGCGTTTCCATATCCGGATTCAGATGACGATTCATGCTGGCCAGCTGAAACTCGTACTCGAAGTCCGATACCGCCCGCAGGCCTCGCAGCAGAATGCCGGCCTGCTGCTCCCGGACAAAGTCCGCCAGCAGCGTCGCAAATCCAACGACTTCCACGTTCTCAAGGCCGCGCTCGTCGACGACCTCCTGAGCCAGCGCAATCCGTTCCTCAAGGTCGAACAGCGGCCCCTTGGCAGAACTCTTTGCCACGGCAACAACCACCTTGTCGAACAAACCGCTGGCACGGATGACCAGATCGGTGTGTCCGTGGGTAATCGGATCGAAGGTGCCGGGATAAATGGCCGTCGTGGTTTTTGTCATAGTCGGCAGAAGGGTGGAAAACCCGCAATTCTAAAGGCTTAAGGAGACCCTGCCCACCCAAGAAGCCGCAACCTGGCCTCCCCCACCCGGCTTTCCTTCTGCAGTGAAAACGCATCCGGCCAGAGCCAGGGTTGATCCGCAGGAGACTCGACGTAAACCCGGGCGCCGGCACGAAGCCTGGCCGTCAGACCGGTCAACACGGTCGCCCAATTGCCGTCCGAAAACGGCGGGTCGACAAACACCAGGTCGAAGCTGGTCCCGCCGCCCGCCAACCATTGATCAACGGACTGCTGAAGTATTTGAATTTGCTCGGGATTTTCGACAAGTTTGCCGGCCGTGGCGCGCAGCGACGCAACCGCGATGCCGCTGCTCTCGACAAACACGCAGGTGTCAGCGCCGCGCGACAGCGCTTCCAGGCCCAGCACACCGGTGCCGGCGAACAGGTCGGCACAGGCCAGGCCGGTGAGGTCGTGGCCCAGCCAGTTGAACAGCGTCTCCCGGGTTCGATCGCTGGAGGGCCGAAGGGCAGCAACCTCCGGCACGGACAGGCGACGACTACGCCACCGTCCGCCCGTGATGCGTATCTGCCCGGCGGGCTTTTTGCGAGGTTTTTTTGCCATCGTTGCACGTCCAAAGTGTGACCGCCTTGACCGAGGTTTGAGCAATAGAACGGCCGCTGGTTCGAAGTGGTATTGTACGTCTCCTGTCCCCATATCCATGCGCTTACGCCACAGGTTTTAGACAGTCCCGCATGTTTGGATTCGGCAAAAAAGACAAGACTCAAGAGGCCTCGGCGCCCGCCGGCGCCACACCGCTGGAAAAGCAGCTCGAAAGGCCCAGGGCCGGTTTCGGCAAGCGTCTTCGGCAGATGTTTTCCTTTGGCCGCAAGATCGACGACGAGCTCCTCGAGGAGCTGGAAACGCTCCTGCTGACCGCTGACGTTGGCGCGGAAACCACCACGGCAATCATCGATGACCTGACCGGACGGGTAAAACGCAAGGAGCTGGACGATTCCGAACGGCTGATGGCAGCCCTTCGTGAGCTCCTGATTCAGCGCCTGACGCCGGTGGCCAAGCCGCTTGACCCGACCGCCGCGGATGGCCCCTTCGTTGTGATGGTGGTCGGGGTAAACGGCGCCGGCAAGACCACAACCATCGGCAAGCTGGCCCAGCGGCTCGGCAGCGACGGAAAAAGCGTGCTGCTCGCTGCCGGCGACACCTTCCGAGCCGCCGCCGTCGAACAGCTCAAGACCTGGGGTGAGCGGATCGGCGTTCCGGTGATCGCGCAGGATACGGGCTCCGACTCGGCCTCCGTCTGCTTCGACGGCCTGCAGGCCGCCGGGGCGAGAGGCGTTGACGTCATGATCGCCGACACCGCCGGGCGGCTGCATACGCAGTCGAACCTCATGGAGGAGCTCAAGAAGATCAAGCGCGTCATGGGCAAGCTGGACCCTAGCGCTCCCCACGAGGTGCTTCTCGTGCTGGACGGCACCGCCGGTCAGAACGCGCTGAATCAGGCTGCCGACTTCGGCGAAGCGGTTGGCGTCACCGGCCTCGTGGTCACCAAACTCGACGGCACCGCGAAAGGCGGCATGGTGTTTGCGCTGGCGCAGAAGCTCGGCGTTCCGATCCGGTTTATCGGTGTTGGAGAACGCGCGGCCGATCTTCGGGTCTTCGAGCCGGAGGCGTTTGTCGACGCGCTGCTCTAGCCCGGCGACGGAGCAACTCCTGGTGAACGCCCTGCGGTGACCGACGCTTTCGCCCAAAAGCTGCTGGCTTGGCACGAGGTCCACGGTCGCCACGACCTGCCCTGGCAGCACCCACGTACGGCTTACCGGGTGTGGCTGTCGGAGGTGATGCTCCAGCAAACCCAGGTAGCCACCGTCATTGGCTACTTTGAGCGTTTCGTCGAACGTTTCCCCACGCTGCCCGACCTGGCCGCCGCCCCTGACGACGAGGTGATGGCGCTGTGGGCGGGTCTTGGCTACTACAGTCGCGCCAGGAATCTGCACAAAACGGCCCAGCTTTGTGTAGCTCAGCACAATGGGGATCTTCCGCGGGATATCGACGAGCTGATCAAGCTGCCGGGTATCGGGCGCTCAACGGCAGGCGCGATTCTTGCCCAGGCCCACGGGCTGCCTTATCCGATCCTGGACGGAAACGCCAAGCGGGTGCTCGCGCGGTACCACGCGGTGGCCGGCTGGCCTGGAAAGTCCGAGGTTCTAAAGACCCTTTGGAACCTGGCGGAGCTGCACACACCCGCTGAGAATGTGACTGACTACACGCAGGCGATCATGGACCTTGGCGCCAGCCTGTGCCGCGGTCGCCAGCCTGACTGTGAGGCCTGCCCGCTGGCCTCGGGATGTCAGGCCCATGCTGACGGCAACCCGGCTGGCTACCCGGGAAAAAAGCCCAGGCGCGAGATCCCCAGGCGCAGCGCCGTACTGAGCGTGTGTCTTTCCGACGAGGGTGCGGTCCTGCTCGAGAAACGGCCGCCGTCGGGCATCTGGGGCGGTCTCTGGAGCCTCCCGATGAACGACAGCGAGCCGGCCAGCGTGACTGCTGACGCACCGGTCATCCACCACACCTTCAGCCATTTCAAGCTCGCCATGAAGCCGGTGCTGCTCGAGCCCATCAGCACAGACGAGGTTTCAGACAGGCAAACCCGCTGGTGTGGTGCGGAAGAAGTTGCGCAACTTGGCCTGCCTCGGCCTGTACAATCGTTTCTGGACGAATACTTCAGCGGTTTGGTGACATGGCAAGAACGGTGAACTGTGTGCTCATGGGTGAAGAGGGTGAAGGGCTGGACCGGGTGCCCTACCCTGGCGAACTCGGCCAGCGAATCTACGACCAGGTGTGCAAGAAGGCCTGGAGCCAGTGGCTTGCGCATCAAACGATGTTGATCAACGAAAATCGCTGGACGCCGATCAACCCCGACCACCGCAAGCTGCTCGAGCGTGAGATGGAAGACTTTTTCTTCGGCGCAGGCGGCGCCAAGCCAGCCGGCTATGTGCCCCCCGAGTGAACGTCAGTTTGGGCGCGCGGGCTCAGGCCGAAAATAGTAGTTAAACGGCTGCCCATTCAGCCGCGCGTTGAACCAAAGCACGAGCATCCCTTCCAGCTCCCGGGCGTAGCGGACCGGACCTAAGTCAGCGGTGTCGAAACCCATACCCTGGGCCAGCTCAGCCACCGTAGCCTTGGCGGCCTTATCGTCACCCACCATCGGAATGGTCATCGGGCCGCCGGCGAGTTCCGGTTCGATCATGACCCGCCAGTTCAGGACGTGAAAAGCCTTCACGACGTGCGCGCCAGGAAGGGCTTTTTGAAGGGCGACAGCAACCGGCTCCAGCGATTTGGCGACCACCAGCCGGTCTTCGGTAAAGCTGAACGCGTTGGTTGGGTCGATGAGGACCTTCCCAGTGAGGTCTCCGAGGGACTGCGCCACGGAAACCACGACGCCCGCGGGAACCGCCAGGACGACAATCTCGGCATCCTTGGCCGCCTCAGCGGGCGTTGTTGCCGAAGAGCCAGCGGTACGCGCAACAAGCTGCTGCGCCTTGTCGGCCGCGGGGTTCCGTGAGCCGTAAACAATGGTGTGGCCCAGCGAAGCAAACCGGGGCCCCAGCGCACCAGCAACGTCACCGGTCCCGATCACGGCGATCGTTGCGGCGCTCGAAGCCAGGGAGAAAGACAGGCAAATCCAGGCGCCAAAGGCGAGCAGGCAGCGGTTTTTCATGGGCATCTCCACAGCTTCAGACGGGGCGTGTGACCTCACCATGGAAAGGACCAGGAATCAACCGCCCGCGCTGTGGATGATCCGACCACCTCAACCTTGACGCCCTGCCGCGCAACAGGTCTAATAGCGCCCCTCGCGTCACCCTCCAACACCGATGGCCAGGTAGCTCAGTCGGTAGAGCAGCGGACTGAAAATCCGCGTGTCGGCAGTTCGATTCTGCCCCTGGCCACCATTAAACTCCAGATTTCAAAGCTTTCCTCTTCTTCCGCGTATTCCCGGGATCTGCAAAAACCGAGTGTTGTCACAGAAGGAGCTTATCGGACCGGCTTAACCGGTCTGGTCTTGCGGCTACCTTGGCGTTCATAGACATTGAGGCTCTGCAACTGCGACGTTCGTGGACCGCGCCACTACACGCTTCGCTGGTAGTGACCCGGTTGATTATTCGTTCTTTGCTGTTCCGTTAGCGCAAAAACACAATCGAGAATTCACAGCCAAACAAGGCCGGCTCGGCCGTTGGCTTCAACGTGACTCTTCGAGTGATGCCATATCGGTCCTTCGAGTCGACTGGCTCAATGATGAAATCTGCCGTCTGACCATCTGCGAGGCCGAGGGTCAGGCTTTCAGGGCTCCAGGTTGCCGGGCCCTTTAGGAATACCGTGTCTTCGGTGCCTTTCGGGCTGTACTCAAAAGTGAATTCTTGCCCTCGGGGGAATTCCAGTGTGGCCTCGCCGTCGGGACAACTCCCGCGAAAGTAACCGGGCATATCGTCAGGCATCTTGTGAGGATCTTTCGGCCGGGGGCGTGGATACACGCCGATGTTGTTTCCCGAGTAGACATGGTTCTCTACGTCGTAAGCCTGGTACTCCACCGTGGAATATCCGAGAGATTTCATGATTCGCCCGATTTGAGTGACGACGTCCAGATCTTCGTGGGCCGGAGAGTAAACAATCAATGGGCCAGTAATCCCCTGGGGTATCTCTTGATTGTTGAGCTGGACTCGAAACCCCGCCTCCCTCAACACCTCCGTGAACTCAGAGGTTTCGGCAGCGGTCAGCGACGTGGCGTATAGGTGAACGCGGGTGCTGTTGCACGCAGTCGCGCAAATCGCCATTAGCGACGCCACCACATTGGGCAACACACGGAAACCGCTAGCTCGGGTCAATTCAGATTTTCTCATCAATACCTTTGATGGTGGATCAGCCAGAACCACGCGCGGAACCCGTCTGGTGCTCCGTGGGAATTCCAATTTAACAATCTGAGTTCGGTCAGGAAGAGGCATTCATCAGTTGTTTTCCTCCATTGAATCTATCCGACCGACAGTGAATCTATCCAATCGACAGCGATTTCATGGAAGTCACGGCCGAGATGTCTTTGCTTGTGAGCTGATTTCACCGATCCGTCTGCATAAGCAACTGCCGCTTGTCTCGCGGCCTTGAAATTGCCTTCCGCAATTAGGGAGGTGACATAGGTGATAGCGTATGTCCCTCGTTCAACGTGATTAGGATGTCTTGCGACTGCACTGGAAAAGCTCTCAGCCCTCAGTCTGTGCAACGCCGTTTCAACTTGAGAGTCGGCCCACTCCAAAAGCTTTCTCGCCAGCACATCCGCGCCCATTCCTTCATCGGGGATTGATTCCCGGCTCAATGGCAGCCCGGGACAAGTAAACGCACCCCAACTTCGAAATGACAGAGGTTGGGAATTATTGGCTTCCAGACCAGTGATGTTCCAATAGTGCGTGTCTAACGTCATCGGCTTTGCCGACATCGCAAAAGTCGTTTTTCGGTCGTTAACAAATACACTGACAAATACATCAAAGTAGAACCCAAGTAACTCGCAAAAGATCGCATTTTGCTTCTTCTTCCATCGAGACCCCTTTAGTTTGGTAGGGAGGACCTTCAGAAGGTCTTTCTCAAAAGACCGGCGTTCCGAGCTGAATGTCACGAATCAATCACCAAACGTCTTATATATCCTGAAGCACGAGCGAGTGGCTTCGGCAGATTTCATTGGTCAACCTATCCAGCAAGAGAACATAGCGCTGTCTGCTGATGTTGCGGACGTGATGTCTAAACTCTTTAATGGCGCTTCGGTTGCATGAGATTATCACCGCCGAATGCGATGCATCCCGGCGTTTACGCCGAGGTAAGAAGCCGAGGCGTCACTTCAACACGGATTATTGTCTCATCCGTACCAATCTCCACAATCGCATCTTTCTCCGGAAGCGTGAGTAAAGAAGGCGTGGCGACTAGTTTTCCTGAATCGATCTCGCTAATTCGAAATTCGATGAGAATCTGGTCACCTTCCAGGATCGTGGGTTTAACATTGACTTCGAAACCAGCCTGGCGGACGCCAAACCAGTTCTTGTTGACGAGCAGTAAATCGGGACGCTGCATTTCGATATCGTCGATTCTTACCAAGAGATCCGCGGAAACTCTCGGCAGGGACAGATCATCGGGAGCAGGTTTCATATGCCCCATAATTAACGCGACGCCCAGCCATGTCCGGTTGTCGGGCTCAAGTAACTCTTTGGCGGCTAGCAAAAGGTTTTCACCTTCTCTGGCAACACCAAATCGGTCACCAAAATCAGGGTTGGCGTTGAGAAGCGCATTAACACCGTCCATCCAATTCTCCGTTGTACCGACAATCGTTACGGTGATCCTATGGTGATTAATCTCAGGATGGGCGAGCACGTGGAGCCGACCGAGGCTCGCTAGCATCTGAATCGCGGCGCCATAGTGAGCGTTGTCAAGACGAAGCTCGTAACTACCGTCATCCGCGATTGAAAGCGAAGTGCTCGCTGATTGCCCCAACGGCGACGGTTGCCTTTCCTCAGCCTGCAAAACCACTGAGATTAGTAGGGCCAGCGCCGCTCCGATCACCGCAAGATGTCGGGCCGTGAGTCTGGGGTCGGACGCCAGGTGTTCGATTCGGCCCACAATGGCTTTCCGACCGGCAATGGCAGACGCACCGAACGCGTTTTGGGTCGGTAAAAACTGTGCTAGCTGGGTGACCTGTCGCAGGTAGTGGCCCGTCGCCAATTTGGTGGCGCTCGCCTCATCGCAGGACATTTCGAGCCGCGTCCTGGCCAGGTTAGCCAGAATCCAAACCAGCGGGTTCCACCACAGCGCATGACGGACCATTTCTATCGCGAGAACCCAAATATTATCCAGCCGCCTTGCATGGGTCAGTTCATGGGCCAGGACTGACTCAACTTCGGTTCTCGCCAGGAGCTCCTCGCCGATCCAGACAGTTGGCCGAAAAAGCCCTGATGTCATCGCTATCCGACCAGGTACGACCCTGATTCGACTGGCGGACACCGCGAATGACCGTGGCAAATCCTCGATGGCTACTGGCCGGCTTTGCATATGCAGACGCCGCACCAGAATCAAGCTCTGCCAACCTCTAAAGCACAGAACCAGAAGTCCGATGAACGCTGACGACAGCAGCGCGATAGCCCAGAAGTCGACTTCACTAGTCGCTTTTACTGGCACCGTGGATTCTAGTAGCGCTGGACCGATGGGCACGATGTCGTAGTCTGTGACCATCTGTGGCGCCTCAGTCACAACAATTGGCTGTAGCGGGAGACACCAGCAAGCAAGAGCCCCACAAGCAGCGAAAAATCCAATCTGCGCTGGCGCGTTTTTCAGCAGCCTGACTACCAGCAGAGTGATTAAGCTGATCGAGCAGTTCAACGTGAGCCAGGCAATCATTTGCTTCGCCTCTCTTGGGCTTCGCTAACCATTCTCTGGATCTCGGCGATTTCTTCCCGCGAGAGTTCAGTGTCCTCCATGAGATAGGAAAAAAGCGTCGACCGATCAGCACCAAAGACCCGTTCAACAAAACTCTTCAGCATCGGACGCCGAACGCTATCCTGATCCACAGCCGCGGCATAAATGATGGTCCGCCCATGCTGCTCCACCCGAGAGAGCGCGCCCTTACCCTCCAGTCGGTCGACGATCGTCTTGACGGTAGAGTAGGTAACGTCGCGAGTACGACGAACCTGTTCATGAACCTTTGGAACCGAAAGCTCTCCGAATTTCCAAAAGATCTGCAGTACCTCAAGCTCAAACTCAGAAAGTGTCATACCGGCCTCCTTTCTCTACAATTGTAGATTAACCTCTACGTCTGTCAATATAGAGTTCTTTTCTTGTTCTCTGACACACGAATTTTTATGGAATATTGGATGTCCAAACACCCAGGAATCGAAGGGAGCATCCCCATTCACACCTTTTGCCTGGCATTTATCCTCGCCATTTCCTCAGAGGGGTTTGAGCGCAAATATGTTTTTGGTGGCGAACTGACAGCGCGCCAGGAAGCAGACGTACTAGAACTTGCGCGACTTGCCGGCGTGAACTCGGTTGCAGAGATTCAGACCTACTATCTGAGGCGCGATGGGGTTGGCATTGTCGCGAAAGAAAAAGAGTCAGTGACCGGGAGGCGAGTCAGGTACCGCGTAGTGCGAATGGTCGAGAAGAAGTGGACGACCGGCTGGCCTTTTTTTCCAGCACCGGACACTCTTCGGGTTGGGGAATTCTTGCTGCAGTCGGTAAACCATCAGGATTTAACGACGGTCTTCGTTGGCGGGTCAGAATTCAGAATCGCCCTGGATGAATCAGTGACACCAGATCAAGCCGAGGTGCTGATCGAGAAACTTCAAGATCGTGCGTTCGAACTCGGGCCGCAAGTGGACCGACGAATGCTGCAGGGGCCTCCGATGGGTGCTCCGTTGGCTATCTTCGCCGTAGACGCTCCCCTCTTTCCTGACCTCGCTTTGGGCGTAACATTTGAACGAACTGAGTCGTCCGGACAAAGACAAACTAGGACCTTTTTTGTACCCAAATTTCGCGGGCCACTTCGCGTCTTGAAAGTGGTAATAACGAGTGAGTAGCTCTTTCCGAAGTGGCCTCGGTGGATCCGTTGTCACGCTGCTCCTGCTCGCGCCGAGTGCCTGGGCGGTATGCCTCAATGTCCCGTCCCCGCATGATTCGTCACTGAGCTTTGACGGCAAGAACCCAAGACACTGTTCGGCTAACTCGGACTGCATCGTTCTTGGCTGTTTCCAGAGTTACAACCGCAAAATCATTCCGCATTTAGCTAACCAATCCGGCGTGCCCTACATCGTTAACTGCTCAAAGAAAGACTTTTCCGAAGATGGCGAATGCCGATTCAGCTCTCGTTGCAAAGATTCAATGTGCGTAACTGTCCGGCCAGATGGAACGGAGCTTTTCTCTTACAGAACCAAGAAGCAAAATTGAGGTTCAAAAGAGCGTATGACCGGTCTCTAACGAAAGGTAGTAATCAGATTTCACTCTACTCCCTTGTTCAAGATTGACCGATCTAATCAAGGATCGCATACGCCAACTCCGTTGCTTCTTCGATTTCTTCATCCGAAAGGTCCCAAACGATCCAGCGCATTCTTCCTCTGGCATCCTCCGAGACCCCCTCAGTTCCAATGATTTCAGCGGCCTTTGCGTAGGCGTAGGCTTTGACAGCATCTTTGGGGAAGACATCGCCAATTTGGAGCATCCGGGCCATTAGCAAAAGCCCCTGAGGATGGTCGGAAGCAAGCAGTTGCCGCGCATAGTTCGCCGCGTTCCTTTGGAACACCGCGATCAGTTCTGGGTGACGAAAAACCAGATCTGCGTCATAGCCGGCAATCAGATCTCTTGCACGATAATGATAGAGCCTTTGTGCCCCCATGTGCCCAAGATCGGCTGCGTTCGTAATCCACTCTAGTGCCGCCGAATCCGCATCAAAATCCGCTCCGAGCTGGCGACAGAGTCGATACGATTGCATGAGGGAATCAAGGGATTGTTCGTATTGATCGACATCGATTGGCCTTGATTGATTTTCACTTCGCTGGACAACCGCTTCAATTTGCGCAAGTCGATTTTGAACATCCCAGTCCGTTCGCGGAGACTTGCGACAATAGTCGAAGAAAAAGTAAAGCCACATGGCGGCTTCAGGGTCTCCGGCTAATGCTTGCGCCTTTAGTTTTGAGAAATCAGCGGGATCTGCACTTTTGATCACCTCAGCCTGCGCAGCAGCCCAGGAGTCGATCCCGGTAGTTTCGTCAAGAACAACTTTGTAACCAGCGATCGCTTCGACATCCCGGTATTGCTGCTCTCGTCGAAGCTCGATCCCCACATCGAATGGCTTCGCTTTGGTATCCGAGATTAATGGCAACGACAAAGCGACATGATCAGAGAGGTCAGGCTCCTGTAAACCTTCAGTCGCCTCAGGCTCAGAAGTTCTTGAAACCCAGCTTGGTGCAGACCCAAAGAACACTAGAACCGTACCAACAACGAACAACAGAATGAAGAACGCTCGCCCGCTCATGGTATTTGAGAGACCAGTGTCGACGCCAGCTCCCTTGCTTCCGCCCTGTCCGTTGGCGAGAGTCGATACTCAACACGGCGCAGCCGCATCTTTGTCGTGTTTTCTATCTGATCTCCCTCGATCTCCTCAGCAGCCAGCGCGTATGCGTATGACTTCAAGAAATCGCGAGGGTAAACATCGCCCGCGAAATACATCTCGGACAAAAGCACATAGGCTTGCACGTGCCCAAGAGCGAGGATGGAGTCTGCATAGACCTTTGAGCGCTCTTGAAACTCCTGGACCAAACCGGGGTACTTAAACGCCAACGCAGAACCGTTACCTAAAACAAGCCACCGACCATAAAAGTGATAAATCCGCCGTGCACCCATGTGACCCAGGTCTGCCGAGGTATGCAGCCACTGAAGCGCTTCTGTTCGCATATTGTCGTTGTCCGACGTGTCGGAACATAGCTCCAGAATCGCGTAAAGGTCTTCGATCTCTTGAGTTATGAGACTCGACTTTTCTTCAGTAATATTTCTTTCATTCAACATGCCTTCGTATTCGGCAAGCTTCCGTTCTAGCTGACGATCAGTTCTTGGACCCGCCAAACACCGAACGCAATACACGTACATCCAAAATGCTGCATTGGCGTCGCCCTTAAGAGCCAGGTCGCGTTTGTTCGCGACATCTCCAGCTGATTGATTCTGCAAAGAGAAGAAGAATTCTTCCAGCCATTGATCGAGCCCTACGCCGGGTGCAAACGGACCCAAGAGAGCTGGACTGAGGTTGGAGCTTTCTGGCGCATTGCGGGGCGACGATTTGTGCGGAACGGAACTAGCAGTCAGCTTTCGTAGTATTGCAGACGGACTAGCGTCGGCGCCTGCCGTCTCCTCGGATAAATCGTGGATCTTCCGGACGATGGACTCCGCTTCGTTTGGGTGATGAAGCGATTGGGTGCGGGGAAACACTAGGACTAGGACGGCACAAGCCGTTGCCATCGCTAACGCTAAACACCACCGCAACATACTTAAGGCTCGCTATCCTATCCCGTATCGGATCCCAGATTTTGATAAGCGCATTGCCATGGGTCTTGAGTTCCAGCAACGCGCCCACAGTTTACAACGCCTTTCAGTACTTCCCCGCTGCTTGGACCTCCAGCGACTAAAAAGAATGCGGCGTTCTCGCTAGGCCCTTCTACGATTAGCCAGCCGTCTCGAAGGACTTCTGTCTGCAATTCTTCCGGCAACGCATTATGGGCAGCATTTCTGCGTGAAGATAACTCCGCCTCATCAGTAGGGTCAGTAATACCTTGGCGAAGCCTTCCTAACAGCATGGTGTCAGCCCCTGGATACGCTGTTGAACTGACCTCCCTCAAGATCAGCTCACCTTTCGATGTCCTGTCGAGGCGGAACGAAACGTTAAATTCTGCAGAGCTGGCAATTCGAAAGCTCGTGGTATCACTTGAGTCCGAAACCTCTGGAGCAATAGCGACAACGGTGACGGAATAGACCGCGGACGGCGTTTTTCCAGCAAGATACTCTGGAAGCTGGCGGAGTTTCGGCAAACTATTGCTGGCAATACTTAAGATTTCAGCATCGCCGCCCACGTTTGATTGCCAGTAATTCGAAACGAGCTCGGCTATCTCTCGAAGCTCTTCGTCGCTGACCTCTCCAATAACCGAAACATCTGAGTTTTGAGAGTCGAGTCGTCGCTGGCTGTGGAAATTGATTTCGCTAACCGCCCAATCAGGATGGGCGAGGCTGGAGTGGAGGCGCGCCACAGTTGAGTATGGCAAACCAGACTGAGGGTCGGGCGAATCAAAGGTGAGCACCGCAAATTTTCGATCGCCATGCTGAACCGCTCCGCTCAATTCCAGCTTTTCGGGGATAGGCTGGTAAAAGAAGTTCGCTAACAAATCCCGAAAACCCGCCATCTCCGAAGCGGTAATTTCATCACGGATATCGATGGATTTGCTCAGTGGTGCGGTCTCCGAAACACAAGATGGCGCCGATGCCACTAAAGCCAAAGCTACCAGCAGGCCAGCTAGCTGCGTGGCGCTAGGAGTTTGGGCCCGCACGCTTTTTCCAATATCGTCGCAATTCACACTTTTACCGACTAACTAAAAAGGACTACGACATATGATCGCATCGCTTCTACCGAATTAAGACCACGAGTCGGCGAAAATTACTCAGGAAAGCCAGGGCCGACATTGAGGTTACCAATTTTTCGGCAGCGTATGGGACCGTGGAAGCGCACCCGCACGAGCACCTACCTACTATCTGCAAGAACTGTTCATACTGGGCTAGTGAAGGATTTCGACCATCAAAACTCAAAACCTGACCTGGTAACGGTATCAAGATCAAAGATGCCGCTTCGGGTCTGGATAGAGCTTCCTGCAGACTCGAATAGCCCGCCAACTAGCAATACCGGTCGTCCATCGAAGCGGGTAGCCATCATCGTCAGAAAAAACATCGTATTGGTAAAGCCGGTCTGCACTATTGAACTGTTAAAGACCAGCTCGGCCGGGCTATCCCACTCGCCCTCGCAATAGCGTTGAATTCTTCGCCCGCCGGCTGCGTAGACACAGTTTTTTCCAGCGTGGCTCACGGCCACCGCAAGCCCGCCAAGCGGCCCAAGCGGGGTCGGAGGCAGTTGCGCCCAAGCTTGGCCGTCGTGATGAAATACCGTGTTACCACCTCCAAACATCAGTTGATCGGTTCCGTTAAGCCTAGAAACAGAAACAATCAATCGGCCTACAGTCGCCCTTTGACCGTCGGCGTACTCGGGGGGTGTTATGTTTACCAAATCATCTTCAACCAGCAGATGGATGCTGTATGTCTGTATGGGAATTGAGACCGACCGGAATTGGTTGCCCACTACGTAAAGCCGCGGGTTCGACTGCGAACCGGCGAGATAAAGAGCGTCTTGGCACTGGATTGATTGATCCGTCATCGTTGCTACGACACTGACACTATCATCGCCGCTTAATCGAAAAACGCTGGATCCGCATCCGGAAAAATATAGATCCGATTCGCCAAATTGCGCGAGGCTGAATGGCCTCGTGGGAGTCTCAATGACTATCTCCTTCCCCGATCTCCTAACCCACAATCCCGCTTCGGTCCCTGTATAGATGGCGCCGTCTTTCGCCACCAAAAAGGATATCGAATCATCGGGTACCCTTACCGCCGGTCCTAAACCTTCATCGGTAAACTCGGCGACAGCTAGAAAGCTTTGCTGATCCTGCTCGTAAAAGCGGGCCAACACGTGAAGCGTGGCACCATTGTCGTGGGTCGCAAGAATATCTAGCTGGGGTTTTTCGTCGCGATAGCTGCGCTCGGGGTAGCGCCAACCTCCTCGTCCCCAGATTGCCAACTGGCGACTCTGGCGGTTTTGAGGAGACGACACGGCAGCCAGCTCACCTGGAAGTGGAATGTTCTTGAACAGCCCGCCGTTGGCGGGGAGAACTGGAATCTCTGCCGGTTTATTGATGGCTTGAAGTGACGTCCAGGACGGTCCCCGTGTGCGAATCCAGAGGCGCTCTCCCGACGGATGTGGAAGCTGAGCCATCTGACCACACTCCCAAAAGAGCTGTGGGTAACTCCAGTTTGTTCCATCGAAGGCGCCGAAGGCGGCCTGCAGGGAGTTGTCCTCGCACACGATGAGATTTTCACCGAGGGTCCCAATGGACGTCGCCCGAATAGGAATTGGCAGGCGAAAAGCATTGGTTCTATTGGAATCCAGGCGCCAAACTTCGCGAAGAAAGTCATCCGAAACCGCGTAAACGTCCTCGCCGCCATTCCTGGTAAGTATGGTCGGTGACTGGAGAGCAGATGATGACGTTGAGACGAAGCGCCAATGCGTGCCGTCCCAGATCGCAATTCCGTCTGTGCCGAATTGACCAGTCACAATCAATTCTGCACCGGACTCTGATTGAGCCACTGTTAATCCGGTCACCGGCCCGCCGAGATCAATTTCCTCCATTTGGTCGCGACTTAGCCGTATCAGCTTGTCGCCACAGCAACGGCCCGCGCCGTACAGAGAAAGCTCCGTCCCTCGGCTGAAGCTCTTCATATGTTCAAACCCCTGATCCAAAACAAGCGGCACCGGGGACCAGCTACCGATTGTCTCATTCAATACCGCTAATCCCCGTGTTCGATGACCCGCAGCACTGAAGATTGGGCCGCTCACATACAACAACCGATCGTGAACTTCTACCGATTCAATTTGACCGGTAACCGTCGGCTGCCCAAAGACCTCAAGCCAGGCGCCGCCGAATGTTGGCGTCCACGGGAGAAGCCAACAACCAATTAGTAAAAGAGTCCTTTGTTGCATGAAACACAGACGACTGCAGCTCACAGCCCCCCCAAAAACAGGATCTCGGGGAGGCTCAACGAACCCGGCAAGCCCGGCAAACGCCTAGCGCCGGTCGAACCGAGCGATACGTTCCAGTAGTGGCGTGAGAAAAATGGTGATCTGATCAAGGACTTCTCGAAAAGAATCCGGACCGGATACGGCGGTTTTCTTGAGGAATGCGCCCCACTGTGTCTCGAATGAGTCGTTTTTTTGAAGGTCGGCTACCAGCTCACTCCAACTTATCAATTTGGTGTTTCGGTTCTCCAAAGTAAGCCGGATGGCCCCACTCAAAACGGCGGGGTCGAATTCGAATTGCTGCGACAGCCGCCAGATTTCGTAAAAGCCTTTCATCCTGCTGTTCAGAGTACCCAGGTGGATCATCGCCTCAACCTTTTCGGCGATGACCGTCTCCACCGGATACATGCTTATCGACGGTGCGGGAAAATCAAGGATGATCGGGTAGTCAGCCTGAACGGCGGCCGGGTGAATCCGATCGCCGAACCCGACATCGGCCTGCATAGTGATCCTGGCCTTTCCGAGCAGTCCTGTGAACCTGAGTCGCACTCCATGGTATTCCGAGTTCTCCTTTATCGCGTTAGCGGTGACAGAATCTGAATCGAACGACAGACCATCGTTGCCCCCGATCGAGCAGACCTGTCGATAGATTTTGGCAGCTCCTCGTTGAACTGGAAAAACCCACGCAGCGATTTGCTGAGTGGATGGAGGCGAGCGCTAAGCAAATACCGAAATACCTAGATTCACACAACTATGCGAACCTCTTCGATGCCCAAGTGCGTAAGAAAACGAGGAAAAATCAGCTGCTGTTCAGCTTGGTCTCGATACGCTAGTCGGTATTCAAGGAGCGCCAGATGCGACTGGGAATTTTGGGGTGTGGTGTTGTTGCGGAAAAGTACGCGTCGGCGCTGAAGGGAAGACTTGCCATCACAGAAGCTTGGGACGTCGATACCGCCCGACTCAAAGCGTTCTGCGATAAGACAGGGGTTCGCCCGTGCATATCGCAGGCTGCCTTACTCAAGTCGACACAGTCAGACGGGATTCTGATTCTTACCTATCCATCCACCCATGAAAGCCTGGTACGTGAGACGTTGCTCGCCGGTAAGCATGTTTTCTGTGAAAAGCCGCTCGCCTTCGGAGCTGAGCAAGCAGACGGTCTGTTCGATCTTGCGGTCAAACAACAACGGATTCTTCGAAGTGCGCCCGGAGTCGGTATTGGGGCAGCACAGCGGAAAATTCAGTCCCTAATTGAAGCAGGCACGATCGGATCCATTCGAGTCGTTTATGCGGAGGCTAATCATTGGCGGCTAGAGAAGCGCCATCCACGCCCGCTCCCCATCATGGACACAGGCGTTTTATGGGATCAAGGCCCATACCTACTTACGCTGCTTACGGATTGGCTAGGGAATCTAACCGTTCAAGCGGCATGGGGAAACGTCCTTATTCCGCATAGAGCGGACCAAAACGGCAACCCTGTCCATCTGCGGACTCCCGATTTCATCTCCGCCATGTTGCAGAACGACCAGGGAGTAACCTGCCGCATGACGCTCAACTTCATTGCGAAGGGGAGCCGCCAGGGCTCGAATATCGAGTTGATTGGTGACACTGGGTCTATCTGGATGGAGCACTTTCAAGACTTTTCGTCTCCCATCCAGGTGACGCAAAGTAGTCAGCAAACAGAAGTAGCCGTGGATGATATTGATGGGTACTGCTACGGCCGTCCCGTCGAGCTGTTCGCAAAACAGATCTCCGAAGGCAGTCACTGTCCAAGACACCGTGCCCAGGTGACCCACGTGATTGGCTTGCTTGAAACGATAGATAGAACCCTCTCCGTAGATGGAGTTATTCCAGACGACGAAAACGCTGCCTAATGACCTGGTACCGACATCCTCGGGTACTTGGCATTGTCACGTTCACCAGAAGAGCGCGCATCATCGCAAGCGCTGCCCTCGGTTCCATTCCGTTTCCAAGACGAAAGGCGGGCAAAGACCTCGATTGGGAAAGCGGCTTAACGGTAGTAATCCCCGAACGCGGACGCCCAGAGCTTCTTAAAAGCTGCCTGGAGAGCCTTGAAGTGGCGTTGAGGAAAGTTCCGGAGCAATCGGAGGTCATTGTTGTTGTTAATGGCACGGAGCCGGAGGCCTATAGGGAACTGGTCGAGCAGCACCAACGTATCCAGTGGATTTTTCATATCGTCCCTCTCGGCTTTAGCGACGCCATTCATGCAGGTGTGCGCAGAGCCGCTCATCCAGCCGTCTACCTGCTCAACAACGACATGGAACTTGAGCCCGCTGCCCTGGCTGAGGCGATCCAGTGGCGGGGCCCAAGGGTGTTCGCAGTGACCTCGCAAATTCTATTTCGCAACGGTCGACGGCAGGAAACCGGCTGGACAACCCTCCAGTACGTGCACGGTCGCTCTCGTCCGAACCACCTAGAGCCGAAAGAGGCTCTCTGGGCCCGCGGCGCAGCATACGCAGGCGGAGGCTCGGGTCTTTTCCATCGACAAACGCTACTGAAGATGATGGCGCGACCGGATCCCTACCACCCGTTCTATTGGGAGGATGTGGACTGGAGCGTGAAGGCTTGGAGAGAAGGATACGAGATACGGTTTTGCAGCACCTCCAAGGCATGGCACGGCCACCGCAAGACTGTTGAGAAGTTTTATGAGGACAAAGAGATTGAACGAGTCGTAAGGCGAAATGCCCGGGTTTTTGATCTACACAACCCGCACCCAGATTCCACGCTCAGGTGCGCCTGGGAGATGCTTTACGAGTTAGACGGGATATCACTCAAAGAGCTTTCCCAACCCCGCGCGCTGAAGACGCTCATGCAGGACCGCAGGCGTAATAAAACGGCCCCATTTCGTGAGACTCCCATCGGGTCCGCCCACCTCCAACTGGTGCAACGCAGAGTTTCGAAGCGGCCATCGGTGCTTATTGTCTCCCCTTTTTGTGTCTTGCCGGCTCGCCATGGCGGTGCAAAGAGAACCATCGAACTTGCGAGAAGTCTCAGGGAAGATTTTGCCGTCCATCTGTTAACCGATGAGGCTGAGCTATACGATTTCGCGAAGGACAAAGATGAGGCAGCTATCTTCGAAACCATCGCATGCTGCGGATCGCGACCCGTTTCGGGGGAAAACAGGTTGGAGCGCCTGCTTAGCCACGCGCACGAGGAGTTTCGTCAAGCGCTTCGGTGCCGGATCGAGCTGTTACGACCAGCTATTGTCCAAATTGAGCACGTAGAACTCGCCATGTTGCGCTCGGTGGTACCGCCATGGTGCAGCGCAACTCTGATGGCACACGACGTGCTTCTTGAGACTTCAACAGGCTCGACTCGTGCCGACAATATCGAACGTGAAGCCTATAAGCAGTTCGACCTGAATGTCGTTTGTAGCGATCAGGATGCTGAATTGGCTCGTCGCTACGGGACTGTTCTGATCGTGCCGAATGGGGCTACGTCGAATCAATATGAGCCTTCCGCGAAAGACCCACACATTCTTTTTGTTGGACCTTTCCGCGCAGTTCAGAATGAGAGCGCGATTCTTTGGTTTCTTCGACGGGTTTACCCATCGCTAAAAAAACAATTACCAGACCTTCGCCTAACAGTTGTTGGTGGCGCGGGCTGCAATACGTCGACTAAGACCTCATCGGAGTTTCGGCTTCCGGGCGTGTCCGTTGTGGAAGAGGTAGATGACCTCGCAGGCTTGCACAGGGCTTGCACTATTGCGATCAATCCGGCTTTCGTCATGCGGGGATCTTCGATCAAGGTCTTCGACTCCCTAGCTCAGGGCCGCTGCTGCGTGACGAATCGTATTGCGTGCAGAGGCGTAGACCCAAAATCACCGGCTCTCGTTCTCGCCGATTCCGCTGAGGAATGGATCGAAAAAATGTCGATGTTGCTTTTTGACCACGAAGCGCGCTGGCGACGCGAACGCGAGCAGCTGGCGCAGTCCGCGAGTTTGGATTGGTCAATTCCTGGCCAAATTCTGAACCGGGCCTACAAGGATTTACTGGGATGATCACACGGCACTCCATATTCAGGAAGACATCCGGCACTTGTGATTCAGACCCGCCCCACTCAAACCGTCGTCTAGATCTATACGACAAGGCGTTTGGCAACCGTCGGCGAGAATCTTTGAAAATCCTACAGTTGGGCGTTCACAAAGGGGAATCCTTACGCATGTGGACCAGCGTATTCCCAAAGGCCGAAATCGTTGGCGTTGATACCAATTGCCCCGAACTCAAAGATCGTCGAGTAACGCTTCATGAAGGGGAGCAGACAGACCACCGATTCCTCACGCAGCTAGGCCTTAAACATGCACCCACGGGCTTCGACCTCGTGATAGATAATGCCTCTCATATTGGCGCAAAATCTCTGAAGAGTTTTTGGACAATCTTCCCGCGGTTTGTGAAAGCGGGGGGCGCATATTCGATCGAAGACTGGGGGACGGGATACAGCGAAGCTTGGTCCGATGGGGGCACGCCTGACCACATCGGTTGTCCGTCGATCGATGTTGAGGTTGTCCAACCCGGGCATGGCCTCGGGATGGTGGGCTTCATCAAACAACTAATCGACGAAGTTGGACTAGCAGACATCACTGACGCGGAGCGAGGCCTGCCGCCGACACAGCAATCGCTGATCGAACGCCTTGAGATCGCGCCAGGAATTGCAATGGCATGGCGATCAGAGGCTCTTCCGAGATGGTAGCTAAGCGAATACCTGTATACGTTCCGCAACCACCAGCCAATGCTGAGAAATACGTGAATCACGCTATCCGCGAAAATTGGATCGGATCGTCGGTCAAGGACCCAAGCGTTGACTACTTGTCGAGACTCGAAAATAAGTTTGCCGACTTTTGTGGCAGAAGTTATGCCTCTGCAGTCAGCAGTGGCACTACGGCACTGCGACTTACTTGGGAAATATTGGGGATTGGGGACGGAGACGAAGTTGTTGTTCCTGACCTCACAATGATCGCGGTTGCCTCGACGCTCACTCAAGCCGGCGGGACACCAGTCTTCGCGGACGTTGACGAGTTCAACTACTGCATCGACCCTGCGCAGATTAAAAACCTAATCACACCGAGAACTCGAGCGATAGTCGCTGCCCATAGCTACGGTCAACCACCTGATCTATGTGCTCTGCGAAGGGTCGCGGAAGATCACGGGATCTGGCTGGTCGAGGATGCCGCGCAGGGGCTTGGTGCCGTGTGTGCCGGCAGACCCGCCGGCGGCTGGGGACATATTGC
Source organism: Lysobacterales bacterium (assembly GCA_028285525.1). Lineage (GTDB taxonomy): Bacteria > Pseudomonadota > Gammaproteobacteria > Xanthomonadales > SZUA-38 > JANQOZ01. The sequence goes on from JANQOZ010000103.1 coordinate 73,846, forward strand.
GTGTTTTAGCCTGTATGCCAACAAGCTGGTCACCGCAGGCGAAGGCGGAATGCTGGTCATGGACGACGCGGCACTTTACGAGCAAGCGGAGCTCAAGAAAAACCATGTGTTTCAATCTCGCAGGTTCGAACACGATGAAATCGGGTTCAACTTCAGGCTCGGAAACCTGGCGGCCGCGTACGCATGCGCCTCTTTTGAGGAACTCCCACAAAACTGCCATGTCCGGAAGAAAATCACGGCTGCGTACCAGACGCGGCTCGCTGAAACACCGGGACTGAGCTTTCAACAGCGAATCCCCGATACAGAGACAAACTCTTGGATGACGACGTTGCGTGTCGGACCTGAGTATCCAATATCAAGAGATGAGCTGGCGGAAAGGCTTGATCTCGAATACAACATTGAAACGCGACCATTCTTTGCCCCAATCCATCGCCAACGCCCATTTCGTGCGTTAAAGCAGCGAGATCTTCCAGTGATATCGCCGACCCTAGCCCGCCAGGGTCTGTATTTGCCTTCTGGCGCGGCCTACAGTGAAGATTCTATTTCGCGAGTCTGCGATGCGGTCGTTGAAATCTCGCAGCTGACTCATTGAATGGAGATTGGTGCATAACCTCTCGCCGAAGACACCGTACCCGACGGCCGCTCTTGTATCTGTTGATGCCGCGTTAGTTTTTCGTGGATCAGCTGTGCAGCGTCGTGAATCGTACTGCAAATCATGCAACGGGCGAACCGGTAACCTAATGCCGCTGACGGTTGGCCGAACACGCTTTTGGTTCGCCGACGTTGCCTAGGTGTTCGATGCCGCTGCCCTGGTTCTGATGTCTGCGCAGCCAGCATTAGTGGTCTGAGGTAAGGGACCCGAGCCATTCGCTGATAGTCTGCAGGTAGCCCGACGCCAGCGGCCCACGGTGGTGGTCTCCGCTCGCTGCCGGTAACCGGATGCCGTGGTCGGCGCCCGCAAAAACACGCACCGTCACGTTGGCGTTTCCCGCCAACGCAAGACCTTGGCGCCAGCGTTCTAGCGCCAGCGTGGTGGGTTGCTGGCGGTCGGCGTCGCCGAATATGAGCAGCACGGGACAGTTCATGGTGGCGATAGACAGCAGAGGATCGAAGGTAGCTACCCAGGCCCACTGAGGTTGGAACTCCTCTGACGGAGTGATTCGAGCCAGGTTGGCGTGACGGGTCCACGGCTGATGCTGGGTTTGGTCGATCCGGTCAAGCAGTTCATGTCGCCCCTCGCCGGTCCCCAGAAAGCGAAAGTATTTGCCCAGGACGGCGAAAGCTTCGGCCGAAAATTCTGGAGCGAGGCCGGCCGCCCGAAAAGCCTGATCGTAGCTGTAAAGTTCGGATTGCAGCGGGCTGGCGCCACCTCCGGACACCACGATGGCAAAAGCAATCTTCGGATCTTCGGCAATTACAAGGGGAATGATCCAGCCCGCCTGGCTGACGCCCCAAAGGCCGATACGCTCGGGATCGAATCCGGGTCGGGTTCGCAGGAACGCCACCGCCGCGGCCACATCTGATTTGAGGTCCTGCAGGGACGCTTCCGTCCAGCTGCCAGTGGATTCACCCGAGCCGCGCTTGTCGAACGCCAGCACACCGATACCGGCATCAGTGAAGGTCTTCGCATAGGTCAGCGCTCCTTCGCGGGTATGGGGACCGGACCCATGCACAAAAACAACGCCGGGGTGATTCGTTTGGTGGTCGGGCCGCACCAGCGCTCCGCTGAGCGAAATCTCGCCATTGGTAAACGTGACTGCTTCAGGTGCACCGCCGTGAGCGCACACTGTCAGTGATATCAGCAAAAGGAAAATCGGTAAGCGCATGAATCATCCTCGCGTATTGCTGAGAAGACGCCGTCGGCCTGCTCAGCGTTACGTTATCTCAGCGATTCTCCGTCCGGAACCAGGGGCTACGACTCTCCGGTCCCGGAAATCTGGGGTCCAATCTGGGGTCAGGCCCTGCCTTGCCACATCCGCGGTTAGCACGGTTAGGCAATCTAGGGTCCTGCTCGCAACGCTAGGGCAGAAGGGCTTTGTGTTGCCGGCGGAATCGAGTGTGGCGTCGCAAGAGCTGACCGACAGAGTCAAACCGTGTTTCGCGGGCAACTCACTTTTCTCAAGCGGCTTGCGAGTCCAGCTCGCTCAATTTCTCCAAGGTATCAGGAAATTTCCTGACCATCAGTATTAATGCAGCGGCCTGTGCATTGGGGCGCGCTCGGCCCTGCTCCCAGTTTTCCAACGTGCGCGGCGACACGCGTAGGCGACGCGCAAAGACAGCGCGCGAAACCTGCAACTGCTCACGCGTGTCCCGGATGAGTTCAGCATCGATCTCAAGTGGCGGGAGCTGCTCCACGACATGCGACCGCAGCGTAATCTTGCCTTCGCGATGCTGGCGCATGGCGTCGACGCCTTCCATCAATTCCCCAAACAATTTTCGCTTCTTTTTCACCGCTGCATTCTCCTACTCTCCAACTCCGCTTCAATCGCGTTCTTTAACGCTCTTTTCTCGTCAGGCGTCAGGTCCGCCAGCTCGTCCTTGTCGTAGACACTGAAAAACCAGATTTTAGAGCTCTCCTCTTATTTCCCGATAATCCCGGGATGTAAAAAAAATTGCAGCAGATCGTCTAGCCTGCAATGGCCAAATACCGGGCGGATCCTGGCCATGTATTTTGGTAGTCGCTCTGTGTCCGCTTCGCCTTCTGCGGCAATTCCATGATGACGTACCGATCAAAGACCTCCCACAAGCGCTGATCCCGACGGGTTACTACTCAGCCGGGGTGGTCACGGCTTGTGAGATCGACTACACGCCCGCCGCAGGCCGTTGTCGTTTCGCAGGCTGCGAAAAAGCGCCGCTTAATTCGGGCGGCAGGTCCGCAAAGTGGGTCGGAGACCTTTCTATTGCTGCGTCAATGGACCGCGTCACTGCGCTTCGCAGTGACGCAGATAGGTTGCGACCGTCTGGCCGAGCCGCCTGGTGACTCAGGTTTCCAGCTTCCTGAGTTCGCTCGGCTTAATTTGGGTAATGCCTTCGCGGGCCGGCAAACTCTCGGGCGTCTGGATATCCCATGCCAGCCCCATTCGTTCGAGCAGCAAGATGAACTGATATCCGATGTCAATCTGCCCCGGATACAATCCATGGCAGGCAGAAGCAGGAAATGCGTGATGGTTGTTATGCCAACTCTCGCCCATCGACATAATCGCTGCCCAGGGTACGTCATGCGCCTGGACGGCTCCGTTGTCAACCAGCCAGCTTTGCGGCCCGTGCGAGTGGCAGATATAGCCAACAAACCAGTGCATCGAAACGCCGACCGTTACGCGAACCATTACCCCCCAGACTAACCATGGGACACCGCCTATGAGAAACAACAACACGGCAACGGGGAGTTGCTGAAGCATCCAGGTCCTTTGCAGGAACCGATAGAACGGATCATCGCCGATACCGGGACCGGGATCGAAGCCCGGAGGGTTCGTCAGTCGCAACCGGCAGTGAAGATTCCACCAAGCATCTTTCAAGAATCCGTGGCCGTGTTTCAAAAACGGATGGCAGTCGCTTTGGCGCTGCGCCCAGTCGCGGAAATCGTGGGATTGAATCACCCAAAATGGTCCCTGCATGCCAACGAGCGTGCCAGACCAGACAAGCCCCCGTTCCAGCCACTTTGGGCACTTGAAAGTGCGATGAATGAGGCGGCGATGAAATCCCACGGAGTGCCCAGTGCACATCGTTAATTCCAGCACAACTATGAAGACTAGCAGAGCGTCCCAGGTGAAATACATGGGGCCAAGGATCAGGGAGCCGATCAACATCCCTCCATTCCAAAGCGAGCGAGACGCGTCCCAGACCACCGTCCCCTCCATGGGATCGGCATTTGGATGAATCCTAAGCGAATTCACCTTGTAGGGACCGCTGGCTGCGTCGTTTTTCGTATTCGCGTTCATTGCTGACCTCAATTCTGTGCAGATAAGGGACTGCTTAATTACTTGATTTGCGCCCCCTTGTAAGGATCGCAGTGCCATGCTGCACAAGCAGATCAGCGATTACTTCTGGATTGATCTATCGAGAGTAGAAAATTCGTAAATCCAACATAATCAGTTAGTTGAAAGACTCCGAAAAGATCATTTCGGTGATTGAGCGGCAGCCTGACGTTTCCTGAATGCTGCCGGAGACTCACCGGCAATCTCCCGGAAAGCGGCATAGAAACTCGATTGAGATCCGAAACCCACCATCATGCCGATGGCCAGCACCGACGAACGTCCCTCATTCGCCAGCACTCGCTGTGCATCAGCCACTCGCTTTTCGCGGATGTAGCGGGAAACTCCCACGCCAAAATGCGAGTTAACAAGTTCCGAAACCTGGTGAGTGGTCAGGCCGACCTGTTTACTCAGCAAAGTCAGATTCAGGTTTTCGTTGCGATGGAGGTGCTCCTCGTCGAAAAGCCGTTCGATTTCTTTGGCCACGGCAACAACATCCACTCCGCCGAGTGTCGATGCTACGTAGGCCGCGCGTGCTGAGTCACTCACGTTTACCAAAATTTCCGGGAAGATGAGCAGTGCGGCAGCGACGAGCACCACCGCCAAAGCAATCGACTGCGAATATCCCACAACGAAAGTCGCAGGTTTGACCCAGGGAACCGCAAGCACCAGCAATAGCACCGCAACCGCCAGAACCGCGAACATGCCGAAAAAAAACATCTCGAACCGAAACCTGGCAACGTAGCGCCGTATCCTGTTGACAAGACGCGCTATCCACAGCGAATAACAGACGCCTATCGCAAAAGCCGTGGGAAGCACAACGTCCGATGGTAGCCATACGACCATCGAGACTGGCGCAAAATGAAGCAAATGCATCCATCTAAGCGAGTGCTCGGGCAAAAGCACCGAGCGGCTAAATAGATAGAACGATGGAGGAGTCATCAGTAGCAGCGCCAGGTAGCCCCCTGTCTCGATCAAAAAGGATTCAGCTTGCATGAAGTGAAGGTGAAAGATCTGCAACGCAACCAGCGCTGCGGTTAGTGCTGTACACGAGCCAATGCCGGCCGCGGAGCGCTGTGCTCCAGGCAAGAAAAAAACGTACGCCATCAACAGAATTAACAGACTGATGATGGAATAGCCGATCATCACGGTGACAAAAGTGGATAGCATCGCGTTCTAAATTCCTGTCCAAGTGTCGACGCCGGCTTGCTCGCCAGCATAGATTCTCAGGGCTGTTGACGCCCTTTCCACTCGGTGTCAAAACCCAGCCAAGGATTGCCGTAGAACCAGCAACTTATCACGATATGCAGAGGGCTTTTTTTGATTCGCATTGTGATTTTAATCAACAGCTTGCGGACGCCAGTGACGATAGCCAGTCGCCCTGCCACGGCTTTGAGCTGGACGGCGAGCTGCGGCTCCCGCCAGACCACGCGCTCAAGTTCAACCTCGGCTGGCTCGATACCCGTTTTGACCGCTACCTGCCTTTTTGAATGCGACGCGCTGAATCTGTTTCTCCGATTCACTTTAGACCCCGGCGAACAGATCGAATACCTGCCGGGCCGACCGCAAAACGTAGGGCGGGAGCTTGCCTGCCAGCTGCAAGCCTGCGAATCCTTTGGGGGTAGCACCCACGTTGCGGCGTCTGCACAACAGATCCCGGCGAACGGCCGGAGACCAAGGGTCTAGGGAGCATAACCATGAAACATCGACTCGTTCTGACGCTGCTCGTCCTCGCGCTCATCCCCGGCACCCAGGCGGCGGAGCGCCTGAGCAACGGTTTCACTCAGCCGGAAAACGCCTTCTTCCGCGCGGGATTCTGGTGGTCCGAAGACAACCCCGGCTTCGGCCTTGATCTGCACCCCGCTGGCGATCAGCTCGTCGGCATCTGGGCCACCTACGACGACAGTGGACAATCCACCTGGTACTTCGGCACCGGGACGCGCTCCGGCGGCGTCTGGCAGATGCCGCTCACGCGCTACCGCCAGACCGAAACGGGCGTGCTGGTCAGCGAAGCGGCCGGAGAGATTGAGCTTGAGTTTACGTCCGGCTACGCGGCGGAAATGCGCTGGGAGCTGGACAACAGATCAGGGCGGGAATCCATCGCGCCGCTCATCGCCACGGAGCAGCCCGCGGCCCTGGACCAGACCGGCTTCTGGTATCAGCCGAACCGAACCGGCTACGGCTACAGCATCGCTACGCAGGGGCAGGTGCTGCTGAGCGTGCTCTACTACTACGACGCGGCGGGTCAACCGCGCTGGGCCTGGGGTGACAACCTCGGCCTTCCCGCCGGTGATCCGCTGACGCTGTTGGCGTTTACCGGCCGGTGCCCGGGCTGCGACGACGTATCACCACAATTCAGTTTTGCCGGCACGCTGAAGCTCGACTTTCTATCCGAGACGATCGGCGTTGCCGACGCACAGCTGCAGCTCGAATCCGGCGACTGGGTCACCGGCCCCACCCCCATCGCTCAGCTCACGGATCGGCCGTCGGGCCGCAGCAGCGATGCCGATATGGCCCCCCTCACCAACGAAGCGCTCCTTGAGGATTGGTTTGCTAACGCAGACTCTGCGTATCCACAGATCTACTCCACGCCCGACGTCAACTTTTCTCCCGCTATCAGCGTGCCGCTGGTCGATGTGAGCACCACCAATCTTCAGGTGACCGGCGTGGACGAGGCCGACGTGGTGAAGACGGACGGCACCCACCTCTATGTGCTGGAACAGCCCTTTGATGGTCCAGCCCGGCTGCGCATTTTGTCCCTTGGCAATGCCCCGCGGGAAATCGCCGAGGTGGCCAGCGTGGAACTGGACCTGGGCGGGCTGCGCGCCAGCGGCATGTACCTGACCGGCTCCGACGCCGACCGCCAGGTCACCGTCGTGGCAAGCCCGGACGTGTTCTACGGCAACCCGCTGGACTGGTTTCTCCCGGAGCCCTGGATCGAGGGCATTACCAGAATCCTCGCGTTCAACGTGGCGGACCGAGCCAACCCGCAGCCGATAACAGCCCTCGAGTTTGACGGCCAGCTGCTCGAAAGCCGGGTGATCGACAATACGCTTTACGTCGTCAGCCGGAGCCAGCCGCTCGCCGGCAGCGCGCTGACGGAGCGTCTGCCGCAGCTGCGGCGGGCCGGCACCCGGCAGCAACTAGTAACTCCCGACCGGGTGCTCCTGCCGCCGGTCGCGCCCGGCTACTACTACCCGGACCTGGTATCGGTCTCGGCGTTCGATCTTCAGGATTTGGCCGCAGACCCCGACACGCTGACGTATCTGGGCCTAGCAGCCACCGTGTATGTGTCGCAGGACAATCTGTATCTCGCCAGTTCCCGCTGGGGCTACAGCTTTGCTCCGGTGTTGGCGGACGTGTTTCCCCGCAACTACTCCAGCGACATCCACCGGTTTGCGCTGAGCGAGGGAACCGTGCGCTACGCCGGATCTGGCACGGTGGAGGGATTTGTCGGCACCAACCGCCTCAACCCGTCGTTTGCCCTGGGCGAAGCCGACGGCCAGCTGCGGGTCATCAGCAGTGGAAACTGGGACGAGCTTGGTGAGCACCGGGTCAGCGTGCTGAAACTCGATCCGGCGGCGCTGACCGTCACCGGCTTTGCCCCGAACGAGCGGCGCCCGGAGCGCCTGGGTAAGCCGGGCGAACAGCTCTTTGGGGTGCGCTTTGTCGGGAACAGGCTGTACGCGGTGACGTTCAAGAACATCGATCCGCTCTACGTGGTTAACCTGGAGGACCCGACAGATCCGTTTATTGCCGGCGCGCTGGAGATCCCGGGGTTTTCCGACTACCTGCACCCGCTGCCCGGCGATCTGCTGTTAGGGTTCGGGAAAAACGCGGTGGACGCCAGCGGACCTGGAGACGGAAACTTCGCGTGGTATCAGGGGCTGCAGGTATCCCTGTTTGACGTCGCGGACCCCACGCAGCCGACGCTGCTCAATCGTATCGACATCGGCCGCCGGGGCAGCGAGTCGTCGCTGCTTCGAGACCACCATGCCTTTGCCCTGCTGCCCGGGACTGGCGAGCGAGCGCCTCGGATTACCGTACCCCTGGTCGTGCATGACGCCAAAGACGGCGAAGAGGTTTCCGCCGACCCGACCTGGTTCTACGACTACCGGTACACCGGTTTGGGGATGTTTGAGGTGGCCGGCGCCGGCGCTGACGCCCGCTTGGTGCTTGAGGACGTGCTAGTCACCCACACGGCGGAAAGTGATCCCGACCGCGATCCCTGGCTCGACGCGACGGGATCTGCGGGGCGCGGTGTAATCAGCGACCAAAGCGCGCTCTTCATCCTCCACGGCGAGGTTTACTCGAGCGCCTGGGGCAACGCGTCGATGGTGAACGGCCCCTATTGAGGGTAGCGGGCATCGCGGGGCGGGCTTCGAGACGCGACGCCAGCTACTGTTTCCAGGGGAGCCAGCTTTTGGGCTTGGCCACGTTCTTCCGGTCGGGGTTTACGACAAACTCGATGTTTTGCTTTTCGAACCGCGCTTCGATCTCATCCGCCCCCTTTTTCAGCTTCAGATCCATTTCTTCCTGAAACAGGGGAACCAGGTTGTAGAACGTGATCGTGTCACCGGAATCCGCCTTGAGCTGATAAAAGTCGTTGCCCAGCCAGTAGGCCGGCGCCAGCATCACGCCGATAAAAGGGGTATTAGCAATGGGCTCAGCCGGATCTCCGTTGGGAATGGTGTGTCCCCATCCTATCCAGGTCCCGTAGTCGTGCGGCAGCCGGCCGATCTGTTTAAGCCATCGGACAGGCCAGTAGTTCGCTTCGTCGTTGAATGACTCATCGCTCAAGGGCCAAGACTCCGGCAGCGCCATGAGCAGCTCAACCCGGTTTAGCTCCTCGAGGCCATCTGGCACCTGCATCGCCTGATCACTGACGCCACTGGTCACGAGAACGTGATATGGACGATCCTCGGTGGCTGGAACAAACAGCACGTCCAGGTGAATCCGATCCGAAAAGATCTCGTGATAGACCGTCTCCACCTTGCCGATATGTCGCTCTACATGGGCTTCAACCGACTCAAGATTTCTACCGCTATGCTCAGGCGTCTGCCATTCCCGCTCCTTTTCTTCATAGCGGTAAATGGGGCTGCCTGACTCGCTTTTTTCCGATTCCTGGGCCATAACTGGTAACGCTGTGAATGATGCTGAAAGGTGCATCAACACGGCAAAGACTCTCAAATGCCTCTCCTCACTCCCTCGCCCAGGGTTGGACGGGAATACCGGCTCTTTCTCGAGCTGATCGCAACACTAATCCCACCACAAATACAGCAGATTTTCCCGTTTCATCTCTTCGGCCAGCACCTCAACGGTACCGGTTCCCTGATCCACAACGTCCGGGCAAAACTCGTAGACTTCCTGCGCAAAGGACATCCAGTCGCTCGGCGGGTCGCCGATCGCTGCCTCCAGCCACTCGAAGTTGGCGCCAATTAGCGACAGGTCAAACTTGCGGTCCCATTCGCGGTACCGCTCGATCACCTGCGAGTGATCAATGTCGTAGTTGATTCCGTCTGTCCTGACCAAAGCCAGGTACTCGTAAGGGTCTCTGGATTGAATCACGGCGACCTTGTCGGGCCCATACCCATGCGAGTTGTCGTTCAGGTAAGCGCTGTAGCCTGACCCCTCCAACACCGTTCGAATGCGACGCAGCGCCGCAGCACCACCACTTGGTTTTGTCATCACAACAATGCCGGGCGCGTCAAACGACTCGTAGTCCTCTGACAGTCCCTCAAGTTGTTCGATCGAACTTCCTGCAGCCCTTACCGACGTCATCAGTGCTTCGTCAAAATCCAGTGCAGCAATCATGGCGAGCTCGCCGTCAGTCAGTGACGCCGATGAGTCAGCGCACGCGGCCAGCACAACCACCAGCACCAGTGTTATGACGCTTCGCAATTTTTTGATTTCCATAGTGTCTCCGAGGTTATCAAACGACTTACGCCGCACCCAGCATCCTGGGTTCCCTAGCGTGAAGTCGGGTTTCTGTGCGGGGCCAAAGAAAGTTGTTAGACACTAGCCTGACCCCGTTTGCGAACCGATTCCGCTTCCAGCTTAGGAGCCCAAGTAAAGCACGGAGTCAGTATGCGCAAACGCTACCTCGCAGCCCTGTTAGCTGTCTTTTCCTTTACCGCCGCCACTGCGGGAACGGTGACTGCCGTCGACACCGACTTCAGCACTCTGCCCAGCAATATCGACCTCGTCGAATTCAGCAGCGATGCGGCAACGTCATCGTTGACTATTGACGATGTCGCCGGCTCGCTCGGCCTCGTGTTCAGGGGAACCTGGAACCTCGCACCGGGCGGAGCAGAAACCGCGCTGGGAATCTATCGCCCTTTGCTGCTGGATGCGTCCGAGCTGGATTTTTCCCCGGCCGACAACGACGGCATTGCGGCAATCGACTTCAGCCTGGAAGCGGGACTCCCTGGCGTTGCCGGCGATAACGTGACGCGCCTGTTTGCACAGCTCATCATCTACCAGCAGCTGGAAAACGGAGCGGTGAGAGCCTACACCCAGTTTCGCCAGGCTATTGTGCTCACCCCCGGTCCAATCCAGGCCTTCTCGGTCACGGGTCTGGCCGCGGATGACTTCGATGATGGCTCGGGCGGACGTCCAGATTTTTCACCCACCGCGCGACCTATGGCGTTCGGACTTCAGCTCGGCGGACGGCTGTCCACTGCGAACAACGCACCCGGTGATTATCTCGGCGGCGTGAGCGCCGACAACTGGGCGGTGACGGTAGACACGGGTCTCACCATCTTTGCCGACGGATTTGAGTGAACAGGCTGCCAGCCGGATGCTGATACAGGAAAAAACTGCACCCGACCTTATTCGATCTCCCATTGCCAGGTGATCTCCGTGATGCCTTCGTGGTCGAACAAGACTCGAACGTCAGCGCAATAGACGTCGCAGTGCTGGAACGACTTCGACGTAGCAGTGTCCTGATGGCCTGCGCCGAATACGTCGGCGGAGTCGACCGCGTTTGCGGCCAGGGGCAGCCTCAGGTTATCGAACGCTGCTAGCGTTTTTGCGGTTGCGCCCACGAGAACGGATTTACCGCTGTCGACGGATTGCCAGAACACACCCTCAAGGCTGGCATACCGAAGTGTCACCAGCCGCACCGGCTCTCCGGTATGTCGATTGAACCCGTGATCGACGGAGCTCTGATCCAATGGTTGACCGAGCGCTGACTGCCAGTCTTCAATGCTCCGGCCGTAGACCCTGAACGGTGCGTCAAAGTAGGCTTGAAGCTCGTCCTTTTTCCATCCGTCACCAATCAACTCATGACCAAGAAGGGTTAGCCGTAGCGTCTGATCGTCACACCCCGTTAAGAAGAGAGCCCCACCGTCGGCAGAGAGCTGGCCATGAAATTGTGGCTTGTCATCGCACCAGCGAATCCAGACCGGAGGGAAGTCGATTAAGTTATCGCCTGACTGGTCAAAAACGGTGATGCCAGGGCGGTGCGTTTCTACCCAAGGACCCGCCTTTTTGGGAGGGGACTGAAAGCGAGTCGTAAAGTAAACCGCGAGCTCATCTTCCTCGTCGGCGTCGAGGTCATGCCATAGAAAGCTGATGACCTGAGGTTCGATCTCGTAGCCTGCGACCTGTTCTCTAAAGAATTCGTCGAGAAATTCCCGAAGTTGCGTTGCACTGTGTATCCAACGGCGCGCCACGCGCCCTTGGATTGCGTAGAGGTAATCGATTTCAGCCGCGGTAACATCCCCATTCGCTGGCCAGGCAGAACACAGACCTGTTTGAAGGCGCTTCGAGGCGCTCCGATTTGCATAGATCAGATAGGGCACTCCGGCCAAGAGCCGACTGCCGCAGGTCGCGCCATCAACATGGGTTTCAATCTCTAATGTGGCTTCTTCTTCGACTCCCGCTACGGCGGTATCAACCGTGACGGAATGAACGCGTCGCTCGTCCTGCAAACAGTTTCCGGTCGCGCTGCAGCGCTCAGTGCTGACGAGCCGGTCCCCCACAGACGTACCAACAAAGGCGGCATCGGCCCAGCCGAGGCGAGCCTCAATCTCATTTGGATCAGCGGTGTGTGGCGCACAAGAGCAGGCCGCCACATCTAACGGAGCGACAGCAAGAACGGTCAGTGCGCACAGCGTCAGCCACCGTTCTTGCCTCGTTGGACGCCTCAGCACAATACGTCCGAGACAACAATCTGCTGGCCATCGAGCAGCAGCCAACCGGGTGACGATCCATCTGCAAAAAAGACGCGAAACCATACTTGAACCTCCGGCCACTGCAGGGTTTCGTAAACGCCAAGATCTTCTACTACCTGTGAAGAGCACTCGGCGCCCCTAAACTGCACTCTACCCATCCCCTCGCCAAGGTAAAACAGATACTCAACCATCTCGCCAACAACGAGTGCTGGCGGGCCGACGGCGGGCGACTGCGGGCAATCCAGCTGTTCATCATCCTTCAAAACACGCAGTCTTCCGATCTCAATGACTCGCGTAACGCCCTCTCGTTTGTCCGTCGGAATGCGCCATCCCTTTCGGTATTGCAACCGAAATTTTTTTCTCAGGTCGGGCTGGCGATGAAGATTGAGATCATCCTGAGCCGCGGCGTACACCGGCCTGCACTCGCCGAAAACCCCGTCGACAATGCGATCCTTGTTGCTCGGGTCGAAGAGAAAAACCAAGGACGGGCCCCGGGTTCAATTTCCTTAAGAGTCATTCACGTACTCAAAGGGAGCGCAAGTGTTGCGGACGAGATTACGCTCTCAGGCCATCGGGAATTCCGGGGCGCCAGTTAGTTCGGAGACTTTTCCAAGGCTCGCCGCGGCGCGTACGGAGGAATGTGCAGTGCCCAGGATTACCGACTGGGCTACTGCGATGGCGCACTTGAAAGACACCGTTGCCGAACATTTTTCGAAGGACTCATGCATCCTCTGGTCGACTGCGCCACGGTGTCAGTAATGGAGCACGGCCGGCAGGACAAATTCTTGCATCATTCTGTCGACCTGCGAATGCGCGTAGGGTTCGTTGTAGGCGGTCGCCGTAACGACAACTACCAGCGGCAGCTTCGTGAAAATGAACACCTTGTTGCCGCCATTGCCCGAAGCCGCAAACGCCTCGTAGGTGCTTCCTAAGGCTGCGTATTGCTGCTTCCAGAAAAGATATCCATAACCCATGGGGTTATCGTCGGCAGCAAAGTAGTCGGTGAGGCTATCTTTCACCCAACCGCTGGGAAGAATTTGAGTCCCGTACCAACTGCCGCCGTTCTTATACAGCTGGCCAAACTTTGCCAGATCGAGAGACGACAATTGCAGACCGCCCGCCGTATTCACAACACCTTGCGGTGTGTACTGCCACTCAAGCTGTGTGATGCCGAGGGGCGCAAACAAGCGCTTCTCAGCATACGTTTCCAGCCCACCGGGCACCGACCGATGGAGAACATCTCCGAGCACGACGACGCCTGCCGTAAAGTAGTCCCAGGTTTCTCCCATAGTTTTGGCGCTATCCATGGGCAGATTGAGCGCAAATTCGACCCAGTTGTCCGTCGGATACATCTTTTCTTCATTGCCGGGTGTGTCAGAGTTCTGGTCGGAACCGGCAAAGCCGGAACTCATCGTCAGGAGGCTCTTGAGACTCACGTTTTCCTTTGTCGCTGAAGGGTTGGCAAACTCAGCCAGCCGATAGAAATCACTGAGCGTTTGATCAACGCTTTTGATGTAGCCGTCCCGAATAGCTATCCCTGCCAACGCAGAGGCAAAGGTCTTTCCAACAGATCGGGTGTCATGCAAGGTTTCGCGACCGGCACCGTTGAAGTACTCCTCGACCAATAGCTTGCCGTCTCTTACGACCACAAGACTCGTGATCTTTCTAAACTGCTGCTGCGCAATTTTAGTCTTCAGCTGTTTGATGAGCTCGGCATCAAATGGAGCGTCGGACGCCTCCCAGTCTCGATGCTGAGCTATTTCCGCAACCGCCAGGTCGCCAGTTTCTAAGTCTTCAGGCTGGGGGAAAGAAAGTGCGATCTCGCCTGCAGCCATGAGGTCTCCCACGGTAATCTGATCACCCTGTTGGAGATACGGACGAACCTCAATCCTGAGTTGACGTGTTCCATCTTCAAACGCCGTTGCTCCGCCTTCCCTGAAGAAAAACCGAGCCCACAGGAAGCGGCTCCAGTAGTCCTCCTGCCGATTGCTGTGAAGTGGCCCCATCAGCACCGTGTTGGAATTTTTGTCGGCCGCGAGCCCTGCACCCGGATTCAGCTGCTCGGTGTAGAAGTGTTCACCGTCGATAAAAAAGGAAAACTCATAGTTGCCGATTTTGACCAGCTCGGCTGGGGAGAGCGCTGTATCCAGCTGATGCAATTCATTGGTCAGGGAGGCGTCGAAAAATGCGGTGAAAGCCAGATTTTCGTCCGGAGAAAGCACGAAGGAGTCCAGCCAGCGGCTCGGCGTTTGCTCATCGGGCCGAACGAGACCGTTGGTGAAGACGAGCCTGCCAACGCTATTCTCGTGGACGGCGCTTGTCATTCCCTCGTCCTCGACGAACTTTCGTCCTTCGTTTGCGACGGCTATCTGGAGCCCAGACAGGCAAAAAAGGAGCAAAGATAGGACATCCCAGATCGACCAGGCCTGTCGAATCGGTTTCTCGATGACGGCGCCCCCTTCACGAGAATGATCTGGATTCATGGACTTAATTCCTTTGCTTGGCTTTTTTCAATAGGTTGTCGCCTTCATCTCAGATCTTTTGGGCGGAGGCCGTTTTAGACTTCCAACCAACTGCTTCGATTCAGATCGCGAACGAGTTGAGATCTTGCGGGGCACTACCAGCCCGCGTCACGTGAAGAAGCCTGAAGATTTCTGAATATCGATTAGTTGAAGGCGTCAGCAGCCATCCGGCACAGCGGCAAGACGCCGAATCCTGTTGATTCAGCTCAGTATCGAACCTCGGATTGGGGCTTACGTGGATCAGTCCGTACCGGCATTCGTGCCGCTATCCAACTTATAGCCGCCGAGCCAGTAGGCTGCGCCAGAACCAAGGGCCACAGGCACAACGGCAAGCAGAAGTGCCATAAACCCTTTTCTTTCAAAGGTAATATTAAAGTAGAGGTGAGCGACTGCGAGAACCACAATCGCCAAAGCTCCCGTCCCAATGAAGCAAACCCAGGTTGTACGATTCGCCTTCAAAGGAGTCATACATTCGTTGCAGCTATGGCTGAAGGCCGCAAGGCCCGAATTCCATTGACTGAATCGAATTGGTGTATTGCCGCAATTTGGGCAGACTTTCATGACAACGACGAGGATCGAATCATGCTGACTCTCGGGCCGCCAGCCCGCTCAGCCACCCACCGGTGCCGGCCAGGCAAACGCCCACCAGGAGCACTACGGTCAAGGGAATCAACGCCGCCTGATCAACCGGGTTGATAAGACAGAGAGTCGCCACGAAGGACGCGCCGACGAGCCCCGCAAGGAAGCCACTGAGCAATCCCTGCCGAGGCAGCTTTCGACCAGGTATCCACCCGGCTACGCCCCAGGCAACGCCAAAAAACGGCACATGCCACAACGCAACCTGTTCGCGGCCCGAAACCAATAGCCACGCATTGGGCAACACGAGCATTGTCGCGAAAGCAAAGACGACTGCCCCCAACAGGACCATCGCTAATTTGGTTCCTAGGTCAGTCATCGGTATGTTGTCTGGCTGCTGTGCTTCACTCATACGTCTAACAACGAACGATCTCTGCGAATGCCACAGGTGAATCGTAGTCGTTTTATCGCGACTGGCAAGAAGTGGGCCCCTCTAACTTCGACGTCTCAGATTCCAGCGCGAGACAGTTAAACCTTCGCCCCCCACCTGGCGCGGAACCCTATCTATAGAGCGAAGCCTCATTCGCGGCCCAGGTGTCGATGCAGTATGGCTCCGCCGACCAGCACCAGGACATCGGTAACCAGCAGGAAGCCCCATCCGATCCAAGCAGGCGAAGTACTGGCGGGCAAAATCTCAAAACCGATGGCACCGCTGATCACCATCACAAACCAAAAGCCGAAAAATCCGGCGAAGAACATGACCAGCAGCGCCGCGAATCGCAGGGCGAAACGATGCGTGGCTGGCCAGACAAAAGTGCCGCCATCGCGGCGCCAGGCGGCTACATCGCGCTGGGTATCCAGAACCAGCCCCAGCAGCACGGCGCCGCAGGCCCATACCATCCCGGAACTAAGAAGCCGGCCCATTGCATCAGCGACGCCGCTGCGCATGGCGGTTGTATCGAAACCCGTCTGCAGAATCAGGAGCACAAAGAACGGCAGCCCCAATACAATCGTCCAACCGAGTGCCACCTTCATGCTGCCACTGATCGCTTCAAAGACCGGTTCGCGCACCCATGTGCGCGTGAGAAGCACTCCCACCCACATAATCGCTAGAAACTCGATTACCCAGGGCAGCACCACGTAGCGTAGTCCGATCTCACCCTGATTGATGGCTCGGGCAACCAGGGCATAGCTTACCGCCATTGTCGTCGCCGCTAGCGCAATACTGCCAGGGTCTGATCGAAAGCTTTCGCGGAAGCTCTTGTCCATGGCCTTCGAAAACGCCCGCTCCTGGCTGTCGGTCAGCCTTGGATCACGGCCACGCAGATGAGCTGGCCGACGCCCGTAGATGCTCATCAGCGTTGGCCTCGTACGGCTGGAATACAGCTCTCGTCTTGCGTGTCTGTCATCGCGCTGCCGCTTCGATCATTAAGCTTCGGTAGTTCCTAAAACGCCGCAGCCAAACAGAATCGCACGGCAACCCCCGGTTTGTTGAAACTTCGGTGCCGAGCGGCACAGATTCTCTCGCAGAACATGCAGAACGCCCCTTTTTGTAGCTCGTGCTTTCGAACCATGCTGCAACGATGTGCGGTTTAGACCTCGACTGTCGTTTCAACGGTTACCACTCGGAAAACCCGCCAATGAAAATGACGACGCCGATATACGTTTTTGTGTCACTGCTTGCGGCCGCGCTGTACTCAGGCGTCGCCCGATCTCAGATCAACCTGTGTCATTCCGTCGAGGTTTCTCTGTACAACTTCTCGACCCTATCGCAAGCCTTTGAGCAGACGTGGAACGGTGATGTTGATTTGGACTGGTCTGGGGATCAAGCTGTCGATCTGCCCGCCGGCGAATACGAGCTGCTCCTGGCCTTTGGCGCCGGCGTTGGGAACCTCTTTGCGCCGGCAGCCGCAAACTGCTTTCTTACCGCAGAGCTGGACTTTTTCTTGGCAACAAGCCCACAGAATCTGTCACAGCGGCGAAGCACCGTTCTGAATGCGGGCCTCAGCGGCGAGATCGACACATCGGAATTCAGTCAGGATACCGCTACGGGTTTTGTGATCGAACAATTTGACGGATTCCAGGGATCTTTGTCCCAATCGGCGCTGGCCTGGCTCAAGACCGAGTCGCGATTTACCGGAACCGGACCGAACTTCTCGGGCATCAGCGCGTCCTTTTCAGGAAGCAACTTTGCCAGCTACCGGGACTCGTCTGGCCGGTCACCCACGGCCGTGACCACTACCCGAATCAACTGGCGGTTTGAGATCCCTACTGACAGCCAGTGGTCCCTTAGTCTGTCTGCGGAGATGGCGGTCGAAACCGGGGAGACAGCGTTTCTAGCCGGCGGACCCGCCTCTGTTGACCCAACGCTCGAACCCCTACCAATTCTTTACACCGAAGATACGGTTCAAGGTTGGCTGACGGCGCCGGTAACTGAAGGCGCCATCCTGGTGCCTGAGCCACCGTTGGTGCTGATCGCTGTGACGCTGCCACCGGAGGAACTGGACCGCGGGTCACCCTACCGGCTGGTGCTGCCAAGCAGTAAAGGCGGCGCGGACCTCGGCCTGTTTGAGGCCGGAGAGCGGGTAGACCTGGTGGCACTCGCCGGAGCCGGCTTGCCGGAGCTGGCTGTCATTCCGACGGCGCAAGCGCCATCCACTTCTCCAGAGTTGCTGACGCTACTATTGGAAACCGCTGGTGGGCCGGCAGGACTACGCGTGGGCCCTGAACCCGCTCAGATCGACGTGGTGTTTGCCTCATCCTTCGAATAGCACCGAGAGAACTACTTCACCTTAAAACTATGCCCGCCTGCCATGCATATGGGCAGTCCCGGAGAGCAGGATCAGACTAGGAGATTCGGGACCAGTCCCCCTAAAGCTGCTTGAAGTAGCGTGCAACCGGATATCGATCGAACCCAAGTTTCTCATAGCTGGCACGCGCGGGGGCGTGACCGCGATCGCCGCCCGTCTCCACAAAGGCCATTTTGAGGTTTTTGTCGCGCATCCAACCAAAGGCAAAATCCATCAGCGCTGTCCCGACTCCCTGTCGTTGGCAATCAGGAGCCACCGCAATAATGTATATCTCACCCATCGAATCTTCAGGGTGTACGCGTAGCCCCACGTAACCTGCCAGCGCTCCATCGTGTTCCGCCACCCACATTGCGGTGT
Organism: Lysobacterales bacterium; assembly: GCA_028285525.1. Classification (GTDB taxonomy): domain Bacteria; phylum Pseudomonadota; class Gammaproteobacteria; order Xanthomonadales; family SZUA-38; genus JANQOZ01. Next base: position 92,259 of record JANQOZ010000103.1, read on the forward strand.
TTTCGTCGCTGCACGTAGCTTTGACGTCCGCTAGTTGTCGGGCCCGCCAGCCGTTCGGATAAAACGCGTTGTAGACGTAGTCCTGAATATCTTCGCGCATCAACGGAAATACAGGCTCCCATGCGCACTCGGTGATCGCGAGAACTTCGTCCAGGTCTGTTTGTTCATAAGGTCGAATTGTCATTTCTCTTTCTCTCTGGTCACCTAAAAAACTCGATTTGTCTGCTAAAGCCAGCGGTTTGCGTGTACGGTTGCACCGTTGATTCCGCCAAAGCGTGCCGTACGCTATCGCTGCAAACGAAAGCAGAATCATCCCCATACTCTTTGGGTCATAGTGAGAACCCAGCACCGGAAAAAGCATCCAGCTGAGATTGCTCATCGAATGAAAGAATATTGCGACGCCTAGACACTCGCCGCTCCACACAAACAGGCCCACGATCAAGTACCGACCCGCCAACGTACCCAAGGCCCACCACGCTAGCCAACCGAAGTCGCGATCAGCCTGCATTAGTGGGACCATGTGCCAGGCGATACCGACTGCTCCCACGATGACGCTGGTCGTGAAAATCGACCGTGTGCTTAGAAGTTTCCGCATTGCGTAGCCGGTCCAGCCAAGCTCTTCCAGGGTTGCTGCCGCAAGAAACACGATCATCAACAGCAAAACCTGCGATCCGCTCGCTGCAAAGTCCGGCGGCGGGTCGCCTGCCATCACAAGGAAAACCCAGGACAATAACGCTGCCGTCGGCATCATCAACGAAGCCAGCGCCCAGATCTCTATTCGCAGTGGCCGAAAGTCTCTTACCTGACGAAAAAAGCTCTTTGCTTCGGTGGCGCCACCGTCATAGAGCGACAGCACTGCGCCCGCCAGCGCGGGGCAAACCACCATGGCAGCGCTGACCGGTAGGCCGGGTAGAAGGCGCGAATCGACGGTATTACCCAGTAGCCAGAACGGGAGTGACAGTAGCCACACCAGGAGAAAAAATCGCGTTAATCTGCTCACGGAAACGACGCTCGTTAGCAACAACACGATCCGCTACTCTGCCGTCTCGCGTAGCAAGGGACGCCGTCTTAGCGCATTAGCAGGCGCTCGAACCTCGCTTCGTCGAATTCGTCCGCCGATGTGGCGTATTCAACGCCAGGCCCTGCCAGATACTCAACGTCTCGCCGAAACCGCATGCCCAATCTTCTGAGCACGGCCACGGAGCCGGTGTTAGGAACGTCAGCACCCGCCCAGATCGTTGACGCGACTCCACGTGAAAATGCATGGCACATGGCCGTATGCGACATGCGGACAGCTAGAAGCCGCTTCCAATACCGGGGATGCAAAAGGTAGGTCAGCTGCACCTCAGAGTCAGAAAAATCGGATAGCCGCACCAGTCCGGCAAGGGCATCCTGTTCGCAATCTTGCAACCCCCACAAACCACCGCCGAAGCGATCGTTGTCGTCGGCCGAGGCTGCGATCCACTCGCGAGTGACGAATCGGGGTGGTTCGAGGCCGTCAGCAAGGTACTCATAAACCTCGGGTACGCACAGGAGTTGATGGACCTCTTCTTCATCAGCGGGCGTGATGAGCCGCAGGCCAAAGTTCTTTGAATTCGCTGACATCTCTAGTCTCGCTCGTGTTCTTTAGCGGTATTTTTCCAATATTCGCGTCGCTCAATCCGTCGGTGAGAGCCTCTGGGCGCTCTCCTGGCGAATTTGCGACGGCGCAAGAAAATCATCAGGGCGTTGCTCAGTCGCAAAGGGCTTAGCAGCATCGGAACTCTCCAACACCTCTACCAGGTCGAAAAGCAGTGATTCACGCTCGCGGCCGTGGCGGTAGTTCAAAATCAGGTGCTGCGGCAGCGGCACAATTGGCATAAAAAAACGTACCGCAACCTCGGCTCTTGCCGGGATCGGAAACGGGAGCTGAGTTTGCCTCTCTTCGAGCTCCGCGCTTACCTTTGCATTTCTGGCACCTCTTACGATCCCGGTCGTGAGGAGCGCCGGCCCGATCACGAGTAACCCGGATGCCGCAGCGGCAGCCCCGCTAACCGAAGCGGCTCCGCCCGTCACCAGTGCGCCGGATGCCGCGGCGGAGACCGTCCCAACGCCCAACGCTGATACGGCAACGCCCGAGGCAACCAAGGTTCCAGCAGCTGCGGGATCCGTGGCTTTCTGCGTTTCGTCGAACTGTCGAAGCAGCGCCCGGCTGCTACGCGCCAACTCTTTACGGGAATCCGAAGCCGCGACCCGCTGATCCAGGCTATCTATCACGACAACCTCCTCAAGCTCGAGGGGTGAACCTGTTTGGTTTGCCAGAGTGAGACGATACTCATACCAGATGGCATCCCTGGCCCAGCTGCCGGGGCCATTCGGCTGGACCACATGATCAAGCGATGCCGTGATCTTCGAGTCGCCGGCTAATGCGAGCGGCGGCAGGCTCTCCAGCGGCAACGGATCGCGGAGCACACGGGTGCCGCCGCAGGCGCCTAGCGTTACGGCCACCAGAAACATCACGAAAAAGCTTGGTAGACGATTGATGTATCTTTTACCGACAAAACGTTTTATGACTCGGTGTAACATCGTCCTCTCTCCAGCAGCAGCCACTTATTGAGTTACATACGGATTCGACAAGCATTTCTCGTCATCACCCGCGAGTGCGGGAGCGAACCGAAATTGCGGGAAAGAGAAACGCGTGGTTCAATCCTCGTTCGAACCGGAGCGATTGGTGAACGATCATCCACACTCTGACGGAAAGCCCGAAGCTGGTGACGTGACGGCTTTGCTCCAACGCGTCGCCGAAGAGGGCGATGGCCTGGAAGCGCTGTATCGGCGGGTCTACGGCGAGTTGAGGCAGCAGGCCGCTTCGTGGCTACGCCGCTCACCCGTGACTCTGCAGCCGACTGAGCTGATCTCCGAGCTCTATCTGAAGCTTGAAGGCTCAGCGCATCAATTTGAAAACCGCCGACATTTCTTCGGCGCGTGCGCGACGGGACTGCGACAGCTCCTGGCCGATCACGCGCGGCGGCGCGCGAGCGAGAAGCGCGGCGGCGATCAGCAGCGTGTGGACTATGACGAGTCCCGAATCGCCGGTGAACCGAATGATTTCACAATCTTTGACCTCAGTGTCGCCATTGATAAACTCGCGGAGGAAAGCGCGCGGGCAGCCCGCATCGTTGAGCTACGTTACTTCGGCGGGCTAAGCCTCGAAGAAGCCGCGGCGGTGACCGGCGTCTCGACGGCCACCGCCACTCGCGACTGGCGCTTTGCGAGGGCCTGGCTGATCGATCATCTGGGCGGCATGCCTGCCGCCGGTGATGGTCTGGCACCGGGCTGACCGCATTGTCTAACGACTGACCGCGCTGACTTTTTTGCGACCAGCCCAGGACTCGAGCTTAAGCAGACGGTCACGCTCGGCCTCTGGCAATTCGTTTGCATCAAGCAACGCTCTCGCGTCAGCGGTTCGCCCCGCTGCGAGGGTGATCTCAATCGCCAATCCGATGCTCTGAATGCTGATCCGGCTGTCGGGCTCCATGAATTCTCGCGTTCTCGTCACCAGCTCATCGACCGCGGGGCGCAACGATTCTGGGTCGTCACCTCGGTCGAACCGCGCAGACAGAAGATTTGACTGAAGACGAATCGATTGCAGGTGTTCCGGTCCAAGAGCTTCAACACGTTGGGCCAGGGCCCTTTCCATGATTTCGATGGCCTGATCGTGGTCGCCGGATGCGAGAGCGAGATTCCCCTTGGATTCCCAAATGGATTGGGTGAGCGGATGCGAAGCACCCAGCAATTTCTCTGCTCGGCCATAAAGATCCGAGATACGTGCCGTGGCTTCGTCGATCCGATTTGCCTGTCCGAGCATGGTCAGCATGTTGTATTCCAGACCAACCAGCATAATGGCGTCGGACCCGGGTACAGCGGTCAACCCGGTCAACGCAAGTTCAGCCAAGTCGATCGCTCGACCGAGGTCAGCATCACGAAGACTCAGCGCCAGGTTTGCCGCAATCTTCAGCGTATTGGCATGTTCCGGCCCGTGGATTTCCAGGGAATCCACGTAAGCCTGCTTAAAAAGCGGGAGTGCCAGATCATGGCGATGTTGGGCCAGGAAATGTGCCGCAAGATTGCTGCGGGCCAGCAGCGCCTGTGAGCTGTTTTGGCCGTTGAGCTTTTCCTCCAGCTCCAGCACCCGCCGTAGCGCGTCCTCTGAATCATCAAACTGTGACAGCTCCCTGTGGGCTATCGCCTTTCCGACCAGCGCACGCCGCGAGCCATCACTCTGCTCGCCTTCCCGTTCGAGCTGCATTTCCAACGCAGCGTTCCAGAGTTCGAGGGCTTGTACTGGCTGCCCAAGATTCATGTAGACGTCTGCTAGCTCCATGGAAAGGCGGGCCCGGACCGGATTTTCGGCGGCCAGACCGTCAAGATTGCCAGCGGCCTGACCGAGGACGTCCAGCACGGTAAGCGACTGTCCCTGACTCGGATCCGCGGCAGAAAACGCTTCTCGCAGCAGCGTGATCACCTCGTTTGCCGTTTTGGCTTCTACCTCAACTCGTCTCGCCTGGTGGACTGACCACAGGGTGGTGAACAAGGCTGCCAGCAGGACCGACCCGAAGGCCGCGACCCCCGCACGGTGACGCGAAACAAATTTCGCTGACCGATATGCGATTGTCGGAGGTCTGGCCTCGACAGCCCGTCGTTCGAGAAATGCTTCCAGGTCTCGCGCCAGCGCGTCCACGGATGTATAGCGACGTCTCGGGTTACGAGCCACCGCCTTGGCACATATCCAATCCAGGTCGCCCCGGAGAAACACGGCGTCAGGGCCGGAAACCAGCTCCGACGGCGGCTTCGGATCCTCCTGTTCAAGCCGCCGAAAAATCTGGGAAAGCGCCAGCTCGCCCGTTTGGAAAGCGAAGGGCGTTCGCCCCGTCAGAAGCCGGTAGAGCAGCACGCCGATTGCGTAAACGTCCGCTCGCGTATCAACCAGAACATTGCCGCGCGCCTGTTCCGGGCTCATGTAGTTGACCGTGCCGACAATCCTGCCGGCATGCGTTTCAAAGGTCTCTGGGCGCAGGCCTGCGGTCGCCGCCTTGGCAATTCCAAAGTCAATGATCTTCGCCAGAGATTCGGCCCCGTCCGCGGTCACGAGGATGTTCGAGGGCTTCAGGTCGCGATGAATCAGGCCCTTGCGGTGGGCGTGAGAAACCCCGGCACAAACCTGGAGCACCAGCTCAATGCGCTGCCGGTGATCCAGCCCCAGCGCGTCACAATGGCGATCAATATGCTGGCCGGGGACGTGTTCCATCGCAAAATAGGCAAGGCCGTCCTCCGTCTCGCCCGCGGCATAGAAATTGGCGACGTTTGGATGCGAAAGGCTTGCCAACGCCTGACGCTCAGCGGTGAATCTTGCTCGTTGCTCAGGATCGAGCGAAGCGTGCCATGGCATAACCTTCAGGGCGACCCGGCGTCTGACCGGCTTCTCCTGCTGGGCCAGGAAAACCTGGCCCATGCCGCCCGTTCCAAGTCGTTCGACGACTCGAAAGGCACCAAATTCTCTGCCGGCTGCCAGATCGCCAGAGGCCGCCTTTTCGGCAGGTGCTGAATCCGTTTCGGCCGATATCAGGCCGCGAAGCCGGTCCGCGAGCAGCGGGTCGAGTGCCTCAACGTCGGCAAACAGCCGAGAACGGTCCGACGGGAGCGCATCCCAGTAGGCATCAAAAAGCCTGCGTAGTTCGCCCGCCTGCACCATTCGGTTGCAATCAAGCATCAGGTCTGAGTCAGTTAATTCGTGTTCCATGGCAGCTTTTTCCGAGAAACGTTGTTGTCGTCAGACGATGGTCCGCGGCAAATCCCCCGAGAGGTTCGTTGTTTATCTGGCCGTGACGCAGTTTGACGCTCGATTACGTACGACGTTCATAGAAGCCTATTAGTCACCGGACATCTATGCGACAGGTAAACGTAATGAGTCATCTCCTAGAAGAAGTACTCGACGAACGACCCGATCGGTTATTTGAGGCCCTAAGAGCATTCGTTGAGGGCAGAGACGTAAACCGTCGCAAATCGTCTCTCTCAAGTTGCGGGGTCGCCGAAAGCCACCATCGGCGAGGGCGAACGATCGCGTCCGGGCAAGGGCCGATTGGAACCCCCTCAAAATCGCAGAAATCGCAACGTAGCGGCGAGAAGTCCATGTTGCCCGCAGCGTCTTCAAGTCCATGAGTTCAGAAATCCGAAATCATCAGTCCGCGTCCGATCCTCTGGCGAAGATCATTGGCGCGCTTGACCTCCAGGGCTCCGTCTTCCTGGAGGGCGAATTCACGGCGCCCTGGGCCATCACGGCCCATGTAACGAACGAGGACTGCCAGCCCTGGGTCACCGAACCGGCACAGGTCATCGCATACCACATCGTCACGGAAGGCGAGCTGCTGGTTTCGATGGACACAGGTGACGGATACCGGGAGCGCTACCACGCGACGCGAGGGGACATCATCTTTCTGCCTTCCAACGCGCTGCACGTCCTGGCAAGCGAAACCGGCGTGACGCCGGTTTCCGGCGATGATTTGCTGATTCCCGCCGAGACAGAAGGGCTCGTCCAGATCCGCTACGGCGGTGGTGGCGCGGCGACAAAAATGCTGTGTGGATTCATGGCGACGGGTTCACAGCCTTTGCCGTTGCTGGACAGCCTGCCGGATCTGCTGGTCATTCATATCGATAGCCTTCCCATGCGCGACTGGATTCAGGCCTCCATGGCAATGGCCGCTCGCGAGCTTGGCAGCGGGCGACACATCAGCACAGATTTTGTTTCCAGCCTGTGCCGCCTTCTCCTGATTGAAGCGCTGCGAGCCCATGTAGAACGGACCCCTCAACCTGAGGGTTGGCTAGCGGGGATGGCCGACCCTCGCATCGCTCGCGCGCTCACCATGATGCACCAGGATCTGTCGGAACCGCCACGGATCGAGGATTTAGCTCGCTCAGCTGCCATGTCGCGGTCGGCATTTGTGGACCGATTCTCGGAAGTGATGGGCATCGGTCCGCGCGCCTATCTGCAGGCGCAGCGACTGGACGCGGCTTCGTCCTTGCTTCGAGATACCGGCTTGAGCGCATCGGAGGTGGCCTATCGCGTTGGCTACAGCGCGCCGGAAGCCTTTTCCCGGGCCTTTAAACGACAAACCGGGTTGTCACCGGCGGACTGGCGAAAGTCTGCTTGAGCGGAATTCAGGAGCTCTTTTTGACAGCTGGCGGTTTAGTCATGAATTGCGGCGCAACGGTCATTCGTTGACCGGTCGGCCGCGAGTAACTTAAAGCCACGAACAAGGAACTAGCGAGAGGACGTGATGGAAAACCCAAAGTATCGGCGCTGCCTGCCTCAGCTGAATGATGAGTATCTGCTGACCGACGGCGGCCTGGAAACCACCATGATTTTTCACTACGGGCTGGATCTGCCCCTTTTTGCCGCCTTCACGCTTCTGCGCAGCGACTGGGGACAAACCGCGCTTCGCCTGTACTACGAGAGCTACATCAAGGTGGCGCGCTCGCAAAATCTGGGGCTGATACTTGATAGCCCAACGTGGCGAGCGAGTGAGCGCTGGGGCAGTCAATTGGGTTACAGCGAGCGCGACCTGCAGGAAGCTAACCAGAAGGGTATCCAAATGCTGTTTGAGCTCCGCGAGGCGTTTGAGGACGATCGCCCGTTTGTCGTCAGTGGGAATATCGGACCCTACGGTGACGGTTATGCACCTCAGGAAGTACTTTCACCGCAGGAGGCCGCCGAATACCACGGAGCCCAGGTCGCCACCTTTGCCAACGCTGGCGTCGACATGATCAGCGCCATCACCATGACCCACGCGAGCGAAGCGGTCGGTATCAACCGGGCCTGCGCACGACGAGGTGTCCCGCTAGTGCTGTCATTTACGGTCGAAACCGACGGCCGCCTGCCATCAGGCCAGGCGCTAGGCGACGCCATTGCGGAAGTTGACGCTGATCTATCGAGCAGTCCAGCGTACTACATGATCAACTGCGCACACCCCGACCACTTTCAGTCCGTGCTCGAGAACGACTCAAAGTGGCTAAGCAGGATCGGCGGTCTTCGAACCAATGCGTCTCGCAAAAGCCACGCAGAGTTGGACGAAGCCGAAACGCTCGATGAGGGAAATCCTCTGGAGCTTGCCCAGCAGCACAAACGGCTGATGGCCTATCTCCCGAAGCTTCGAGTATTCGGCGGATGCTGCGGCACCGACCACCGGCATGTCGGCGCGATTGGACGAGTCTGCCTTGGCAAGAGCTTTGATCTCATTGGACTCAAGGCCTCGTAATCAGATCGGCGGCCGGCCCTGACGGGTTCGGCGACTACTTCAAAAACACTTTACCGGCAGCGCAGCTGCCCCGGATGGGGCCGTCCTGCCCTGTCTGTCTCGCGCTTGGAAAGGAGCAACGTTATGAACGAACAACAACCCTCGACCTCTCAGCTTAACGGGGTCGACGTCGCCGCTATCTTGGAAGCACGCGAAAGTCTGGAAGCTGCGCCGGAGGCGGCAAACTTCAGGTTCGCGGCCCGCAGTCGGTGGCTCGGCGGCGTGCATACGCGGATGGAGATCGACCAGTTTTTTGGCCTTGGCGAAATTCAGAAACGCAGCAGGACATTTACCGTCGATTCTGACCACCCGGAAGTCTTTGCCGCCGCCGACGTTGCGCCGACACCGGTAGAGCTGGTGCTAGCGGGGCTCGCCGGCTGCCTGACGGCCGGTATTGCGTCCGTGGCGGAAAACCGCGAAATCGAGCTGCGTTCGGTTGAGGCGACCGTCGAGGGCGACATGAACCTCCACGGAATTTTGGGCATCGACCCCGAGGTGCGCAATGGATTCAGCGCAATCCGAGTCACGTACGACATCGACGCGGAGGCGAGCACCGAAGACATCGAAGCGTTGGTCGCTCAGTCCCAGAAACGCTCAGCGGTGTTCGACGTCATCACCAATCCAACAAACGTTTTTGTCACGGTGAATTCCTGATCACAGAGGGTTAACCCCCGCCCTTAGCCACCGAGGCTAAGGGCGATTCACCTGCCAATCATCCAGGACTGCAGCGAATGAAAACAGTAACAACTGTCATTATTGGCGCAGGTCATTCGGGCCTGGCCATGAGCCACTGCCTCGCACAGCACGCTATCGAGCACGTAGTCCTGGAGCGCGGCAAGGTAGCAAACACCTGGCGCACCGAGCGCTGGGACTCGCTGCGTCTCCTCACGCCCAACTGGCAGAGCCGGCTCCCGGGTTATGAGTACCGCGGGCCAGATCCGAAGGGATACCGGACCTTGGCCGAGACCGTCAGCTTTATTGATGAATATGCCCAACACGTCGGAGCACCGGTCGAAGAGCGAACCACCGTGCTCTCGGTCAAACGATCAAGCAACGGTTATGTGGTTCGGACCAACCGGGGCGACTGGCAGTGCCGCTGCGTGGTCCTGGCAAACGGGGCAATGACCGTTCCCACATTACCAAAGGTCGCGGCTAACCGACCGACTTTCGTGAAGTCGATAACCGTCCGGGACTACAAGCGACCGCACGATATCGTCGGCGCTTCGGTGCTGGTGGTCGGTGCATCAGCCAGCGGTGCGCAGCTCGCAGAGGAGCTTGCCCAGGCCGGTTACAACGTCGTCCTTTCGGTTGGAGAACACGTTCGGGTTCCTCGCAGCTATCGAGGGCACGACATCCTGTGGCTGATGGATGCCGCAGGTTATTTTGATCATGGCATCAACGACGTTGACGATCTGTTGCGCGTCCGAACGCTGCCCTCATTCCAACTGGTAGGCAGTTCGAGCGGTCGCACCGTTGACCTCAATCGGCTGCAGGCGCTTGGGGTAAAAATCGTCGGACGGTTGACATCATTTCGCGATAACACGGCGCTCTTTTCCGGGAACCTGCATAACGTCTGTCGCCTGGCTGACCTGAAAATGCAGCGGTTGCTGCGTACTTTGGACGAGTGGATCGATCAGTCGATGCCCGACGGATCAAGCCCGGTCGCTGGCTGCCTTCAGCCGACTCAGGTGCCCGAGGACCCGGATCTGGTGCTCGATCTCAAAGCTGCCAGCGTCGGCACCATTCTATGGGCCACCGGAATGAGGCCAGACTATTCGTTCATTGACGTCCCGATTTTTGACGAGCGCGGACGATTAAAGCACGACGGTGGCGTGATAAACGCACCCGGTCTCTACACCCTCGGTCTGCCGTTCATGCGGCGGCGCAAATCGAGCCTTATTGACGGCGCCGCCGACGATGCCAGAGAGCTCGCAGTCCACATGGTCGGTTTTTTGGATGGGCGCAGACCGCGAGTTGCGTAAGCGCTTGAAGGAGTGACTCGATGCAAAGCCTCAACGACACAAAAGCGGCGCTGGACCGCGCTGTCCGGCTCGTTGCCGAAAAGCCGGCCTTCGGGCAGCGAAGCTACCATGCAACAGCCACGCTGAACGGCAGCATGGAATGCCTGATACGCGAAAAACACCATGATCTCGTTGCAGACGTTCCTCCGAGCATGGGCGGCACTGATCAGGGACCTTCGCCCGCTGGTCTGCTTCGGGCCGCCATGGCCAGCTGTGTGGCGGTCGGCATCAGAAGCTTTGCGATCCGGGCCGACGTCGAGGTGGGTCAAATTGATGTTCGCTTTGAAACTGACGTGGACGCTCGTGGCCAGCTCGGCGTATGCGCAAGCGCTGCGCCCGGCTTTGAGGCAGGGCGGCTGCATATCCGGGTTTTCACAAGCGAACCACCCGAAACAGTCGACGCCATTGTCCAGCGGTCGCTGGAGCTGAGCCCACTACTGGACGCAGTCCACTGCCGCACTCCCATCGAAACACATGTGAAAGTCATACCGATTCGAGAGTCAGCCCAATGAACGAGCGCTTTCAACGACGCATTCAACGCTATGGATGGGACAAGGCTGCGGCCTTCTACGAGACCGGTTGGCAAAAACCTCTCGCACCTGCGCATCGAGCACTCATGCAGCTCGCCGCACCACGCCCCGGTGAATCAGCGCTCGATATGGCCTGTGGTACGGGCATGGTGACCTTTCCACTGGCTGACGCGGTCGGGCCGGAGGGCCAGGTTCTCGCCACGGATCTGTCTGATGCGATGGTGGAAATCGTGCGCCAGATTGCCGAAGAAGACTATCACCGACAGGTCGAGGCTTTTCGCGCAGATGCCGAAAAGCTGACCGCGGTCGGCGACCGAACCTTCGACCTGGTGACCTGCGCGCTGGGCCTGATGTATTGCCCAAACCCACTCAACGCCTTGCGCGAAGCGTTTCGCGTACTCCTACCAGGCGGCCGGGCGGTTTTTGCCGTATGGGGAAACCGCAGCAAATGTGGATGGGCCGAAATCTTTCCAATCGTCGACGCCGAGGTTCAGTCGACGGTGTGCCCCATGTTCTTCCACCTCGGGGCTGAGGACATGCTGGCCGGGCAAATGATAGAGGCGGGGTTTTCGAGCGTCCGTCAACGCCGGCTGCAATGCACCCTGCCCTATGACAACGCACAGGCGGCGGCGGACGCTGCGCTGTTGGGAGGTCCGGTAGCGCTTGCCTATAGTCGATTCGAACCAGCAACCAAGGAGCGGGTAAGGCGTACCTACCTGGATTCCATCAGATCACACCAAAACGCCCACGGCTTTGCGATTCCTGGTGAGTTTGTGATCTGCCATGGCATCAAGCGCTAGTTGATGCGTGCCCCGAATCGTTGGTGGAAGACCAAACGGAGGTTAGCGTAGTCGCCGAATCCACATACTTCCACCACCAAAAGACTGCCCCCCAAGTCCGAGCGCAGCGCCGACCAGGCTTGGGAAAAACCGGTGGGCGTAGCTGCAGCCGAAAAACACCTCGAAGCTTTGATTAAACATGAGAAAAGCTCGCAGCAGATATTGCTCGTTCCAGCTCCGATTTTCATTGAGCACCCAGTCCTTAGGGTATTCATCAGGAAGGAAAATATCGTGGATGTGGACGAAGACGCCGGCCGCCAGTCTGGGTATGACCTCGAAAAACAGGTGATTGACGTCGCTTCCCGTTTTGGCGACGTGAGATGAATCGATGAACAGGATATCGCCACTGCGGAGCTCCTCGAAGAGCCCCGGATCAACGTCTTCAACCTTTTCGATCACCACACGATTTAGGCCAGGAATCGTGGCCTTCAAAAATGCGCGGGGATAGGGTTCGATGCAGGTCAAATCCATACTGCCGTCCAGAAAGCGATGGTTCACGTCAGCGGAAAGTAGTGATGAAAACCCAGACCCGACCTCAATCATCCTTTGCGGCCTGAGCGCACGAAGAAAAACAAAAAGCGCCCGTGCGTCCAGCCAGGAAAACTGTGAGTTGCCGATGAAATAGCGAGTCGGGTCTTCTGGCTCGCCGGAGGGGTAATCGAAATCTGGCAGATATCTCGGAAACCAGTCGCTAAGGAGCCGGCGATGCCGCTCTGCGCAAAAGTCGATTCCGATGAGACCGCGCCGCTGCTCCCAGAGATCACTAGTCAGGCTGGCGGGATCCACGACGGGAGAATAGAAGTGCCCGTTCGGATGTGCCGTCAATATCTGACGTTCTGCTGCTTTGACTTTCTCAAGCATGTTTTTTGCCTTCGATCCGGAGCGCCAATTCAACATGCTGTTCATGCTACGCACCGAGAATTAACCATGGATGAACGACCTGCCTGGCCGGATTTAACAATTGATTTGTTGGGCTGGCGAGCCGACGACGGGGCCAGTTATGTGAGCAACACTCGCCCTCAAAATGTCCTCCCCTATCCCATACGGCTTTCCAGCAAAAAGCTGATCAAACCAACGGTCTCTTTTTCGATTGGACCGCAGAGTTTCTGTTGAAGCGGTGATCAGTTTTTTCGCCGCATCTCGTATGAACACTACAAGCGGCCCGTTGCGGATTCGATAGAAGCCCAACTGCGTCGTCTTTATGTTCAGCCAAACTATGGAGGCAACTCATGCAACGCCGTCGAATACGTTTAATGTTCCAGCTCGCTACGATCCCTATATTGCTCGGCGCCGCCCTACAGGCGCATGCAACGGAACACGAGGAGGCGACCTGGTTTGTCGTCTCACCTCTGCAGGGTGACCGGCAGCTTTCCTATCTGGTCCCGCTCGAAGACCCTGCTCATATTGATCATGCACGGCAGATCATCGATCTCGGTCCAGCCGCCGGCCGCACGATCATCTCAGCCGAAATCGCAGCGGGACCCGATGGCTTTAACCGCAATCAGGCAGATCCCAACGAGCCCCTTTGGAGCTGGCATGTCACCGAGGTTGAAGGCTTTGGCGACTTTGCCATCGAGCTTTGTGACGGAAACCCCCAGCTCGTCGAGGACGATGTTGAAGGCTGGATCGCCAACACGCAGGGCGGCATATGCTTTTGGAACTACACGGTCTCGGCCGAGCTGAGCCAGCCGCCTGCCTTCGGAATTCACTCGGCGTCCGAGGGGGCATGGTTCAACCCGGAAACACCGGGGCAGGGCCTGTTTTTTGATGTTGTGAACGACGGGGGCGCCCTTTTTGTCGGTTGGTTCACGTTTACGCTTGAAGACGGGCCGCTTGGCGAGCCAGATCCACATTGGATGACCGCTTTTGGGCCCATTGTCGGCTCGAGGGCTGAGCTCGATCTTGCGAGTGTACGGGGTGGTGCGTTCGATTCACCTGAGCCCGTGCTTCCATCACCGCCGGGCAGCGTCGGGACGCTCATCATTGAGCTGGAGACTTGCGACTCCGGTACGGCAAGCTATGAGTTCACCAACGGCCTGAGCGGAAACTTTCCAATTTTTTCGGTGGACCCCACCGATAACTGCGATGATTAACGGGTGACTTGGTCTCAGCAACACTAGGCTGTTCGAGATAAATTGATGAGGGAGCGCAAGGCCGTGGACACGAGCCTCTACCAACAGTACGAACAACAGAAAAGCTGGCGCTCATTTGATCGAGTCTATAAACAGCTCGGAGACATTAAGGGCAAAAGGATCCTGGACCTGGGTGCGGGTTCAGGATTCGTTTCCCGACACTTTTCCAAGAACGGCGCCAACGTTACCGCCGTTGACGCGGACGCTGATCTTGTCCAAAACGCCAAGCTCGATCCCGGTGGAGTCAATTGGGTTTGCGCCGATTTTGGCGCTCTTGATTTCTCGGCCGAACAGTCTTTGGACGGCATCTGGACCTCGTTTGCGATCGCCTATGTCGGGAATCCAGTTTCATGGCTGAGGCGCATCCGTCAAAGCCTTTCGCCAGGCGGCTGGATTGCAGTCGTTGAGATGGCTGATCTCTTGGGTCATGAACCGCTAGAGGGCGCAGACAAGGGTGCGATCGCCGACTTTGTCGACGACGCCCGATCATCGGGAAGCTACTGGTTCGACGCCGCGCACCTGCTCGATGATTGGATCAAGGAGGCGGGACTGTCTATCACTTGGTCGGCTGACCTGAACGATTCGGAGCTCTGTTTCGACGGTCCTGCCAGCCATGAGGTGCTTGCCGCCTGGAAGTGGCGGCTATCACGCATGCCCCGGCTTCAGTCCATGACGTCGCAAGGATTTACCGAGCGGTTCCTCGACTGTCTCGCCAATCCCAACCATGAGAGTCATTCGAGAGTGCGGGCAGTGCTCGCCCACTTGCCGTAGCTACCTTTTGCTGACCCAATAGGGATTCCAGGAGTGACGACTCTTTCCAAGAATTGAGTCGATCCCAATCGGAACCCTTTCTGTTCTGGGAGTGGCAAATGACCAAACTAGCGCTGTCAGTTATTGGCGTTGTGCTTTTCGGCTCGGGCTATTTCGTTGGCGGCCATGAGAATCGTGTAGCCAGAGACCAGTCCTCAGATCTGGTAACCACCGAAGTCACGAACGGCGAAGAGCTAAGCAAAGAACGTCCAATAGTCGACCAAAATGACGGCCCAGCCGCCGTGTCTGACAAGAAAGGACCTCGCTTAAGTCAGCCACAGGGCTCACCTCACAGTCGTTGGAAAGACTGGGATCTGAGACAAATGCAGAAGCTGCAGCAGGAACTGCAAGATGAAAACCTGTCACTGACTGCCTTGGAGTATGCGCCGGTAGAGAATGCGGCGGAAGCGGGCGATGCGGCAGCGGCGTTCAGGCTTTTTCTGCTGCACAAATCCTGCTCACATGCAGCAAATACAACTGAAGAGGACATTCAGCGTCGAGAAAATCTGCTCGGGGCACATTCTTCGGAGGCCGATCAACAGCTGGTCATCGATATGGCCGAACGCTTCTATCGATGCCAACAGTTCGATGGAAACCACAAAATCAGGGCTTATCATTTCTTGTCACTTGCTGCGCAATACCGGTATCCGCCCGCGACGCTGAGGTTTCTTGAGGACTCTCGGAGGCTGATTGAGGACCAACTCTATAGGTATCCGGAGTTGGTGACTGAGCATTTGATCCGCCGCGAATCTGTGATTCAGGAGGCAGCAGTTTCCTGTAACGCGATGGTCTTAATTCAGCTGTCGATGGAATTCTCATACCGCGGTACGCTGGGGACCGATTTGGAGAAACGGTACCTGTACACCTATCTAGCAAATCTCGCAGCGAAGGAAGCGTCGATGAAAGCAACAACTGAAATAATGGCAGGTGGAGCGGAAACGCTCTTTACACCCACTGTCGCCCAGTCCTTGCGAGAGAAGGCCGAGGCTTTGTACGACCAATCTTGCCTTGGCTAGGCTGTTGTTGGAAACCTGAAACCAAGCGGCCATGGGCATAGACAACTCAACCGAAATCTCACGCTCGCTAGGAGTTCGTCTGGTTATTGCGACACTGGTTGCAACAGCAGTTGGGTTTTCTATCCACGTCTTGTACGGCGAGGGCGTGCTTCAGGATTACATTCAGCGCGCTGCCCAGGCCGGCCGGCTGGACGCCGTGGTTGCGGAGCCATTGCCATCATCGATTGTGGCTATCGCTTTCGTGACCGCCCTCGTCCCCTATGCGTTTAAGGTACTGATCTACTACTGGGCCGGTCATCTCCTGCCGGGCCGAAACACGTTGTTCAAGGGGCTCAGTTACGGAGTTTTGCTTCTCGGACTGGATCACTCACTCGTTCGAATGCCGGTGATGAACCTTGTCGTGGGTAATCCGGCGGACGTCGTCCTGCTGATGAGCGCTGAGGCCTGGTCCATTGCGTTGCTTTGCGGCCTTCTTATTGCGTTCATCGTGCCTTTGCGAAGCGCGAAGCATAGAGAGCTTAATCAGTAGGACTCAACCACAGCCTCGCACCGGGATAGTCGATCACCAGATTATAGCTCTTGAGGGCTGATCCCCCGATCGCGCCACAGACCTCTTTGTCCATGAATTGCGTCATATACCGTTTGAAGGCTGAGTTGGGACGCTTCGCGAACCACACCGGGCCACTGCTCAGCCCCCCTATTTCTACTTCCGCAACCTGAATCATGGGCAGCTTGCGCCTACCGACCTCGTCCGCGCGTTCAAGGTAAGGCCAGTCAGGGTGATCTGATCGCCATTGGTCAAAAACCTCCTGGCACATAAAGCTGATGCCGATGCCGTCCCCAGCACCCAGGTCGAAATAGTCTGCCGAGCTCTCAGTTAGCGTTGCTGTGGCGCCTGTATCGAACAGCACCTGGATCTCTTTGCCGTCGATCACAACCGGCATCCTCGGAAAGTGCATGGTTCGAAGGCCGTTCTCCCCAACCTGAAAACCGAGCGACAATCCCGTCATGGGCTCGATGACGGGAATCGGCACCTTGTCGTGCAATACCAGTCGCTTTTTTTCGTAGTCGAACTCCCAGATTCGGTCGCCAAACCACCGTCCGCCGAGAAAGCCGTCGTAGTTCTGGCTTAGGACATCGTCTTCGACAACCTGAAGCTGGCCGTTTCTAAAAATTGGATTAGCGGGAATTGACGAGCCATCGACAAAATCCGGAAGCTCGATGGCTTCGCTGGCAGCGGCAGCACCAAGCTTGTCGGCTACAGACCGTTTGATGGCGTTAAAGCCACCACCCGTATCGGTATAAAACCGCAGCGAATCGCCGTTCAACAAAGTCGGCGTAACAATCACCCGGTTGTTTTCGAAGACGCTCGGTATGGGGTACCCCTCCTCGGCCCCAAAGGACGGCACCATCCCTACGAGGAGGAGTTGCGTAACCACAAGTCTATGAATGGCTCTCATCGTCATCATCCTAGCAGCAGGCGTACTTCCCAACATCCGACAAAAGAAATACGCCGGCACACCAATACCGGCGAACCCAGGACAGCACAACAGAGCGGATTCGTGCGGCTAATCACAGCTATAAAACCCAGAAAACCGTAACTTCAAGGCAATTCGAGCGCCTACCCGTGCTCTTAAGGAACTTCAGGGACGATGACGCCACATATTCGCGGGCTGATGCTTACGCTGATTGCCGGCCTTTCCGCAGCACTGACTTCGGTTGCCCAAACGACGCTTGGCAACAGCGGTGTCGTTTTTGACAGCAACGAGTTCCGGGTCAACAGCTATTTCCCAGAGAACCAGGGTTTTCCAAGGCTTGCCATGGCCCGCAGCGGTCGGGTGCTCGTCGTCTGGGAAAGCATCGGCCAGGACGGCGACCAGCACGCGGTGGCTGCTCAGCTCTACGATGCTGCTGGAGACCCGCTAGGCCCAGAATTCATCGTCAATACGGAGACGACAAGCGTACAGAGCCAGCCGACTGCGGCTGTCGCGCCCGACGGCTCGTTTGTGGTTTTTTGGCGCAGCCGCGATCAGGACGGCAGCGAATTCGGTGTTTACGGTCAGCGGCTGAATCGGGACGCAACGCCGGTCGGCGACGAGTTCCAGGTCAACGTATACACCCAGAATGACCAGGCCGACCCGTTTCCCGCCTTTGATTCCGCGGGGAATCTGATGGTGGCCTGGGAAAGTAACGAGCAGCCACGAGCCGATGGCGACCAGCCAAGTGTGCTGGCGGGCGAAATCTACGGCAGGATTTATGACACGGCGGGACAGCCGGGACCTGAGTTTCGCATCAATACCACCTCACAGTCGTGGCAGAACGAAGTCAAATTGTCTGGTCTCTCGGACGGCTTTGTCGCTGTCTGGGAGAGCCGAAGCGTCGACGCTGACTGGCGAGCCGTGGTTTTTCAACGCTACGCCTCAGACGGCACCCCACTGGGTGGTGAGCAGCAGGTCAACCAGACCGAACCACATAGTCAGCACAATACGGCCGTCGGGGCCGATACAGACGGCGTCTTTTTGATCGCTTGGGAAAACGACTTTACGTCATTCCCGTCCGATCGTGACACCCGCGTCCCGGACGTCAGGGCTCGAATCTACGCTGAAGACGGCACGCCGCTTACCGACGAGCTCAGAGTCAATCAGAATACGGCAGGCAGTCAGGAAAACCTGGACGTCGCTGCGGATGGGCGAGGTGGCTTCGTGATTGTGTGGGAAGGCCCGGCGCCGGGCGGCGATGATCGCGAGATCTGGGCCCGACGAGTTATGAAAGACGGCACGTTTGTGGGTGACGAATTTCGTATCAACGATACGACGAACAACTTCCAACGCTATCCAGCCATTTCCAGTGACAGAGACGGTCGCCTCATGATCGTCTGGCATTCGTTTGTGGGAGACAGTGACCCGCTCAGCGTGCGGGGTCGCTTCCTGCGGCTCCCAGGCTTATTCAACGACGGTTTTGAGGGAACCGAATAACGCCCCTGGGAACCTAGTGGTCAGCTTTGTGCCGTGTTCCGGGCCCAGGCGGATCAGTGGGCGGCCCAGCGAAACACTGCGCGATTGCCATCCACCGCGTTGCTATCTCACCCACGACTTTCAGATGGGTATCAGCGACGTTCCGGGTCTGCGCCACAACCTGGCAAAACTCCGTTGCGCGGCCCGTGATCCAGTTCGTGTCGCTGGACTCGTTCCACTCCCAGGTCTCGCCGCTGGGCGCCTCAAGCCTGACCCAGGGAGGCGGATCGGGTACCTCGAGCCCTCGATTGGCAAAGGTCCACCCGTAGGTGTTGATGCCCAGAAACGCGATGCCTCTGATTCGGTCGGTATCTTCGCGCTCCTTTCCGAGCGCGTCGTAGACCGCCTGCCCGTGGGCCCACGTCTCCATCAGCCTTGCCGTTACGCTCGACCTGACGCTCATCGGAGGCCCGGCCCACTTCACCCGCATCTTTGGATCAGCGGAGCCAAGCCGTTCGGCCGCGTTCAGAAATCCATCACGCCACGCCTCTCGTAGCGTCTCGCCGCGCTTGTGTCCTAGCTGTTCGTCTTCAAACGGGCGCAGGCCGCCTTTAGGGATCGCGGAGGCAGCACGCCCGAGAAGCGCCACCAAAGCAGCTTCGTCTTCAACCGACATGACGGCGGCAAGATTCCAGAAGTGAAGATGGCCAAGGACATCGTTAAACGTCCACCCTTTGAACAGCGTTGGCGTGTCCAGCGCCTGGTCGTCAAGGTCCTTCAGCTCGACATATAGCGCCTCACTCTCAGCACAAAAATCCGCGGCTTCTTGAAACATGACTACTCTCCAACGGCGGACTGCAGCCGCTCGCAGGCCTCAAGAAAGTCTTCCTGAAACTCCTGCATCAGCGTGCGTACGGACTTGAGTTCGTTCATCAGGCCCACGCCCTGCCCCACCCAGTAGGTCGCCAGCTCCTCAGCCCCGGCGTGGCCACCCTGAGACAGTTTGTCGATCTGTGCCAGCGCGGGCTCTGCCACCAGTGACTGCAACGGCATGGGCAGGGGACTGGGGCCGGATGCTTCCCAGGCGTCGGTCCAGGTCGACTTGAGCTGCCGCGAGAACTTGCCGGTTCGGCTGCGGGACCGGACGGTGTCGCGAGACGATGCACGCAGCATCTTCTCTCTGACGGCGGGCGTCGTCTCCGCTTCTGTTGTGGTCAGCCATACCGATCCACACCAGGCGCCGGCAGCTCCCATCGCCATACAGCCCGCCATCTGTCGACCGGTGACAATTCCGCCGGCCGCCAGGACAGGCACATTGCCGTAGGGTTTAACCGCCTCGATAATTTCGGGCACCAGCACCAACGTGGATACGTCACCGCAATGTCCTCCCGCCTCTCCGCCCGCGGCGATCAGAATATCGACGCCTGCCTGGGCCTGGCGCACAGCATGTTTCGGTGCTCCCACCAGCGCAGCGACGGGCACTCCCTTCTCTCTCGCTTTTTCCAGCATGATCGGAGGCGGGACACCCAGCGCGTTGGCGATCAGGCCGACCGGGTGTGACAAGGCCACATCCAGCAGTTCCGCCGCGCCGAAGTCCTGGAGGTTCCTTGCGAAGCGCAGATGTGTGCGCCTGTCCTCATCCATAGTGCTTGGATCGATGTCGTGCTGCTCAAGTAGCTGTGAGGCGAACGCCAGATGTTCTTCGGGAAGACCCGCCAGCAGCTGTTGTTCATCCAGGGCGTCCGATTTGCCCTCAAAATTGTTGGGTACAAGCAGGTCCACACCGTACGGCTTGCCGTCGACCCGATCGTCGATCCACTGGAGTTCCTGCTCGAGCTGTTCAGGAGGAAGCGTCACCACGCCGAAGACCCCCATACCTCCAGCACGAGTCACCTCAGCAACCACGTCGCGACAGTGGCTAAACGCAAACAGCGGGAATTCGATTCCCAGTTTCCTGCAGAGCTCCGAGTTCATGCTTTCCCTCCTCAGGGACCGTCCGGCGTCGAGATGTCCAGCAGCAGATCACCGGCGCTGACCTGATCTCCCGCCGCAAAACACACCTGTTCGACGGTACCCGGCACGTCAGCCAAAACCCGATGCTGCATTTTCATCGCCTCGAGGACAAATAGCGGCGTCCCTTTCTCAACCGTGTCACCTTTTTTCACCATGACGTCCTGAAGCAGCCCGTGCATCGGCGCGGTCACGCGCCCGCCGGAATCCTTTTCGTCACCGGCAACTGCAGCCGCCAGGCGATTCTGAAAGGTCGCCTGACGTCGACCCAGCGCCAGAGCAAGATGCCCGTCGCCGTCCTGACAGAATGTCACCTTCGCACGGCGACCGTGGATGCTGAGCTGTGCGTCAGGCGGATCGAATGACAGGACCTCGATATCGCGCTCTTCATCGCCCGACACACGATAGGTGTTTGTCCCAATCGGATGGACCCATAGTTCGAACGAGGCGCCGCTCGATTCCAGCAAACAGGGCGTGCGCAGCGCGCCGCTGCTGCTCCAGTTCAGCAATGGAGCTGACACTAAAACCGACTGACGGTGCGCCGCGTCGCGCGCGGCGCGATGGCTGAGCACCACTGCTGCCGCCGCCTGGTCAAACGGTGTCGCTCGATCCAGGTTTTCGAGATCGAAAGACTCGTCGATCAGCGCGGTAGTCGCGTCACCCTGCGTGAAGGCGTCCGTCTCCAGTACTTCGATCAAGAAATCTCGATTGCTTGCGGGTCCGAAGAAGGCGGTGTCGGCCAGCGCGTCAATCAGACGCTTTCGAGCCGTTTCGCGCGTTTCTCCCCACGCGATCACCTTGGCGAGCATCGAGTCGTAGTACGGTGATACCTCGCAACCAGACTCGATGCCTGCATCGGTTCGGACATTCTCAGCCACTGCAGGGCGCCAAAAGTCGATTTTGCCGGCGCTGGGCTGAAAGCCTTTGGCGACGTCCTCAGCGCAGAGCCGCACCTCGATGGCATGACCATCAAGCTGTATATCCGCCTGCTCAAAACCCAGCGGCTCACCGCTGGCGACCCTGAGCTGCAGCGCCACCAGGTCGAGCCCTGTTACCAGTTCCGTAACGGGGTGCTCCACCTGAAGGCGCGTGTTCATCTCAAGAAAATAGAACTGATGCGCGTCATCCAGCAGAAACTCGACCGTACCGGCGCCGCGGTAGCCAATACTGCGGGCGGCCGCCACGGCCGCCGCTCCCATTTTCTCCCGCACCTCGTTGGTCAGCACCGGGCACGGCGATTCCTCGACCACCTTCTGATGCCGACGCTGCACAGAGCAATCGCGCTCACCGAGATGGACCACGTTGCCGAGGGTGTCGGCAAAAACCTGGATCTCCACATGTCGCGGCCTCAGGATGGCCTTTTCCAGGATCAGTTCATCTGAGCCGAAGGCGCTGGCCGCTTCGGACCTCGCGAGTTCAAGACCCGCGGCCAACTCATCGGAGCCCTGCACGAGCCGCATCCCTCGACCCCCGCCACCGGCGTCCGCCTTGACCATAATGGGATAGCCGATCGCGTCCGCCGCGGTGGCCATGGCTTCATCCGACTGATCTTCGCCCTCATAGCCCGGCACACACGGAACACCGGCAGCAATCATGTGACGCTTTGCCGCAGCCTTGTTGCCCATCAGGGCAATCGCCTCCGGCGTGGGGCCAATGAACACAAGGCCCGCCTGCTCACAGGCTCGCGCAAACTCATCGTTTTCGGACAGAAAACCGTAGCCCGGGTGCACGGCCTGCGCTTCCGACTTCCTGGCAGCATCCAGGATCTTTTCGATGCTCAGATAAGAATCCTGGGCTGGAGCCGGCCCGATCCCGACAGCGTCATCCGCAAGGCTGACGTGTGGTGCGTTGACGTCGGTGTCTGAGTAAACGGCAATCGCCTGCAGGCCCAGAGCTTTGACCGTGCGAATCACGCGACACGCGATTTCGCCTCGATTAGCGATGAGCACACGATCGATGGTCATCGGGTTTGGGTTCTTGGGAGTTGGCTTCATCGGTCTACAGCCGCGCAACGCCGAAGCTGTTCGGCTGCAGGTTGCGATGGCGCGCTTCCCAGCAGGTCTCCAGCGCGAACCCCAGGACCCGGCGCGTATCGCGCGGGTCAATCACGCCATGGTCGAGGACTCGGCCGGAGGTGTAAAACGCGTCGGACTGGTTGTCGAAGTGGGCGGTGATGGCGGCACGCTGTTTGGCGAGCTTCTCTTCATCAACCGGCTGACCGCGACGCTCGGCCGACACGCGAGCGACTTGCTCCATGGTCAACGCCGCCTGCTCGCCGCCCATGACCCCGGTCATCGCGTTGGGCCAGGAAAACAGAAAATCGGGCTCGTAGGAAAAGCCGCACATGCCATAGTTCCCCGCGCCGAAGCTGGCGCCGATATAGAGGGTCAGTTTCGGAACACGGACGTTGGACACGGCCTGAATCATCTTCGATCCATGCTTGATCATGCCGCCCTGCTCATACTTGGTGCCAACCATGTAGCCGGTCGTGTTGTTCAGAAATATCAGCGGCAGGTCCGACTGGTCGCAAAGCTGCATAAACTGGGCTGCTTTAGTCGCGCCATTCGGGTCGATCGGCCCGTTGTTGCCGATGAGCCCGCAGGCGTGGCCGTGAATGCGCGCCTGGGTGCAAACGGTTGCGGCTCCATAGCCGGGCTTGAAGTCCAGCAGGTCAGAGTCATCGACGATGCGTGCGACCACCTCGCGCACGTCGTAGGGATTGCGGTAATCCACCGGGACCACCCCGGCGATCTCGTCGGGGCTGTAGCGCGGTTCCGCGAACTGCTCGCCAGACGGACGCCGACAGCGGTCGTTCCAGTTCAGCCTCTGGACCACGTCACGCGCCATGAGGATGCCCTGGGCGTCGTCGTCGGCAAGGTATTCGACCAGCCCTGACACCGTGGCATGCATCTCAGCACCGCCCAGCTCAGCTTCATTGGCAATCTCGCCGGTGGCGGCCCGGGTCAGGGCTGCGCCGGCCAGGGCGGCCATGCCGTTTTTTCGAACGCCAATGACGTAGTCACTCATGCCCGGCTGGTAGGCTCCGCCTGCCGTGGACGGTCCGTGCAGGACGGTGATCGTCGGAATCCCCGCCGCACTCAGTTTGGCCAGCCCGTGAAACATCGCACCCCCGTAGGCCCACAGCTCAACCTCGTACTGCATCAGGTTGGCGCCGGCACTTTCCACCAGGTGGACAAACGGCAGCTTCAGCTTCTGGGCAAGCCCCAGCGCGCCCACCGCCTTGTTGACGCTGCGCGGGGTCATGGCACCGGCATTAATCCCGCTGTCGTCCACCAGGATCATCGAACGGACGCCGCTGACAAAGCCAATGCCGACCACCATGTTGGCACCCGGAATGCTGGTCTCGCGGTTGGGATCTTCTACGAGGTAGTTGGCGAGGTTGTAGAGCTCGAGAAACGGCATTCCCGGATCCAGCAGTCGGGACAGTCGTTCACGAGGGGTGAGCTGACCGCGTTGCTCGAAGCGCGGTCGGCGCTTCTCGGACAGGCTGGCGGCTCTCGCTTCAAGGCCACGAAGCTCGTCTACCAGGTGAACCATATCCGCTCGGTTCGCGGCGAACGAGTCACCCGAAACGTCGATTTTTGATTGGAATCCAGGCATCTAAAGCGCCTCCGCAATGGCTGCAGGAACAGCAATCGGAAAGTCGAGGAGCAGCTGCGCGTAACCCTTGCCCTGTGGGTCGTTGCGCAAGCTGGCAACACCGCCGCCGCCGAGAACGTCATGCAACAGGAAGTTGATGGAATGGCTGCCGGGCAAATGAAACCGTTCGACCGGGCCTTCGATGAAGTGAGCAAAGCGGTCCCGAACGACCTGCTCTGTCAGCGACGCCCAGATATAAGGCAGAAACTCCGGCCTGCGAGCAATGATGCCGATGTTGGCGTTGTTGCCCTTGTCACCGCTTCGCCCTAACGCCAGGTCGATCAGCGGCACCTGCCGCATGTCGACGCCCGGTTCTGCAGGTTGATCGGGCGGCGCAGGGCGGTGGATTTTGCTCATATCTAAAGTCTGGC
This sequence comes from Lysobacterales bacterium, assembly GCA_028285525.1. GTDB lineage: Bacteria > Pseudomonadota > Gammaproteobacteria > Xanthomonadales > SZUA-38 > JANQOZ01. The sequence continues at coordinate 116,932 of JANQOZ010000103.1, forward strand.
CGGCGTTGAGATCTGCTTCGAACCGCTGCTCCCCGAGCTCGACGCCAACCGGTACTTCATCTTTGGCGATCAAAAAGGAAAACAGCCGAACGACGGGGGTTGGCTTTGGCCGACCGCCGGCAAACATGGCAAGCCCGGGCGGCGCAGCGAGCGCCATGCCGATGAGTTCCTTGAGCATGACGCTGATGCCCTTCGCGCTTGGGTGCTTGGCCGCAATCTTCAGCGCCACCTCCCGTGAGCCGCTGACCTTGCGTCGGGCCCCGTAGTGGCTTTCATCTCCGATGAGCTCGACGCAGGTTTCTGCGAGATTGCCAAGGCCAAGCTCCTGCAGACGCCTGCTGGTTCGCGCGAGGGTAGCCTCAGCAAAACGTCGGGCCTTTTGATCGGCTTGCGCCCCGTAGAAGAACACCACCTGCCCGCCGCGAAACCCGTCGGCGTAGGTCAGGCTGACCTTATATGAATCGGGTGCTGGAAGACCTTTTGCGCCCCTGACAAGCACCTGATCAGCCTCGACCTGCTCCAGCGTTACCGCAGAGAAGTCGCACACCACGTCGGGCAGGATGTACGCCTGCGGATCACCAATTTCGTAGAGCATCTGCTCGCCCACCGTATGCGGGGTGACGGTTCCGCCGGTGCCTGGAGGCTTCGTGCAGACAAACGAACCGTCGGCCGCTACTTCGGCGATGGGGTGGCCAATAGACTCGTAGCCGTCGGCTACAAGCTCCCAATCCGTGAAATTGCCGCCGGTCGCCTGCGCGGTGCATTCCAGGATGTGTCCCGCGAGGCTCGCCCCGGCGAGGGCGTCGAGATCATCGGGCGCCAGATCAAACTCATGGATGCACGCCCCGAGGGTGACCGCGCTGTCGACCACGCGCCCGGTGATAACAATATCCGCCCCCGCCGCCAGCGCCTGCGCAATCGGAAACGCTCCCAGGTAAGCATTGCTGCTCGCCACCTGGTCCGGCGGCGGGAACGGATCGCCGGAAAACATCTCAACGATATCGCGACCGGCCAGTTGCTCTACGCGATCAGACAGGTCATCACCGATGACGACCGCCACCTTGAGATCCAGTCCGTGTTTGTCGACCGCATCTCGGAGCGCCGCGGCGCACGCATTGGCGTTGACGCCACCTGCGTTGGCGATGACCTTGATTCCACGCTTGGCAATCTCGTCCAGCCTCGGCTCGATAAAGGTTGAAACGAAATCGAGGGCATAGCCTGCATCGGGTTTCGCCATACGTGCCCGCGCCATGATGGACATGGTGATTTCCGCTAGAAAGTCGAAAACCAGGTAGTCGAGTCCACCGCGCTCAAGCAGATCATCCATTGCGAGCGCCGACTCACCCCAGAAGCCGGTGGCGCCGCCAAGGCGGATTGTCTTGCTGCTCATCGTTGGCTTAACGGCTCTCCTCTGGGTACACTATGAGAACAACTCAGAATAACTGAGTCAACCTCACATTTGATCATTACCAGGCAGAACCCGTGAAAAACCCGTTCGAAACCGAGGAACGCGCTGCGTTTCGCGAAACCGTGTCCCGCTTTGTTTCGCAGGAGATCACGCCATTTGTCGAGGAGTGGGAAGAGGCCGGCGCCATCCCCTGGGAGTTGCACCAGAAGATCGGCGCGCTGGGCGTCTTTGGCTTTGCCGTTGACGAGGCCTACGGAGGCCTTGGCTTTGACGATGCGTTCATGCGCGCGGCATGGGCGGAGGAAATTGCCAGGTGCGGTGCTACGGGTGTGGGTGCCGCGCTCGGTGGCCGCGTCATCTCAATCGGGCCCATTCATGCTCTAGGGTCGGAAGCCACAAAGCAGAAGCTTCTGCCGGACATCGTGGCGGGCCGGATTGGCTCGTCGCTGGCGATTACGGAGCCTTCCGGAGGCTCGGACGTGGCCAATATCCAGACTACCGCGCACCGCGATGGCAACGAGTTTGTCATCAACGGGAGTAAAACCTTCATCACCGGCGGCATGAACTCCGACTATTTTGTGGTTGCCGCACGAACCGGAGGTGAAGGCCTGACAGGAATTTCTCTATTCCTGGTTAATGTCGATACACCCGGCTTCAGCCGCACCGAAATGGGCAAGAAGATGGGCTGGTGGTGCTCCGACCAAGCGACGCTCTATTTCGACAACTGTCGTGTTCCGGCGGAGAGCCTGCTCGGCGAAGAGAATCGCGGCTTTATTGCCATCATGAACAACTTCAACATGGAGCGACTGTTCATGGCCGCGCAGGCGCTTGGCATGATGAAGGTGTTGATTGACGAGTCGCTGTCGTGGGCACGCGAACGCAAAACCTTCGGCAAGCACCTGATCGAACATCAGGTGATTCGCCACAAGCTGGCTGAGATGTCCGCGCGGGCTGACGTCGTGGAGTCCTACATCCAGCACATATGCTGGGCGGTGAACGAGGGCGAAACGCCAATCGCCGAAATCTGCAAAGCCAAGTTCTTCTCGACTAAGGAGCTGGAGTTTTGCGCCAGCGAGGCCATGCAGATTTTGGGCGGCGCTGGTTACCTCCGCGGCAATCCCGTCGAGCGTCTTTATCGTGAGGTGAAGGTCATGGCGATCGGCGGTGGCTCCGAGGAGATCATGCGCGACCTGGCAGCACGGCAGATGGGGCTCTAGCGATGCCCGACGCCCAAGCCAAGCCGTCGCAAACCCGCCGGGAACGTCTCGAAGAGCGCGAGGCAGCCATCGTCGCCGTTGCCCACGAAGAGTTTGTCAGAAACGGATTTGAGGGCGCGAAGATGGCCGCCATTGCAGGCCGCGCCGGTGTCGCCGAGGGGACGGTCTACCTCTACTTCAAGAATAAGAATGCGCTCCTGCTCGCCGTCATCGGCCGGTTCTACCAGGAGCTTACGAGAGGGGCTGAGGAAGGAATCCAAGACCTCGACGATACCTATGCCCGCCTCAAGTTTCTGGCCAACCACCACATTGAGCGTTGTCTGGCAGATTGGCGGATACTCGAGCTGATGATCGCGCGCTTCAGGGAAGTGAGCCAATACCAGAGCGATATGCCGTATGAGTACAACAAATCGTATGTCGCCGTTTTCGATCGTGTCGTTCGCGACGCCATCAACAAGGGGGAGCTTCGTGATGACGTACCCCATTGGATCATCCGAGATCTGTTTTTCGGCTCACTCGAATACGCCATGCGCACCCATATGCTGAAGAACGCGCCCGACGAGGAGGTCAGGGTCATCGTCGACAACGTGATTGACCTGCTGCAGCGCGGAGTTGGAAAAGCCGCCCCCGGTCAGAGAATCTCGTCTGACATCACACCGGTCGTTGAGAGACTAGAAAGAATCGCCGATCGGCTGGATTCTGCCGTCTAGCAACTCGTCTTGGGACAGCCCGCTTGTTAGAAACTGGTGAGCCCTTTACTAGCCAACGCGCCGGGAATTTATTAATAATGGCCATATGATCTCGCGAGCCAAAACAAATCGCGTGGCTTTGGGCGACCGCCGATTAAGGCGACAGCTTCGGGTCTGGCAAGAACTAACGTTACTCCCGCTTCTACTGCTTGCCTATGTGGCATCGGCAGAAACGAATCTGTTGGCCAACGCCAGCTTCACAGGTTCCTACCAGGGGTGGGGAAACCCCTACGTTCTGCCGCCCGACCCTCGGCGTTTGGACTATTCGGGAGACATCGGCTCTGGCTCCGTTGAGCTGATCGCCTGGCGTCCATTTGGGGGCGGGCGATATATCGTATTGACTCAGTGCGTGAACATCGAGCCTGAGACTTCATTGGAATACGGTGCCAACGTCTATGTCCCGGCCTACGAGTCCGAGGGAAATACGCATGGCTTGGTCAACCTGCATGCATTCACTCAGCCTGAATGCCGAGTGGACACCTTATCCAGGTCAGAATTTCCGAGCGTCGAAACTGAAGGTGCTGGCGAGTATTGGCAAAAGCTACGCGGTCGATTCGATGCGGGACCGGATATTCGATCGGTTGAGGTACTCCTGCTGGTATCGAAAGACAAAGGTGTGGAAGAGTCTCGATCCGTCTTTGCTGACGACGTTTACCTTCGGCAGATTGCCGAGATGGACCGGACACCTCCGCCCAATACCGGACTATGGTGGAACCCCAACCGGCCGGGAAGCGGGGTGACGATCGACCGCCAAGGTGACACGGTCACCGCCACTGTCTACGGATTTGACGCTGATGGGCAGGCTCAATGGCTAGTAGGTAGCGGCCGGCTAAAGGACGGTATTGTCGTTGCACCGCTGTTTTCTGCGGCAAACGGCGCGTGCTTTAACTGCCCATTTCAGGCGCCTGAGGTCACTGCACAACAGGTCGCAACGTTTGAGTTCACGTCTTCGGACTCAGCCAGGATGCGCCTTGGCTTGGAGCCGCCTGTGCCGATCCGTTCGTTCTGGTTTGCAACCGATACGATTGAACTTGGTGAAGTACACCCGCAGCTGGGTGCGCCGCTGCTGCCCGATTTGTCAGGTCGTTGGGTCTTCGCCGGATCCCAAGGCGACGGGGAAGGCACATTTCTGAAAGTTTACGAAGTAGCTTGCTGCTCTGAGCCTCCTGCCGATGCTGCGCCGAGCATCGTTCTCACTATGACTTTCACCCAGGAAAAAACCGGTGAAAAACTGCAGCTGGCCTGCGTTGATGAAGACGCCGAGATCGCCGTGCCGTTTTGCGCACTGGTGGACAATCCAGCAATTCCGGTAGATCTATGGCAGCCGGTTTTCTCCTTCCATGTCCGGGACATTGGCATCAATAGAATTACCGCTTCATCTGATGGCCCAGTGCGGGCCGCAGACAACGTGATTCGTGGTTCCCGCACCATCTATGGATATCGAATACCATGATGGAAACTAGAACCTTCGTAATTTTGGGAGCTCTCCTTGCGGCAACGACAGCGCTTGGTGAAACCGATCGAACGTGCGATGTCGATTTGGCGAAAATGCTCTCGCTGAGCCAGCGGGATTTCGATCAGGATCCGAATAAAGGGTGGCGGCCGCTGTATCAGAAATCTGGTTGTCGGTCCGCGGCAGCGGATCTGATCAGAGCCTATATCGACGCAAACGGTGAGGAAGGGATCATGATGACCTTCCACGAAGGTCTGATGCGGGCCATGGACGGAGACATACAGCCGGCGATCGTCTTGCTGGAGCGCACCTACACACCAGCTAACAAACGCGACCTATACGGGTGGAACCACTACGTTGACGCAACTGTCGCCTTCCTCCGACGGGACAAGGCTCGCCTTCGAAACGCCCGTGAGAGACTCACCGCTGTCCCGCGTCCCGAAAACTTCGAGTCTGTCGATTCTTTCGGCAAGCCGATCGAGATCAAATGGCCGCCAAACCTTAACGTTGTCGACGGACTTCTCGAGTGCTTTGAGCATAGCTACGACTATGCTTTTCACAACTGCTCCTCGTCCTTCACTGAGAAAAAAGCAGACTGATGGATCGACTAGATACCAATCAGTAAGTCTGCCCACCTTCTAGCTTGCCGGCGGTATCCACGTCAGCGAGGAGTGGTGCAGTGAGATCAGCACCTTCCCATCCAGCTTGTGGTAAGCAAACGTGTAGTCGGCGCGGGTGGCGTCACCTTTGTCGTTTACGAACGTGTAGTGACCCATATCCTTGTAGCCCATACCGCCCGCTTTCAGGATAGGGCCGACGGCACTTTGGAAATCCACGCGCTTCCAGTTATTGAAGAGAAAGCCATGGTCGTGCGGGTAATCGTCATTGCCTCCGACAAAATAAGCGCGAGCACCGGCCTCATCCAGCCTGATCTCATCAGCCAGGGTAGGCTTGAACAGCAGCGGCTCATCCGGGGAGCCGAAGTCGTATAGACCCAGCAGGGTTTCAACGTCCTGATCTATCACCGCCTTGGCCCACGCCTTTTGCGCACCGATCACTTCTGCCTTGGCCATTTTCTGAAACTGTCTCATCGGGATTCCCGTACTGTCATCTGCCTATGAACGTTATGGTATATCAATTGGGTTAGGCGCCGCCACGGCCGTTGTGTGGGGGCTTTCCGGCAACCAAGGATAGCGTTTGGGTCCCGAAACCAGAGCTTTGCCGGCCGTCGGAGTCCGCGATAGTTGATCTCCTCTGTGGATCAGTGAACACTCCCTCATCCGCAGCGTCTTGGTCACTGAGACAGGAAACCACCCTGTCTCGAAAACGAACTGCATTTTTATTGGTTAGGAACCGCAAATGAACCCAGAGCTGCTGGCCTCCACCATCCTCAATCCCGCGGTGCTGTTCTTTTTTCTGGGGATCGCGGCGGTACTCGTTCGTTCTGATCTCGAAATCCCGCAGACGGTCTCCAAGCTGCTGTCGCTCTACCTCCTTCTGGCAATCGGCTTTAAAGGTGGGGTTGAACTGTCGCACAGCAGCCTCGGCAGCGAAATTGCGCTGACGCTGATTGCCGCTGTCGCCATGTCGGCGCTGGTGCCGGTCTATACGTTCTTTACGCTGCGGAAACTGGTGGCCACGCACGACGCGGCGGCCATCGCCGCAACCTACGGCTCGATCAGTGCCGTCACCTTCATTACGGGAGTCGGGTTTCTTCAGTCGCTGGAGATGCCCAGCAGCGGATATCTGGTGGCCGCCATGGCCCTGATGGAATCACCGGCGATCATCGTTGGGCTGGTTCTTTATCGATTCTTCGCCGCCGAACGAGGCTCCAATGACGGCGGCTTTTCCTGGAGCCGGGTCATCCGTGAAGCCTGCTTCAACGGCTCGGTATTTCTTATCCTCGGCAGCCTGCTGATCGGTTTTATGACCACAGACGCCCACGCCAAAAGCCTGGCGCCCTTTACCAACGACCTCTTTTCCGGGGTGCTGACGCTGTTTCTGCTCGATATGGGCCTGATTGCGGGCCGGCGGCTGTCCGCGCTGCGCGAAGCCGGAACGCCGCTGGTGTTGTTCGCACTGGCGGTGCCGGTGATCAACGCCGGGATCGGCATCGCATTGACGGTGCTGCTGGGTCTGGGCATCGGCGACGCGTTGCTCTTCACCGTGCTATGCGCGAGCGCCTCCTATATTGCCGTTCCAGCCGCGATGCGTCTGTCGATACCGAAGGCGAGTGCCAGCCTCTACGTCACGCTCTCGCTTGCCGTAACCTTTCCTTTCAATATTGTTGTCGGGCTGCCGCTATACCTGGCAGCCCTCAGATGGGTAAACGCATGAGACCAGTCAAACGAATCGAGATCATCATCGACTCCATGGATGCTCGGAGCGTCCTCGAGGATCTTGAGGCTATCGGGATCACCTCATACTCCCTGATCCGAAATGTGATTGGATCGGGTGACCGCGGCGCGCGGACCGGCGACCTGCTCAACGACGCCATGAGCAACACCTACATCCTGATCGCCTGCGAAGAAAACGAAGTCGAAAAAATCATTGAGGACCTCAGACCAAAGCTAAAGCGGTTTGGCGGGATGTGCCTGGTGTCGGACGCTCAGTGGGTGCGTCACGGCGATTAGGCAGCGCCCTTCAACCGTCCGATCGATCCGACCGCGGCCCGAATGCAGAAAATTGCTGGCTGCGGGTTGGCTTTCTCAGTCCGCTGCGTAATCATGCACCGTCGGCCTGCGGGTCGCGCGCAGTCTCTTGGGAGGCTGCTGATGAAACATCACTCTTTCTCGCTGTTGGCCTTGTTTATGTTGCTCATTCAAAGATCCCTGATTGTCATCCCCGCCCTGGCCCTGTTTCTCACCGCCTGCACGTCTGAACCTGAGTCAGTCGAGAGTTCGGCAGAGACCGAAGAGCAGCTGGTCGCGAGAGCGCTCGAAATCCACGACCGTGTCCTGACGCTCGATACTCATGCCGACACGCCGCTGCGCATGATCGAGCCAGGGTTTGATATGGCCGAGCGTCACGATCCCCGGGAGACCGGTTCCAAGGTGGACTATCCCCGCATGAAGGAAGGGGGGCTGGACGCCATCTTTCTTGCCGCCTTCGTCGCGCAGGACATCCGTGATGACGACGGCAACAGCCGGGCGAAAGCGCTGGTTCTCCAGATGATCGATGCAGTTGTAGAGTCCGCGGCGCAGAACTCGGCGTTGGCCGGGCTGGCGCTTACCCCTGAGGACGCCTACGAGCTTGAGAAGGCCGGCAAGCGGGCTATATACCTCGGCATCGAGAACGGCTACCCGGTCGGCAACGACATCTCCAACGTCGAGCTCTATTACGACAAGGGCGTGCGGTACATCACTCTCGTTCATTCAAGCAACAACGACCTGGCGGACTCTGCCACCGATTCGAAGGGCCCTGAACACGGCGGCATCAGCGAGTTCGGCGAACAGGTGGTCCAGGAAATGAACCGCTTAGGGATCATGGTCGACGTTTCGCACGGTAGCGACGAGGTGTTCTACGACGCCATTGCGATGTCCAAAGCGCCCATCATCGCGAGTCATTCCAACGCGCGTGCACTCGTCGACAACAAGCGCAACATGACCGACGAGATGCTCAAGCTGATGGCGGAGAATGGTGGCGTTGTGCAGCTGACGATGCTGTCGGACTACCTGCGCGAACCGCCGGACAACCCTGAGCGTGCAGCGGCCATCGAGGAGCTTCGCGCCAACATGAAGCCGCCCAGCGAAATGACGAAAGAAGAACGGAGCGCGATGCGGCAGGCGTTTAATGAACTTAACGAGAAGTACCCCAACCCTTCAGCAACCGTAGCAAATGCGGTGGATCACATCGACCACATCGTCAAGGTTGCCGGCATCGACCACGTCGGCATCGGCTGTGATTTTGACGGCGGCGGAGGCATCGACGGCGTGTTCGATGCCAGCGAGGTGATGAACATCACGATTGAACTGGTGCGGCGCGGCTACACCGAAGAGCAGATCGAAAAGATCTGGAGCGGCAACCTGATGCGGGTCTTTCGGGAGGTGCAGGCGGCCGCCGAGCAAATTCAGGCAAACGCTTCTGCGTAAACCTGAATGCTGAAGGCGATCCTCAGATGTCTTCTGCTAATTATCCTGCTTGCACAGCACTTTGCGGTCAGTCCTCATCCGCTGAAGCTATCGCTCAGCGAAATCGAGTACTCCTCTGATCAGCAGCTTTTGACGATCAGCCTCAGGTTGTTTCTGTCGGACGTCAACGAAGCGCTGGTTTTCGACCCGGACAGCAAGCTGCTGGCGTTTTGTGAGCCAAACGAAGCGCCGAACGCAGAACAAATGCTGCTCGACTATCTCGACGACTTTTTCTACGTCATGGTCAACGGGAAAAGAGTCGAATTGAATATCAAGAGCAAGCGGCTCGGTGGCGCGGGCATCAATACCGCGCTGGAAGTGATGTTTGAGCATCAGCAAAGCCCCCCGCTGACCTCGATGAAAATCAAAAACGCCGTGTTTACCGATCTCTTCTTTGACCAGAACAATATTGTGTATGTCCACGTAGACGACGACTCGAGGAGCCTGATGCTCAGCAAAGACACACCGGTGCATCAGCTGGATTTCTGACGTGCATCCGTTCACCTTCTACCTGCAGCTCGGCTTCGAACACATCTCAGACCTGAGCGGGTTCGACCACATTCTGTTTCTGATTGCGCTTTGCGCCGTCTATCGAATGGAGCAGTGGAAAAGCATCGTGATCCTGGTGACCGCATTCACCGTCGGCCACAGCATCACGCTCGCGTTGGCTTCGCTGGAGGCCGTGACCATCCCTTCAGAGATCATCGAGTTTCTGATTCCCACGACCATCTTGCTGACAGCCATTCACAACGTTGTAAGGCGGCCGACCGGAGGCCCATCGAAAATGGGTCCAACCTACGCCATGGCGCTGTTTTTTGGCCTGATCCACGGCATGGGCTTTTCCAACTACTTTCGGGCGCTGCTGATGGGCGATTCCTCGGTGGCAGTGCCGCTTCTAGCGTTCAACGTGGGCATCGAGCTCGGCCAGCTGCTGGTGGTCGCGTTTATCGTCGGTACCGCGTACCTGTTCCTGAACGTTTTTCGCGTCAAGCACCGCGAGTGGAATCTGTTTGTCTCCGGCGCCGCGGCGGGCATCGCTGCCATGCTCATGGTCGAAACGCGGTTCTGGTGATTCGCCGCCGCTGCTAAGACGCCAGCTCAAACGCGCAGATCTTCTGGCGCCTCAGTTCTTTCGGCACAGATAGGCAAACACGTCGTCCACCATCGCCTCGCAACGTTTCAGCTCAGCGGGGTCGATGAATTCGTTCGGCTGGTGTGCCTGGTCAATCGAGCCCGGGCCACAGACTACGCTGCTGACGCCGGCCCGCTGAAAGCTGCCGGCTTCGGTGGCAAACGATACCGCTCCTGAGCCGCCCTCGCGCACGCCCGTCAGTCCCCGCACCCAGGCTTCGGCCCTGGCCTCAGGATCGGGCATCAGGGGCGGAACGCGAGCCATTGAGGTCGTTTCAATCGCTGCTTCCGGTGCAAACTCCCGCAGATCAGGGAGAACCTCTTGCTCGATGAACGCCTCCATTGCCTCGAGGATGTCATCCGGCCCCTCATCCGGCAGGCCGCGGTACTCCCAGAGAAACTCGCAGCGGCTCGGGAGAATGTTGCCGGCAGTCCCTCCCTGAATCTTGCCCACCTGCACGGTGGTCCAGGGCGGTTCGCAGCCCGACTCGGCTCCATCAGCCCGTCTTTTTCGTCCCAGAGAGTCGAGATGTTCGATGATACGAGCGGCCACCAGAATGGCGCCGGCGCCGCGATGCGGCTGGCTGGAGTGCGCCGCTTTGCCGGTGACCACCGTGCGAAAAGCATTCAGCGACTTGTGTACCCGCACAATCTGCATGGTGGTCGGCTCACCGATAATCGCAAAATCGGGCTTGGCAAACGTGGCGAGCGCGTCATCGACCATGCGATCGACGCCCAGACACCCAACCTCCTCGTCGTAAGAAAGCGCCAGATAAAGCGGGCGTTCCAACGCCGACCGATTCAGCTCAGCGAGGCGCGACAAAAAGACCGCCGAGAATCCCTTCATGTCGGAACTGCCTCGGCCATACAAAAGCCCATCGCGCTCGGTCAGCTCAAAAGGCTCGGTGTGCCAGTCCTGATCGTCCACCGGCACCACGTCCGTGTGGCCGGAAAGGACCACCCCACCCGGCACGTCCGGACCGATGGCGGCAAAAAGGTTGGCCTTGTCGCCAGCCTCATTCCACGTGCGCCGGCAGCGGGCCCCGAAGGCCCCAAGATAGTCTTCCACCCAGTCGATGAGCGGCAGGTTGGAATCGCGCGACACAGTCGGAAAGGCCACGAGTCGTGCGAGCATGTCGATGGAGTTGAGCGATGACATGGAGTTACTCCGTTAGGGCCGAGCCGACCGTCAGCGGCTCGGAGTTCGGATTGATATACGCTTCTACCCGGCCAGGATCTTCAGCGGGCGTCAGCAGGGATACGAGAATAAGGACCGGCACGTGAACGAGCAGTCCAAAGATGCCTTCGTGCATGTCGATAGGCTTTAGCTCCGGCATAAAAAAGCACGTGAGAGCGGTGGCGCCCCCGGCGACGAGCCCGGCAATCACGCCGGGCGTTGTAGCGCGTCGCCAGAAGAGCGCCGCGACCACCGGCGGGGCGAGCTGGGCGATGATGCCGTACGACGTCAGGAGCAAGACCACCAGCGACACGCCCTCGGCAACCGCAAAAAAGTACGACACCAAACCCGCGACCACTATCAGCACCCGAATCAGCTGACGCTGCTGAGCTACGCTCAGCCGGGCGAAGGGCCGGATGCCGTCTTCCACCGCAACCGACGCCGTCGCGTGCATGAGCGCATCACCGGTCGACATCGAGGCAGAAAGCGCTCCGGCGCAGAACAGACCCACCACCAGCACCGGTAGGTCCACGTTCAGAATCAGATACGGCAGGATGAAATCCGGCCGCTCAAGTTCCTCTACAAAGAGCACCCCGGCAAAGCCGATGAGAAACACCGGCACCAGAAAAAGCTGAAACGTGGGAAACCACACGACCGTTTGCCGGATGATGCGCTCGCTGCGCGCCGTAAAGGCCTTCATGAAAAGGTGCGGCCACATGGTGATTCCGATGGCGCTGACCAGAATGGCGCTGCTGTAGCCCGCCCAGCTCCAGGATTCTCCGCTGGCCGCCAGGCCCGGCAGTTCGAGCAGTTCCGGTCGCGCTACCTGGATCTGATCAAACATCGGGCCCACGCCACCATACAGGGCATAGGGAAGGTAAAGACCGAGCGACCAGGCGATGACCACCATGAAGATCCCCTGCATCGTGTTCGTCCAGCCGACTGCCGCTACACCGCTGACGAGCACGTAGATCAGCACAATGCCGTAGGCGATCGCCGCCCCGAGCCAAAGGGGCACATGGCCTTCCGTCACCGCTTCGATCACAATGCCTGCGCCTCGCATCTGCAGCGTAATGTAGGGGATTAACGCGGCAACGCTGATGATGGCGATCAGCAGGGAGAGCCAGCGCGACTGAAAGCGACCGGTCAGGAACTGCGCCTGGGTAACCTGCCCCAGCTGACGCCCAATCCGGGCAACCTTGGGCCCAATCACATACCAAGGGACCATGCCCAGCACGCCGTAGGACAATATGTAGAAGGCTGCCGCGCCGCGCGAGTAGGCCCAGCCTGGACCACCCAGAAACGCAAACGCCGAGAAGACCGTTGCACCGGTGACGAAATACATCACCAGAAAGCCAAAATTGCGGTCGCCCGCCACGAAACCATCGACCGTCGAGGACGTACCCCGGCCGGCCCGCAAACCCACCCAGAGTGTGAGCGCAAGATAGGCGACAATCAGGCCACTCACCACCATCCATTGGGGCATCAGCGGTCTTCCTCCCGCCCTTCAAAACGGTCAAGAATCAGCAGCATGATCCAGCCGATCACGATCCATCCGACCGGCCAGGCCAAGGACAGCGGCAGACCGAGGATTCGCGGGTCAGCATGCCGGAAAAACGTCAGTACAGGCCAGGTGACCGCCAGCAGGTTCAGCAGGAAAACCGCAACGGTCACGCGTCGAATCCACATTGTTTTCGGGTCGCGAGACCGTTTCAAACCCTTTCCTCGCGCTTTGACGGACGGGCAGTATAAACGTTCGCGACGAGACGTCTGCACGACTCGATCAGCCGCCACCGTTGGATTTGCCGGCGCAAGCGCCCTACACTCTGTGGCGCCCTCGCTAGGCCATCGCAACCTGACACCGCAGAGGAACAATCTCCATGTGTGATGAGAACACCGTAAAAGAATCCGACGATTATCTTGGCAAGCTGTCCCGCCGTGAGTTCACCGCGCTCGCCGCCGGCAGCGCCATGGCCATGATGCTGCCTCGTGCCGCCAATGCGCTTGCGGTTACGAGCACAGACGTCGAAATTGAGACCCCCGACGGTGTTTGTGACGCGCTGTTTGTCCACCCGAGCGAAGGCCAGCACCCCGCCGTACTGATGTGGCCCGACATTCTCGCGCTGCGCCCGGCGTTCCGAAAAATGGCGACCCGCCTCGCGGAAAGCGGTTACGCCGTGCTTTGCGTCAATCCTTACTATCGCGACGCGAAGTCGCCCGTTGTGGCCGAGGGTGAGAGTTTTGGCGACCAGGCAACGCGGGAAAAGGTCATGCCGATGTACCGCAACCTCTCAGCACAAACCCATCAGACCGACGCCAAGGCGTTTGTTGCCTGGCTTGACGAGCAGTCGCCCGTCGACACCAGCCGCAAGGTGGGAACGATGGGTTACTGCATGGGCGGCCCAATCATCATGCGAACAGCGGCCGCGGTGCCGGATCGCATCGGCGCCGCCGGTTCCTACCACGGCGGCGGCCTCGTGACCGACAAACCCGACAGCCCGCACCTGCTCATCCCGCAGATGAAGGCACAGCTGCTCATCGCGGTGGCCGACAACGACGATCAGCGCGATCCGGAAGCCAAAAAAGTCTTGCGCGAAGAGTTTGCCAAGAACGGGCTGGAGGCCGAGATCGAGGTCTACGAGGGCGCCATGCACGGCTGGTGCGTGCTCGACTCTCGGGTCTACAACCACGACCCGGCCGAAAAGGCCTGGGCGCGGACGCTGGCGCTTTTCGAACGCGCGCTCTAGCTTAAATTCTCCCGACGGGTTCCTGACATTGGAACCCGTCGGTGTGACCAACCTCTAACGTCTCATCAGTCCCACTCGGGGACGATCACCGCCGGCCCGGCCTGCCGGATGAAGGCCGAGACGTCGTCCTCGATCAGCTTGTCCCATGATTCCATGGCTTCTTGCCACTGCGGCTCCAGGTCGGCAAACCGATCCCGCTGTCCCTGGGTGACCCCCAGCACCGCGGCGTCCACCTGGGTGTACAGGTTGGCGAGAAAAGCATCCAGCTTGGCGGCAAAGTTCAGCACGTCCTGATTGTTGGTACGCTGCGGCGTGCTGACGCTGTTCTGCCAGGCCTCAAGCTTGTCCAGTATCGCTGAGGCAGCCTCCGCCTGCGCTGTGTCGTCAGCCTTCTTGGCCAGCGCCTTCCGCAGCTCGACCTGCTCTTTGACCGCCAGCAGGGTGTTGAGCCGCTGGTACAGCCCTTCCAGCATCCCGTAGACCGTCGACAGCATGGCCTGCTGCTCGCTGATCGCACTCTCGTCGTAGTCGTTGATCGGATCCCATCGAACCTCGACCTGCGACTCTCGAACCGTATCGCCCACCGTCAGCCGCACTCCGTAGGTTCCAGGCCCGACGACATGCCCGCTGAAAGACTTGGCCCCACGCGCTGCGCCAAACAGAAAGCGATAGTCAATCTCCGGGGTGGCATTACGCCGAAGATCCCACACCGCACGGTTGCTGCCCTGTTCAGCAGGCAGCGCGTACGACACGCCCCGACCGCCGCCGTCAACGCCGCGCTTGGCGTTAGTCTTGAGCGTTCGGATCACCGTGTCCTCGCTATCCAGGATCTCCAGCTGCACCGATTCCTCAGCCAGATCGAGCTCGTCGGGTATTGAGTAGTAGATCACTGCACCATCCGGGGCGCTGGGTGCGTAACTTTCGCCGCCGCTGTTGCGCCCGCGCGTGGGCGTCAGCCGATATGCATTCTTTGGCTCGTACAGGTGGATCGACGATTCCTGGGCGGGGGCGTACTGCCTCAGAGGGGTGATGTCGTCGACCACCCAGAACCCGCGACCCTGGGTCGCCAGCACCAGATCACCGCGGCGCACCATCAGATCGGTCACCGGCACAACGGGCACGTTCAGCTGGAACGGCCGCCAATCGTCACCGGCGTTGAACGATACGAAGATGCCGCGCTCCATCCCAGCAAACAGCAGCCCCTCCCGCTCCGGGTCTTCTCGCACTACCCGGGCGAAGTGCTTCTGTGGGAGGCCATCGCTGATCCGCTTCCAGCTGCGCCCGTAGTTGGCCGTCCGGTAAACGTAGGGTTGGTTGTCACCCTCTTTGTATTTCATGACCGTGACGTATGCGACCGCCGGATCGTGAGGCGAGACGTCGATGGCGTTGATCAGTCCCCGTCCAACACCGCGCGGCGTGACCTCGTCCCAGCTTTCGCCGCCATCGCGCGTGATGTGGACGAGTCCATCATCGGAACCTGCCCACAGCGTGGACGCTTCGTGTGGACTTTCCTCGAGCGCAAAAATCGTGTTGTACACCTCGATGTTTTCGTTGGTGTATGGGCCTGATCCTGGCCCTTGCTTGTCTGCCTCATCGCGGGTGAGATCCGGACTTATCGTGCGCCAGCTATAGCCGCGATCATCCGAACGGAGGACCACATTGGCCGCGTGATAGATCACGGCGCTGTCGTGCTCGGATACGTGGATCGGCGCGTTCCAGTTGAACCGCAGCTTCTGATCCTTCGCCTCGACGCCCAGGCCAAGTTCCTCGTAGGCTTTGACCGACCGCGCCGTTCGCGTGACGGTGTCGAACTCCTGAATCAGACCCAGGTAGCAGCCCGCGTACGTGTATCGCGGATCATCAGCGTCAAACGCCACGTGGGCGCTCTCACACCCGCCGTGAATTTCCCAGTCATCGCGGCCGATGCCGCCGTCCCGTGAGCGGCTGCGGATCGCCACCGTCGAGTTGTCCTGCTGCCCACCGTAGATGCGGTACTCGAACAGGTTGTCGGTGTTCACCCGGTAAAACTGCGCCGTGGGCTGGTTGTCCTGGCGCGACCAGCTCGCGCCGCCGTCGAAGGTCACGTTGGCGCCGCCGTCGTTGGCGTTGATCATGCGCTTCGAGTCGTGCGGGCTGATCCACAGGTAGTGATTGTCGCCGTGTGGCACCGGGATATTGGCAAAGCTCTTGCCGCCGTCGACAGACTTGAGCAGCGGCGCGTTCAGCACGTAAACCGTGTCGGCGTCACTCGGATCGGCAAAGATGTGCATGTAGTACCAGGACCGTGCGCGAAGAAGGCGCGACTTGTTCACCTGCTGCCACGATTCTCCGCCGTCGTCTGATCGGTAGAGCCCACCCTTGTCGCCTTCGGCCTCCACGATCGCCCAAACCAGACCGGGCCTGGCCGGTGATGCGGCAACACCAATTTTGCCCATACCCTCTGGCAGACCTTCGCTGAGGCGATCCCAGGATTCGCCGCCATCAACGGAACGCCAGATGCCGCTGCCCGGTCCGCCGGAGCGAAGCGCCCAGGCGGTGCGCTCGTTGTCCCAGAGAGCGGCGTAGAGGACCCGCGGATTCTGCATGTCCAGCGCAAGATCGACCGCACCGGTCGACTCGTTGTCGGGAGTCAGCACCCGGCGCCAGGTTGAACCCCCGTCGCTGCTCTTGAAGATGCCCCCATCATCGGCCGGCAGGTAGGCGTTACCCTGCGCGGCCACCCACACCGTGTCGGGGTCGTCCGGATGAACGCGGATTTCGCCGATCTGCCTGACGTCGCGGAACCCCACATGCGTCCAGCTCTCGCCGGCGTCGGTAGAACGGTAGACGCCGTCACCCTGCGACGAGGCGATGTTCCGAAACGGCGACTCACCCATACCAACGTAAACCACGTTCGGATCGGACGGCGCTACCGCGATCGCGCCCACCGCCGCCGTGCCAAAATCCTCGTCCGACACCGCACGCCAGCTTGCGCCTGCGTTGGTGGTCTTCCAGACGCCGCCGGTCGCGCCCATGTAGTACGTATGGGGGTTCTGGGGCACGCCAACCGCCACCGTGGCGCGACCGCCGCGGAACGGGCCAACCATTCGAGCCTCAATGCCGTCGAAAAATGACCGGTCTTCTTCAGCGGCAGCGGTCGGAGAAACGGCCAGAGAAAAGACGAGGGAAACAACCAGGAAAACGGCGAGCGCCAGGCCCGCAAGGGAATCGATCAATCTCATGAAAGAACGCCTGAGTGGAAAGGTTGGCCGCCGAAAGGACGGCAGGCTTTGACTGCGAGGCAGTATAGTTTGCCGCCGGAGAGTCACCAAGCGGCCCTCCTCTGGACAAGTATCGAATCGCCGTCCTGCCGACTATTGGCCGGCGGTTGCGAACGCCTGAAAGTCGGAAGCGATGCCCTTCAGCGCCAGATCGAACAGCTTCTTGCCGGCTTCGGGGTTAGCAAGGGATGGGTTGGACCCGATTCGACCATCGGGAAAGCGGCGTCGATAGTCGGCGGCATCATAGATAGGGCCAGTCGGGGCGATCGGCGGATCCATCTCGGCCGTCTTGCGGCTTTCGGGATACGCATACTGAGTGAGCGATACCTCACCACAGGTCGCGTGGCTGCCGTCAGCGTCACCGAACAATGATTTGCTCAGCGCCATCACCCCCTGAGCCTCCCACCAGTTTCGCAGGATGCATCGAATGCTGGCTCTCTCCGCGGGCTGCTCTCCCAGGCTGGCCTGGGCATATAGCTCAGAAAACGCGGCGGTTACCGTCGCCACGTTGCCGCCGTGTCCGTTCAAGAAGTAAAAGCGTCGGAAACCGTGTTGGAAAAGCGAGTTCACCGTATCGCGGATGACCAGAATCAAAGTGGAGGGCTTTAGCGTGATAGAGCCCGGAAATCCCAGGTGGTGTTGAGCCATACCGACAGAGATGGTGGGTGCGATCAAAGCACCCGTCTGCTTGCCCAGCTCGAGCGCCAGCGCCTCGGGACACAGCGCGTCGGTGCCGATGAGACCGTTGGGCCCATGTTGCTCCGTTGAGCCGATGGGGATCACGATGGCGTTGCTGTCCTTGAGGTAACGCTCGACCTCCGGCCAGGTGCAAAACCTGAGCTCCATATTGGGATTCCTTGTGTTTCAGCCGGGTTTGGCGAAGGGGCTCAATTCTAACGCGGATATCTCTGCTCGAGCGCAAACCCGACACAATGCTGTGCTAGGCTGCGGGCCGAATTCTATCCACCGATCACACGGCATCACCATGTCAGCGATAGTGTCTTTCGAACGAAATCTGTGGTTCTCGGCGAGCTTCTGCATCCTGCTGCTTATCGGATGCAGTCCGCAGGGGGCTTCAGAGCTCAAAAACCAGACGCCATCGACGAATACGCCGTCGGTGACGATCATGACGTTCAACGTCGAGAATCTGTTCGACACCTCGCACGACGCCGGCAAAGACGACTACACCTATCTGCCTGTCGCGCGCAAGCAATCGCCCGAGCACGTTGCCCGGTGTAATGCGATTGAGGTAGAGCGCTGGCGTCGCGACTGCCTGAAGCTCGACTGGAGCGAAGAGGCTGTCGATTTTAAGCTTCGCCAGCTCGGTAAAACCATTCTCCAGCTTAACGACGGCCGCGGACCCGACATTCTCGCGCTGCAGGAGGTCGAAAACCTCGAGATCCTGACGCGGCTGACCCAGGAGCACCTGCAAACAGCCGGCTATGGCGAGCCGATTTTGCTCGAAGGCCAGGATCTTCGCGGCATCGACGTCGCATTTTTAAGCCGACTCCCGCTGGCAGCAGATCCGGTGCTGCACCCCTTTGATGCACCCGCTTTTCCAGAGCGAATCAAAGACACCCGAGGCGTTCTGGAAGCGACTTTCCAGCTGCCCGACGGCAGCCTGCTCACAGGCTTTTCTGTTCATTTTCCGGCGCCATTCCACCCGATCGAGATGCGTGAGGTCGCCTATGATCACCTCAACGCGCTCCGATCCCGCATCCCTGCGGCTCAGCCGGTTTTTGCCGCCGGCGACTTCAATACGCCGGCGCGCGAGATGACCGGCACCACGATATTGGATGACCGGGTCAGACCCTTCTGGGCGATCGCCCATGAGGTGGATTGCAAAGGCTGCCTGGGCACCAACTACTGGACACGGGGCCAGACATGGTCGTTTCTCGACATGATCTTGTTCTCAGCGGGGCAATCGGAGAGTGGATGGCACATACCGAAAGGTGGCGTTTTCATCGCCAACGGCGTCGCGGACCAAATGAACCCGGACGGGACGGTGAACCGGTTTAACCTGGAAAACCGACAGGGAGTCTCTGACCACCTGCCGATGGTTATGACGCTGAGTGCCGCAAAACCCGAGTAACCGCCTGCCCAGGCCGAGTCACCCTAACGCAGGACTGGAAAGCAACGGCCGTTTAGGGCGACTTGTTCTCCGAAGTGGTGAAAACCGAAACGCGACTGGACGTTCCGGCGCCGCCCGCTTCGGTCGCGCCGCCGATCACGTAAATTCTGTCGTCGAGCGTGACGGCGCCAAGCCCGTGCCGCGGCGTCGGCATATCGCTGACGTGAACCCAGGAGTCGGCATCCGGCACGTATTCCCAAACCTCTTTGTAGACGCCGCCGCCGTTGTCGAAATACTCGCCACCAAAAACGTAAATCCTGCCGCCAAGTGCAGCTGCGGCTAACCCACCCTGTGCCTGCGGCAGCGGCGCCTTTCGTGACCATTTTCCAAGGCCGGGCTCGTAGACCTCATGAGTCGGCAGATTTCCTCCGGCTACGGTGCGTCCGGCAATGACGTGCCAGGCGCCAGCAAGCCAGACGCCCGACGCGCTGTTGCGGGCGACCTCCAGCGATGTACCGCGCTGCCAATTACCGGTGCCTGGATCAAAAATCTGATGATCAGCGATATCGATTTGATCACCCCACGCGGCGTTCCGCTGACCTTTCGGCGTTCTCCCGCTGGCCAGATGGATCTTGCCCCCGATACTGATCGCCAGGGTCTCCGCCTGCGGCTTCGGCAGTTTGGACACCGTTTGCCACGAAGACTCACCGTCGACTAGACGAAGCACATTTGTGCTGTTGTGCCAGCGGCCGCCGTCGCGGGCGATGAATCCGCCGAAGGCATAGATGGCGTTTTCGAACGACACCAAAAAGGGGTGGTGCCGGGGCTCTGGCAGCGGCGGTGCCGCAAGCCACTCATCAAGCTCGGGATCATAAGCCCAGACCTGATCCGAGATGTTCATCTGCTGCTCGGGTACATCGGGGCTCAATCCACCGGCAACATAGATTTTGCCCTGGTGCACCGCCGGGTAGATCTCCTGCACCCGATAGGGCAGTGGCGCAACTTCCGACCAGCTGACTTTGCCAATCGGCTCAGCGATCGAGGGACGGATCATTCCGACAAGTACCGCGACAACCATGAAACGTAAAGCGGACCCGACTGAAGGGATCACGAACTCGTCCCGGGCGATGTGCGTCGACGCCACGCGCTACTCATAGAGCTCAACAACCACTTCGATTTCGGTCGCAAAGCCAACCGGCAGCGACTGCATACCCACGGCCGACCGGGCGTGTTTGCCTTTGTCGCCGAATACCTCAACGATCAGGTCCGAAAACCCGTTGATCACCGCGGAGTGCTGCGTGAAATCCTCGGTGGCGTTGACCATACCCAGCACCTTGACGAAACGCTTGATGCGGTCCAGATCGCCAAGCTCATGCTTCAAACTGGAAAGCAACGCGATGCCGGACAGGCGAGCCGCCTGAGCGCCCTCTTCTACCGTGAGGGTGTCGCCGAGCCGTCCAATCAGATAGGACCCGTCTGCACGTTTGGGTCCATGTCCTGCCGTAAAGGCCAGGTTCCCTGTCTGCACCACGTAGACAAACTGGTTGGTGGGCTTCACGTAGGGATAAAGCTCAATCCCCATTTCCTTCAGCTTTGCCTCGACGTCAGCCGCGGCGGTCATCGGGAACAGCATGCACAAGGCTACCGGCAGCAAAAGTAATCGACTCATCGTTTCCCTCGGGATAGTGGCGTTGAGGTTCCTCAACCGACGTTGTAGTAAGTCGGTGACGCCGGACCCACGGGCAGGCCGAGGACAAACGTCCACAGAAAGAAAAACACCGACCAGAAAATCAGAAAAGCGACTGAATATGGCAGCATCATCGCGATCAATGTCCCTACACCTGCCTTGGGCTGATACCTGGCAACAAAAGCCATGATCAATCCGAAATAGCTCATCATGGGCGTAATGATGTTGGTGCTGGAGTCACCGATCCTGTAGGCCGACTGGATCACCTCGGGGGCATAGCCGAGCAGCATCAGCATCGGCACAAAAATCGGGGCGGTGACGGCCCACTGCGCGGACGCAGAACCGAGCATCAGGTTGATGAACGCGCACACCAGGATAAACAGAAAGAACACCAGCGGACCGGTCAGACCGATGCCCTGCAGAAAGTTGGCGCCCGTCACGGCAGTGATGGCACCAAGATTGGTCCAGCCAAAGAACTTAACGAACTGCGCGGCAAAAAAGACCAGGGCAATGTAGAGCCCGAGCGTGCTCATGGCGTGGGCCATGGCGTTGATCACGTCACGGTCCGAGTTGATAGTGCCCACAGCGCGGCCATAAACCACGCCCACCATCATGAAGTACACAAAGATGATCGCAACGATCCCTTTAAGGAAAGGTGATCCCGCGACGGCTCCCGTTTCCTGGTTTCGAAGGATGCCGCCTTCAGGAACCACCATCAGCGCGATGACGCCGGCAAACAGAAGCGTCGCCCACAGTGAGCGCCACAGGCCCTTTTTCTCTTCTGCCGTCAGCGCCTCCATGCGGTGGGAATCATCGTCCATTCCCTCGGGCGTGCCCTCATATTTTCCCAGGGAAGGCTCGACAATAGCGATGGTAATAAAGCTGCCGATGGCGGTGATGAGAAACGTACTGGCGATCATGAAATACCAGTTTGCGCTCACGTCGACTTCGTAGCTCGGATCAATGAGCTTCGCGGCCTCCGTGGTGATTCCCGACAGAAGCGGGTCCACGGTGCCGATCAGCAGGTTGGCGCTATAGCCCCCGGAGACGCCCGCAAAAGCGGCCGCGAGCCCGGCCAGCGGGTGACGCCCGAGCGAGTAGAAGACCACGGCGGCCAGAGGCACCAGGACGACATAACCCATCTCAGAGGCGGTGTTGGAGAGCACACCCGCAAACACGATGATCACGGTGACGAGTGCCGGCTTGGCGTTGAGAACCATGCTGCGGATCACGGCCGTCAGCCAGCCGGACCGCTCCGCAACGCCGACACCCAGCAGCGCAACCAGCACCGTTCCCAGCGGCGCGAACTCGACGAAGTTCTTGACCAGGTTGAGGACAATCCGCCGCAGGCCCTCAGCGTTCATCAGGCTGACTACCTCGATCAGGCCGTTCTCCGCACGGCCGGCGGCCCCTTCGGGACGGGGATCGACAACAGCCACTTCAAAGAATCCAAGAACGCCGGAAAGCACGACGACGCCGGCCGCAAACAGCGCAAACAGCGAGACGGGATGAGGCAACGCGTTGCCGAGCCACTCTACAACATGCAGGAACCGCGTGATGCGCCGCTCGTCTGGCGCCGATGCGGGCCTGTCAGGCACTGGGAAACTCCATGGTCATGCACCCTAACATTTGCGTCGGGTGCTCACCACGGAGCGGAGAATTTCGAGCTGTCGGTGGGCGCGTTACCGGAGTTCGGCTTTGGCTCGCTCAAACCAGCTGATGACGGCCTGCCAATGCTGGTCACCGTAGAGGCGGCGAAAGCGCACCGTTTCTTCCGCTTTCTCGTCACGCCATACGTTCAGGCGCTGCGCGACAAAATCGGCGGTGAGCGGGATGCCGCATTCGACGGTGATGCAGTGGTGCCATTGCTCGTAATTCCCGGGGAACGTGTCGTAGATCATCTAGCTTGCCTTCAGAACAGGTTTTAACTTGATTTGCGGCTGCAGCAACCGATCAACCGGCGATATCCAGCGTCAACAGCAGCCGCACGCCGTCGGGCACGTCCGGCGATCGGTGCACCAGACCGCCGTTGGCGTTCCCTTCCCAGCGCTCTCCCTTCAGCAACGCAACGTCTCCACGCCTTAGCCGTTGAATTTCGCTGGGTGATCGAAACAAACCGCTCTCAAGGTCCGGCTTGCCGCCACTGCCCGACCCCAGCTTCGATCGATTCACCGCTTCGTGCGGCAACCACTCAGTGCCGTTGCCCTGGTAGGTGGTCAGCAGACGGCAACGCAGCATGTCGACGTGAAACCGCGGACATGTCGCGCGAACGGAGGTAGCCACATGAAGATGAACGCTCTTCGGGCTCAGCAGCTCGCTAAACCGCGCGACGAGCCCCGCAATGTCGTCAGTCAGCGCCGGGTAATCGTCTTTGCCAAGGGCGTTTGCAACCCTGGCGCGGGCGTTGGCGGCCGTCACCGACAGCGACATCTCATAACGCGGGTTGGTGGCCAGCAGCCGCTGAATCTGATCGGCGAGCGTAGCGCTGATGTCGCGCTCCCAGATGGCGATGTTGACGTCATCCTCGAGGATGTTCGCCAGGACTGTAGGCGCAGCGCCGCTGCCCGATCGGCGCGTCAGCCTGTGACAGGCCGCACCGTCATTTAACTCCAGCGGCAGATCGGCAGCGGCATGGTTCACCGGGCTTGCTGCCACGCCGGGAACGGGTCAGGCAACGTTTCCCAAAAAGCTTTGCCGGCAAGCAGCTCCTCGTCGCTCAATAGGCACGCATCGAGCGCCTGGGTCATCGCCTTCTCATCAAGTCCTTGACCGATGAAAACCAGCTCCTGACGCATGTCCCCGAAAGGCTCCACCCAGTGCTTCTTGATTTGCGCCAGATACTCCTCGTCGGTTGGCCAGTCGGACTCCGGTAACGCCTTCCAGAACAGGCCCGCCAGACCATACCGGGCGATACCGCCGGCCTGACTCCACTGACCGGCATACTGGGGTCGCGACGCCAGCCAGAAATAGCCCTTCGAGCGAATCAGCTTTCCGTAGTCGCGGACGCTGTGCAGGAAGTTGTGGAACTTCGCTGGATGAAACGGCCGACGCGCCTCGTAGCTGAAGCTCCCGATGCCGTATTCCTCGGTCTCGGGCACGTGCTCGCCGCGCATTTCCTTCAGCCAGCCCGGCGCCTCCTGAGCGCGTTCGAAGTCGAAGAGCCCCGTATCCAGCACGTCGCCCAGATCCACCTGGCCGTTGGCGATGGGAATGATTCGAGCGTTGGTATTGAGCGACTTTAGGATCGCCGTCAGGCGCTCTACATCACTCTGGTCTACCAGGTCCGTTTTGCTGATCAGAATCACGTCCGCGAACTCCACCTGATCGATCAGCAGGTCGGCGACGCTGCGATGATCGTCTTCGCCCAGCGACTCCCCCTTATCTCTCAGGTAGCTCGCCTCGTCGAAGTCCTGCAGAAAGTTCACCGCGTCAACAACCGTCACCATCGTGTCCAGGTCGGCAACCTGCGACAGCGAGACGCCGTTTTCGTCGGCGAAGGTAAAGGTCTCAGCGACCGGCAGGGGCTCAGAGATACCGGTGGACTCGATGAGCAGATAATCAAATCGCCCATCTTTGGCGAGTTTGGTGACCTCCTCGAGTAAGTCTTCGCGCAGGGTGCAGCAGATGCAGCCGTTGCTCATCTCAACCAGCTTTTCTTCGCTTCGATTCAGCGAGACTTCCTGCTGGACGATCGCCGAGTCGATGTTGACCTCGCTCATATCGTTGACAATGACGGCGACCTTTTTGCCCTGCCGGTTGTTCAGGACGTGGCTCAACACCGTGGTTTTGCCTGCGCCAAGAAAACCGGAAAGGACGGTGACCGGAAGCTTATTGCTTTGTCCTTGCTGCATTCTCAGAAAGCTCTTCTGTGATCGATAGGGAAAAATGTAATGTTATAACGTTAGAAATAGCTCAGCCAGGGCTTGTTCCGCTTTTCTCGATGCTTGTAGGCCGAAAACACTTTGGCCAGGGGATAGTGAATCAGTATCAGGACAAGCGCGCCGACCCAGATCCAGCCCACGCTCGGAAGCCCAAAGCGTTCCCCCTGATTCGACCCGAACACCAGGAACAGCACCCAATAGGCTGCCAGCAGGACGTACAGGTGCACCACGTAGATGAACATTGGCACTGAACCGAAGGCTTCGATGGCATTGAGCAACCGGCCTGCTCGCTGTCGGGACTCCAGCCAGGCCAGCAGCAGCAGACCGATGCCCAGCGTCACCAGGATGTAGTCGAGCGACGGAGGATATTTGGTGTAGTTGAGAAACGACATCACCGTTTGGACGACGCTTTCCTTTACTGACCAAGGGAGCGTTTCTCCGTAAATGTTGAAACCCCGGATGATCGCGAGAAGCGCAAGACAGGAAACGCCGGCGCCAATAAGGACCTTACGCCTGTGTGGAGCGGATACCGATGGTCCGAAGATGGGTCCGGCAAAATAGCCAAGCAGTATCACGCCGAACCAGGGCAGCGCGGGGTAAGACAAGCTGACCGTCAGGCCGCCGATTTCTCCCAGTACGCCAGGGTCGTGAAGGATCGCCCAAGGTATATACCCTAGCTCTCCGCGCTCAAATTCGATGAATTCCAGCGCGTTATGCCCGACGACAATCACGAGGCCCAGCAAACCGAGCAGCCAGTAGTTGAGACGGCATACGGCTGACAGGGCGACCATGCAGACGCCGATGGCCCACAGCACCTGCAAAAACAGAAAGTTCGGGAAGCTGTCCGCCCAGACCAGGTAGTAGAGCACCAGCTCGATCAGGATGATGACCAGGCCACGCTTGAACAGAAACCCCGCAGGCGATCGATAGGCGCCGCCGGCTGGATGCGCGTAGAGCCAGGCCCCCATGCCGGCCAGAAAGATAAACACCGGTGCACAGAAATGCGTGAGATAGCGGGTAAAAAAAAGGTCCGGCTCAATCGAATCGGCAATGGGATCACCGGTGCGAACGTGCATGTAGAAGCGTTCGCGAACGTGATCCATCATCATCAGCAGAATCACCAGACCACGCATCACGTCGATCGACGCGATCCTTCCCGTTATGTTGCTTGCGGCACTCATCCCTGAAGGTAAAAAAAGGCCGGCGCCCCTCCGGATGGGCACCGGCCAAAGTGAGTCTGACTGACCAAATTCTGTATACCGTTTGGCTGCGCGGTCTCCAGAACCCCGCTAAGCCTCATCGTTGCGGCCTGCTAAAAGGCGTAAGACGCTGACACCCGCCAACGCCGAGGCGCGCCCGGCTCAACCCACACATCGGCAAAAGAGTTGGTGTAAAACTCCTCGTCGAAAATGTTGTCCAGGTCGACGCGCAGCGTCAGGCCGTCCATCGGCTCGATCTGTCCAAACAGTCTCACCGTGGTGTAGCTCGGCAGGAAGAAATCAAAGCCGGTCCAGCCCAGACGCTCGTCGGTGTAAAGGACACCACCACCGAACTGTGCCGGCATACTGCCGAGCTGAAAATCTTGGCTGGCCTGAATGTTGATCTGATGCTCAGGGGCATTGATCAACGGATCGCCCTCCTCGATCAGAGCGCCAAAGTCGGCATCCGGGTTGCTGTTCGTAAACTCCGCGTCGGTGTAGGCGTAGGACAGCCACAGGTTGAAGCCGCTGTCGGTGGCAATGTTGGCGTCAATCTCGATACCGCGGCTGCGAGCCTCGCCGGCCGATCGCGAGAAGAAGCCCGCCGCCGTGGCCTCAGGTCGGTCGTCGTTAACCAGGATGTTGCTCTGGTCGACCTGGAAAAGGGTCACCGTGACCGCGCCGGAAAGCGTGTCGTAAAAATCCCCAAGGTCGGCCTTGAAGCCGATCTCGGCTGACTCCGTAACGTTCGGGTCAAACTGATTGCCCTGAAAGTCTGAACCGGTCTGCTGTCGGAACCCTTCGCCGTAAGAGGCGTAGAGACTCATGCCGTCGTTCATCCGATAGACGGCCCCGAACTGGGGCGAGACGCGATCATCCGACGAAGTGGTGGTCGTGGCTGGTACAGCGCGCAGGTTAGTCAGGTCCTGCGTAAAGTCGTCGTAGCGCAAGCCGAGCCGGATCTGCCACTGATCGTTCAGGTCGATCTGGTCCTGGATGTAGAACCCCGCTCCGTCGAGCTCCTCGCTTCGATTGGTGTTGGGGCCCGGAACCGGCTGCGGAAACTGGCCGTACACCGGGTTAAAGACGTCAAGAAACAGATATTCGGCTGGGTCCAGGGTATTGATATCGGTACCAGGCCCGAAGAACCCCGGACGAAAGCGCAGGATGAACAAGTTGTTTTCGAAGCGGTCGTAGTCCGCCCCCACCAACAGCCGATGGCTGACCGAGCCCGTTTCGAAGGCGCCGGCGAGTTCGGCCCGGACCACGGTGTAGTCGGACTCAAAGTCCCGGAATCGGAAGAAACGCGACAGCGTGCGCCCGTCAAGAAAGTAGGTTTGCCGACCGCCGAAGTTGGTCTCTGAAGCATTGCCCGTAAATTCGGTGTCGCGATACCCGAGGCCCGCCAGCAGGCTCCAGTTGTTGGAGAAGTTGTGCTGGAACTCCACCTGATGCCCGATCACCTCAGTATCGATCGGCCCGTCGCCAGGTTCGCCGGCAAAGGTCTCGCGCGGGGAAAACCCGAACTCATCGGAGAACGCCACACCGCGATCAAACGGAATCTCCTGCTCCGTGTATTCAAGCTCATAGGTGATCTGCGTATCGTCTGACACCTGCCAGGTCACCGAGGGATAAAAGCCGAGCTTTTCGGTTTCTACCGTGTCGCGGAAGCTCTCAGCGTCTTCGTAAAAGCCGACCAGACGTACACCAACCTGTTCGTTCTCGCCGAGCGTGGTCTGAACGTCGCCCTCGAGCCGGAGCTGCTGCCAGCGTCCAAAGGTCAGGCGCAGGTCCCCCTCGTTCTGAAAGTTGGGCCGTTTCGTCACAAGGTTCACGGTTCCGCCGGGTTCGCCCCGCCCAAACAGAGCAGATCGGGGGCCTTTCAGCACCTCTACCGACTCAATTCCAACGATATCCCGCGGTCCTGCAAAACCTCGACCGGCGTTAAATCCGTTGACGAGGAAGCCGCTTGGAAGGTTGATGTCCCCGGAAAAACCTCGGATCGAAAAGCTGTTCCACAGGCCGCCAAAGTTATTCTGGCGCGCCACCGACGCCGACAGATCCAGCGCGTCGTTCAGGTTGATCGCGCCGACGTCCTGCAACAGTTCGAGGCCAATCGACTGCACGGCCGACGGATTCTCGAGGTCGTCAAAATTGCCTTGATAGGCCCGGCGTTCGCCGATGACAAAAATCTCTTCGATCGTCTCGTCGTCTTCGTTCTGCGCCACTGCGGGCGCGCTCAAAACCGACAAAAGGCAGGCCGAAGCCAACATGCCGCCGGCCCGGAGGGTGCGTTTTCGCTGAATGTCCACCTGAATGCTCTCTTAAAAATACGGAAGGGAATAATTGTTATGTTATATCGTTGCGCATTTTAAGACTGCTGTTGGCAGAAAGCCATGGGCTGGGGGTAACAGGACAGAGAAAAACTTAGACAGCGGGCGGTGCAGGTGTTTGGGACTCCAGGCGAGAAATCAGCCCTGGAAAGCCCCGGGAAGTCAGGCGGGCAGCCGGCGCTAAGGATTCCAGGCCACTGGCATCGACAGGGGCCCACGGAACGCCCAGCCGCCGAACGGTACTTCTCCCTCGAGCCGCAAGCCGGGCAGGCGTTCGAAAAGCCGAGGCACCACCACATCCGCTATGAGGCACTTTGACGCGGCTGCGCCGGCGCAGTAGTGCGGACCGGCACCAAAGGCAATGGAAGCAGACGAGCTCTGGGTGACGTCGAATACCTCCGGCCTGTCAAAGTTTTTCTCATCCCGATTGGCCGAGCTGAACATAAAAAACACCCGATCCTCGGGCTCGAGGGTCACACCACCCACTTCGTGAGTTTTCGCCACGCGTCGCGGCGACATGCCGATCGGTGAAATCCATCGGGCATATTCCTCGAAACCGTCCTGCCAGCGCGCCTGCCCGCTGCGCAACAGCTCAAGCTGCTCCGGATGGGTGAGCAGCGCCCAAACCAGACCTGCAATGACGTCCCTGGGTTCGTTCTGGCCACCCGATATCGCCAGTTTGACATTGGCCCGAACCGCTTCGTCCGGCAGACCCGCCTGAAGCTGCACCGATATCAGCGAAGAGTCGGGGGATTTCCGACAGCCTGGGATCATCTCGTTGATGTGACGGTCGATGGTGTCCGTGCATTCATTGCACGCAGCCTCGATGTCCGGATCGCCCTGGTAGTTGGCACAGCCGTCGATCATGCCCTGGCTGACCCGATCCATTTCCTGCCAGGAAATTTCCGTCAGGCCGGTGATCAGCTTCAGGGCCTCACCGGAGATTCGCTTGGCAATGTCTTTGACCATGTCCGCGCGACCCAGCGGCACTAGCTCATCGAGCATTTCCTCCGTGGCGCCCTCAAACTTTTGTCGCCACTCCCCCTTAACGGTACGGGGACTCATCGACGGGAAAATCGCTTTTCGCTCCACGGCATGAGCGTCGCCGTCCTTGCGCATCAGGTTCTGGCCCATAAGGCGCTGCATCAATCCCTCAGGCTGGTCCGAGGAGAAAACATCGACCTTCTTTTCATTCTCGAAAATGTCATCGCGCCGAGTGAACAACACCGCGCCAAGCTGCGGCACGAAGGCAATCGGGCATTCTTGGCGCATTCGCTTCAGATCGGGATACGGGTCGTGCCAGAAGGACTCCAAATCAACTTCATAGGTTGGCGCATGCTGCATCGCAAGGTCTCCTGAGATTGCTCAGAAAGCGCGCGCCGCCAAAGGCCAGGCGGCTATGACCTGTCGACCGAGTCGTCCTTCAGAAAACGATCGGAAGATTCCGCGCCCCGTTGCTTCGCATCTTACCTCAGCCGGCACGCCAGCCTACGAGGGCACCACCTCAGCTCCGTTACTGACGCTGTTACTCTCTCGAAAGGGCCGGAACGATGTGCCCACCGATGAATCGATGCGGCCATGTGTTCCAGACCGAACCCCAGTTGTACTGCCCGCCGGTCATGCCGACCACCAGGTCGAGCTCCGGGAGTACAAACACGAGCTGGCCGCCGTTCCCGCTCGCATAGTAGCTTTGATAGGACCGATCGCCCGCCTTGATGTCGATCAGATGCCACCCCAGGCCGTCGGCCGAGAGAATGTAGTTTTGGGCAAACTCCTCGGGCGAGGTTTCTGTCGTCTCAGGGTTGATCTCAACAGTCTTTTCCAGTGACGTCATGTTCCACGCCGGGTCCAATACCTGACGCCCGCGCCAGCGGCCGCCGTCCAGCGCAACCTGGCCCATCTTGAGAAAATCGCGAGGCCGAAGCTGGGCGCCACCGCCGAAATACGCGTAGCCGTTGGGCGTCACGTTCCAGTGGTAGTGTGGAATGTCGAGGGGCTGCATGAGCTTTTCTTCAATGAGCTCAAAAAGGTCGCGACCCGTCATGACCGCCAGCACCCCGGCGGCCAGATGGATGCTGCCCGAACAGTAGTGATATCGCGTGCCAGGCTCAGCAACCATCGGCAGGCGCGCGCTGAACAGCCAGAAATTCTCGTCTTGAGACCAGAGGGTGTCTTCGTTGCCGGGCGGCTCATCACCCCGCCCGTTACCACAGGCAAGCCCGCTTTGATGGGACAGCAGGTTGCCAAAGGTGATGCGATCACGCTTTTCACTCTGAGGCAGGTCGGGGAAGCGCCGCCTGAGTATCGGCATGATCGCCGTGTCTTTGTTTAGCTCCAGGCCCTCCCGAATCAACGCGCCCGCGAGCAACGGCGCGTAGGTTTTTGCCGCCGACCGAAGATCGTGCGTGTCGTTTCGGTCGTAGCCGTAGAAATATTCCTCCAACAAGAGCTTGCCCTGGTAAGCAACCAACAGACTGTGAATCATGTCCGGTCGCGCTTGGGTTGGGTCGGAGCTCGCGATCGACTTCACGAGCTCGACCAGCGGCGCGGAGCGAAGACCGGCGTCGGCGAGGGATGACACCGCCCAGCCGTCGTCCAGCACGGGCACCGGGGAAAGGCCTTCAAACGGACCCACGCGCGGATAAAACCGGGCAGCCTCGGCCTCGGTTGGGCGGCGAAGCACCGAGGTGTCTGCGGACCACGACCAGCCCGAGATCACCTCGTCGCTTTCTGAGTTGTAGCGAAGGCTCCGTGACCACCGGTTCTCGCCCTCACCGACGTAAAATTCGCCGGGTCCATCCGCTTCACGTGTCCATCGGTACCGGCTTGACGCGCCAATTGCGTTGCGTTCCGGATTGCGAATCGCAACAAACGGCTCACCCTCGTCTTCGCCGAAGTAGTGGAAGATCATGAAGTCTTCTTCCAAGGCAGCCGGCTTGCCAGCCCACGTCGATGGGCCTGTGCTTTCGAAACGCAGGGGCGTCGAAAAAGCCTGGCCCGCGTAGCTGTGGGCCGGACGGCGCCAAAAGCCGCTCAGGGTGGCGTCCTGGTACCTGCCGACGAAGGCTTCTCCGGTTTGCAGGCTGAATCTCAGCTTCCCGTTTGAATCACTGGTAACGTCAACCCTTTTGCCGTCGATCGATGCAGACCAGCCTCCCTCGGAACGAACCATCTTCAGCTCCATCACCGGCGATCGGTAGGCCTCGAAGTTCGCCAGGTACAGACCCTTGGGTTGTTCGGCGGCCGTGACCGCAGCGGCAAACAGCGCAATTAAACTCAGATTCATGGGGCTCCATCTCGGTGTCGGCGGAAATGCTGAAAGCCTGGGGGCGGCGATTTCAGCCAGGCACAGTTCAGCGCCCTCATTGGACGGACGTCGGCGCCCTCGGGTTTAACGAACGATTGGTGCGGAGGTTACTCGAAGCTGTCGGCAAACAGGCCGAAGCGAACGACGAAGATGTCCTCCTCGCCGTTGTCGTCCCCCGCCACAAGATTAGTTGCCGTTGAGGCGAACGCAACGGCGTCCACGCCGAGGGATGGTCGGAAACTGCGCCCGTCCGCGGAAACGCCGCCCGGCCCTATCGCAACGAGCGTTGTTACCCCGGTGGCCCGATCTCTCAGGTAGACGCTTTCCAAACCGCCGTTATCCACGTCCACCAGCGTCGTCGACGGGCAGTCGAACACGACAAGCCGGCCGTCCGGCGAAATGCTGGGCCATTCGCAAAACCCGTCGGCGCTGACGCCCGTGGTCGACTGGCTGACCAGGCTGACCTCGCCGGTAAGCCGATCTTTGACGTAGATGCTGTTCGAGCCGTTGAGCACGTCAGGCACCAGGTTGCTGGCCCGCGACTCAAACGCCACGAATCGACCGTCTGCGCTGACGGCAGGATGTTCGCTGCTGGAGTCCGCTTCCGTGCCATCATTCAATACGGTCACCCGCTCGACCGTGCCTCCCGCCAGGTCCGCGATATAAATATCGCGTCGGCTGTTGGTATCAGCAGCGACCAGGTTAGTGGCGTTCGATTCAAAGGCAAGAAATCGACCGTCGCGGGAGAACGCGGGCTGGTCGCTGGTGCCGTCAGCTTCGATACCGCCAGGGGCGACGGTCACGCGCTCGATCGTATTGGTCTGGCGTGACCAGACAAAAATATCCCGAAGGCCGTTGGTGTCGCCCGATACCAGGTTCGGGGCTGTTGACTCAAAGGCAACCAGCGAACCGTCAAAAGAGATGGCAATGCCATCGCTGAATCCGTCGGCATCCTCACCCCCCGGACCTTCATTGATTCGCTGCAGTACGGCGGTTTCCCGATCGAATAAAAAGACGTCCGATGCGTCATTCAGATCGTTGGGGACCAGGTTTGTGGCGCTGGAAACAAACGCAACGAAGCGACCGTCCCCTGAGATTTCCGGATCCCGACAGTTGTTGGCCGGCAGGCCGTCGAGCCCGGCGCTGATCAGTTCAATCGTCTGAGTCTGCGTATCGAACACAAAGACATCAGCCTCCTCAGAACCAAACGGACTCGTCGGCGGAATGTCGCCGGGCGCGAAATTGGAAGCCTTCGACTGAAACGCAACAAACCGGCCGTCCTCTGACAGGCTGGCCTCACGGCTGAAAGAATTCCCGAGGCTACCGTCCGAGGCTCGGCTCACCAGCTCCTGGCCGAAGGCGGACTGGGCCGCAACGCTCAAAAAGATCGGAAGCACCCCAGTCGCCAGGTTTTGTGTTTTTCTCTGCATGCCGCGTAATTTCCTATGCCGCTTATAAATTCAGCGTAAACGGCGATAGAAGTGGCTCACGGATCTGTCGGGAAGGTGGATAGAGCGGCCATGGCGGGTCCGGCGAAGCCGAATGGGGTGTCTGCGCCGGCCGGAATCGGGCTACGATAGCGATCGCGGCAACCTGCAGGACAAAGACACAATGGACGAGCGAATTCCGGTCACCGTATTGACAGGATTTCTCGGCGCGGGAAAGACGACGTTTCTCAATCGCTACCTGGCGAGTAAGGACTCAAGCCGGACGCTGGTCATTATCAATGAGTTCGGCTCAATCGGCGTTGACAACGACCTCGTGGTTTTTTCCGACGAGGAGTCGGGCGCAGTGTCGTTGTCCAGCGGCTGCCTCTGCTGCACGATCCGAGGCGATCTGACCAAGACCCTGCGAGAGGCACCCTGGCGCTATTCCCGGGACGGACAGCGCTGGTTCAATCGCGTGATTGTGGAGACAACGGGCCTCGCCGACCCGGTGCCGATCATCCAGACGCTCATGTCGGAAAGAGCGGTTGCCCGTCAATACCAGCTGCAGCAGATCATCACCGTCGTCGACAGCGTCAACGCGCTGGCGACGCTGGAAGCCCAGCCGGAGGCGGCCAAACAGGTCGCGGTGGCAGACAGCCTGGTGATCACCAAGACTGACCTTGCCGATCGGGCTCAGGTTAGTGACACCGAAGCGGCGCTTCGAAGGCTCAACCCTGGAACCGAAATTCTTATGCAGGGCAACAAGAAAATCGACCCGGCAACCGTTTTTGGTCGGGCTCGATTCAGACCGGATCTCAAGGCCGAGAACGTGCAGGATTGGCTGGCCGCCGAGTCTTTCGACGACGCCGACGGGAACCACGACCACGACCATGACCATGACCATGACCATGACCACAGCCACGGTCATGCACATCAACACGATGAGAACCGGCATGGCGATCACATTCGGTCATTCTGTCTGACCTTCGACGAACCCCGATCCGCGAAGGTCTACGATGCCTGGTTCGACCACCTCACGCGTCTGCGAGGCAGCGACCTGCTGCGGGTGAAAGGTATTCTCAACGTCTCGGAGCTCGACGTGCCGATGGTGATTCACGGCGTTCAGCACGTCTGGCACCCGCCTGAGATTCTGTCCGGCTGGCCCAGCGATGACCGGCGGTCCCGTGTGGTCTTCATCGTTCGGGACCTGGAGCAGGGTGAGCTGCTGGATTCGCTGCGTCTGATTGCCGACCAGCTAGAGGGCGCGCAAACCTTCGGGCTAACGACCGATGAGCAGGCCTCGCTTGTCGGAGACCGCGCTTAGCAGGTCCACAGACCAAGACGATATTCCCAACGTCAGTTCGGAGAACCCTCTGTGGATAGAAGGAAATTTCTCAAAGCATCGAGTGCCAGCGTCGCCAGCGTTTCCGCTGGCTTAAGCGGGTTGCCGCTCGCCGCGGCACAGACCACAACCTCCCCCGAGGTTGTGGTGGTTGGCGCGGGCACGTTTGGAGCCTGGACGGCGTATCACCTGAACCGGCTTGGTGCGAAGGTGGTGCTGCTCGACGCGTTTGGGCCAGGAAACAGTCGATCCAGCTCAGGCGGGGAGACCCGCCAAATGCAGGCCGACCGGCCGAGTGACGTTTATACCCGCAGCGCAAAGACCGCTTACGGCTGGTGGAAACAGCTCGAGCAGGAGTCCGGCGAAAAGATCGTTCTTGAAACCGGCAAACTGATGCTTTCGACCTCCGATCGAGGCTCCGAAGCCGTGCAGGAATTGCGATCCCGTCATGCCGAGTACGGCATCGGCGAGGCCGAGGTCTTAGGGCCGGACGAGCTTCGCTACCGGTGGCCACAGATTTACTCTGACGACATTCGCTGGGCCGTCTACACCCGACACGCGGCTGGCTGCGTCATGATGGCGCGCCACGGAATTGAGACCGTTGCCAGCCAGTTTGAAAGCAATGGGGGTAAGGTGCGCATCGCCTATTGCAAGCCGGAGTTCGACAGCGGCGATCGGGTCAGTCGGCTGGCGTTGAGTGACGGGAGTACGCTTAGCGCGCAGCACTATGTGTTTGCCTGCGGTCCCTGGCTCGCCACCCTGTTTCCGGAGCTGCTCAAAAAACGTCTGAGGGTTCAGCGCCGCGATGTGCTGTTCTTCGGCTCCCCGCCCGGCGATCCAAGCTTTGCCTATCCGAACCTTCCCACCTGGGGTGAGATCGGTTCGGGCTACTACGGGTTTCCCGATATTCAGC
The DNA here is from genome assembly GCA_028285525.1 of Lysobacterales bacterium. Classification (GTDB taxonomy): domain Bacteria; phylum Pseudomonadota; class Gammaproteobacteria; order Xanthomonadales; family SZUA-38; genus JANQOZ01. Next base: position 152,364 of record JANQOZ010000103.1, read on the forward strand.
ACCGTGGCTTCAAGGTGGCTCCCTATCCCGACAAAAACGCGATAGATCCCACAGCGGACGACCGGCTGATCATGCCCCATCAGGTGCGACGTGGTCGCGCCTATCTGCAGCAGCGTTTTCCCAAGATGGCAGCCATGCCCATCAGCGAGAGCCGGGTTTGTCAGGTCACCGACACCGTGGACACCGACTTTATGGCCGACCTGCATCCCGGTGCTGACAACGTGTCGATTGTGGGGGGTGGATCGGGTCACGGCTTTAAACACGGTCCCTCCGTGGGTGAACACGTGGCCAAAATGGTTCTTGGAGAGACCGTCGACGCTGGCTTCGCCGACGCGTTCAAGCTCCTGAAAGGCGAATTTGCCTGATCCAACCGATTCGGTGTGCTGGGCTAGCTGCTCACCACCTCAGGAGTTTGTTAACACAACATAGTCGCCCAACGGCATGCCCGTGAAACCGTACGGTTCAGCTTCGGCGATTACGAGCTCAGAAGATGCGACATGGCACAAATAGCTTGCGGACTGCTCATCTATCACGCGATCTCCCAGTTTGGCGACATATCTCATACACCAGCGCTGGCGCCGATCGTCCAACCGCTGCGCCTCTCCCCAGGCTTCATAATTGACCTGGCCCACCGTAGCAGACGCAACGCGAGTCTCAGCAATACTCTCAGCCTCTGAACACTGGATCTCAATCACAGCACGCCCGCCGGTCGAAAGCCGGCAGGCCAACAAACTCCACAACGCCAGGCGCTCATCGGGGCTGAAATGGACTAACGCGGCACAGGCCACAGCAGCCGAGAGGGTAGCTGGCAGCGGGGCGTCGAGTATCGAAGCGGGTATTACGCTGACCCGCCGCCGCAAATCCGAATTGGCGACAACACGAGTCATGATGGCCGAGCGCATCGCGGGATCAGGCTCTATCGCAAGGATCTCCACGTCCGGCAAAACGTTTGCGATGGCCTGCGTAGAAAGTCCGGTCCCGGCGCCGATATCGATCACAGGGAAGGTCCCGGTATCGAGCCCTTCAAGCGCCTGGGTCAGATGTTGCTGGACTGCCGCCGCCTGTTCTTCGGCCACCGCGTCATAAAATTGGGCCGTGACGGCGTAGGCGCTCACTGAAAGGTAGAGGTGAATCCGACCCCAATGATTCGTTCGCGGCCCAGTGATGCACCCTCAACGCCCGGCCCATAAAGAACGCCGTTGATTTCCTGCCGTTCGTCCAGCACGTTACGGCCAAAAGCAAAGAACTCCAGCCCGCCAACTTGCGCCCCGATGCGAAAATCCACGTTGTGGTAAGCGTCAAGGTCAAAGCTGTCTGCCACATCGGTGACACGCTCGCTGACATACTGATGCGTCACTGTCACGAAGGGAGAAAGCTCGGCGCTACCCCAGTTTAACGTGTCTCCCCGGTAGTCGAGCGTCAACGTAGTGCTGAGCTCCGGCACGTTAGGAATGGGATTCCCGGGCGACGCGCCTGAAAACGCGTCGCCCTCTCGAATCTCAGAGTCGGTCCAAGCAAGCCCACCCGACAAAGACCAACGTCGATCCAGGACAACATCGCCCTGTAACTCCAGCCCGAAGCTGCGAGTGTCCAGATTCACTGGAACAAACTGAAAAGCGACAAAATCGAGCACAAACAGCTGTTCGTCTTCTACGTCGTTGTAGAATCCGCTGAAATCAAACCGGGCTCGACCATCCCATAGGCGGGCTTTCAAACCTGCTTCATAGCTGAGGGAAGTGGATTCAGCATAGTTGGGGCTCGGCAACCCAAACGCGGCATTGAGCGTCAAGCGAGGGAACCCGCCACTTTTGGCGCCGCGGCCGATTGTGCCGTAAATATTTATAGCTGACGTGGCCTCAAAGGCCAGCGCCAACCGCCCAGTTAGCAAATCAAAATCCGCGTCGCTACTCTCCTCAAAAAAATCGACGGAACCCGGAAATCCAACGCCGGTGAATCTTGCATCCAGCGACTTCTCATCACGCGTGTAACGGAAGCCCGCAGTACCTTTCAGGCGCGGGCTCAGTATCGGTGTCGACACCTCGCCAAAGACCGCGAAAGAGTCAATAGTCTGGCTGGCGTCGCGGTCGCCGTTGAGAATAGGCGAAAAGCTGGAGCGGTTATCGAGTTCAACGTCCAGATCCGAGCGGAAGTACGCCAACCCGGCCGCCCAACCCACCTCGCGACCCGACGGGCTCGCCAGGCGCAGCTCCTGGTAGAAGCGTGTCTCCTCCTCTTCCCAATCTGAAAACGAAAGCGGCGCAAGAAAGTCTGACGGTGAGAGACCAAACAACGGCCCGTAGATAAGACCATCCGTATCGTCGGTGACCTGTTCGTTGTCAAAACCGTTAATGGCCGTTATCGACGTAAAGTCCGCAAACGTCAAGGGCTTTTCGACAGTTGCGCTCAACCCCCAGGCCGTCCGCTCAACCTGGTTTTCCGGATCGATCTCCACCACCGCGTCAGGCTGTGCCCTAGACACATAGTAAAAGGGATTTGAATCGCGATGGTCCGCATTGGCCGACAGCGTGATTCGGGCGCCTCTGTCGCTGCCTGGCTCAATAACAACTACGCCCCTACCCGCGAAATACTCTCGGTCGCCGAGGTCTCCGCCGCGAGGTGCAACGTTGTCCACAAATCCGTCCACGGTTGACGCACGCAAAGATAACCGCCCGCGGACACGATCACCTGAAAGCGGTCCACTAATTGACGTCTCCGCAAGTCCATAGCCCAGTTCCCCACCCTCAAGGCGCAAGCGACCTTCGAAACTCTCAGACGGCGCCCGGGTGGTTATGCTGATCGCACCGCCCTGGCTGTTTCGCCCAAAGAGGGTTCCCTGTGGACCGCGGAGGACCTCGATGCGCTCCAGGTCAAGATAGGCAAACTCTGAGGCAAAAACCGGTTGTGGTACACCGTCAACATAGGTCACGACCGATCCATCGTCCGGACCAATTGCTTGCGATAAGGGACCAATACCCCGGAGCTGAAAGTAGGCGAATCGCCCGTCATCGAAACTCGTCAGGGACAAGCCTGGAATCTGGCGGAACATGCTGAGCGTGTCGTCAACGCGCCGAGACGTCAGAACTTCCCTGCCTAGAACCGTCAGCGCGAAAGGAACGTCCTGTGTTCGCTCTTCCCGTTGACGCGCCGTGACGGTGACCTCTTCAAGTCGATAGATGTCGTCATCAGCAGACGTGGTGCCCGGGGTTTGCGCTAAGAGATCAAGCGGAACTACAGCAAAAAACGCTAAGGCGGCGGCGATGCCAGTGAGATTTCGGCACATTTACCCATGTCGCTTCCAGTTGTTAATCACGCTAACACGCGAGGCCATGGACAATGGGCGGCTTCCGGGAGAACTGGTGACATTGATCGGGAGGATTTATGGTCCCGATTGGCGGACGGAACTCGGCGAGCATCCGGTCTGTCGGCGAAAGGCGTTGGAAAAGGACCGAACGCAGCGGTAGCCAACGTTGTGCGCAACCAGAGACACCGATTGTCCCTGACGCAGCAGCGTTTTCGCGTAATCCATTCTTCGCTGCGAAACATAGCCAAAAATCGTTGTGCCGAAGGAACCCTTGAAGGCCCTCTTCAGCGTAAACTCATTGCTTCCCACGGTCCTCGCCAGCTCAGCGATTGTCGGTGGGTTCTGCAAATGACTGTCAAGATGGTCTTTTGCTGCGTGCGCGATGCGGCGGTGCCGGGTTAGCAAGAGATCTCGGCAACCGGCCCTTGCCGGCTCGCGCGAGAGTTGTTCGGCGAGCAAATCCAATACACAGGATTCAAGATACAAACGTCTGGAGACGCCGACATACGGTGTCGTAAACATGCTCGCAAGGCGGGCTGCCGCCTGCGTCGTCATGGGTCTGAGTGGGACCATGGCTGCGGCTTCGCGGCTTCGCTTTAGCACCACGCGAGCCGCTGCAGGCAGGCCGACGGCTTCCGCAAAGAACGCTTCCGCCCGATCCGCGCCGAAGCGAATAGAAACGGTCTGAAACCCATGCTCCGGGAGTGAAAACTCCGACATTGAGCCGCACGGGCCGGCTCCGGTCCATACCTCTTTCGCCTGGGTTTTATAACGGGCGCCGTCAAGGCAGAAGTTTGTGCCACCCAACAAGTGGAAACCCAATCCGAAGGTGTCCTCAACCTCCGTGTGCTTGAACGCCACGGACTCCCCAGGCCCAAAGGCGCTCAGAATCAGTTGCGCTCCGTTTCCGATCTCGTGGGTCTCGACCAGCCGGTTAGCCCGGTGCTGCGGCATACGCCAAGTCTCACGTACGGCGTGGTGGTGGCTGTCGGTTCTTGCAGGCATCAGATCAGCCCCTGGAATTGGTTGCCCAGACTGTAAGAGCCAACCAGTTCAATGGCGCCATAAGCAGGCGGCAGGATCGATCACGTGTACTTGGGTTCCTGGAGCCCTCCTTTTTACACCCGATAAATCGCTGCCCCGCCACGTGGGCGAAAACCAGTAATCCCGACTGCCTCTCGACCTCACGCTCTCCCATCAGAACTGTCCTGTTAGCGTCAGCGTTACGAACATCCCGCGGCTCCGATCCACCGTCTCCGTACCGACAAAGCTCCCGGCGCGGCTGGGTTCAAAGAAGCGCCGCTCACGAAAGAAATCGCGATCGCCAAGATTTCGGAGCGACAGGTTGGCCCGGATACCTCGATACCGTGTCGTCTCGACGAACAGCCGCCACTGGTCGCTGTTCGTGGTCCGGCTTTCTTCGTCGGCAAAGAAGAACGCGTTGTCCTGCGCCGCCCGATACGAAAAGCCCCAGGCCCATCGCAGGTCGGTCAGGTCCTGTCGAAACTCGGCAAGTACGGTCGGCGATCTCACGTTGGATAACTCGCGATCGCGCCCCGTTAGCGGGTCCGCAAAGTGAGAATCGCGAACGTCAGCTTCAACCTCCAGCAGTCCACCACGAATCAGCGGAGCAAGGGGCACACTGGCGTTTGCGGTCACTCCCCAGACGCGGCCATCACCCGCATTGGCCGATCCAAATGCTCCAGATGGCAGCAAAATCTGCTCGATGACGTCGTCACGCCACTCGTAGAAAGTCTCAATGTTCAGTGCACCGCGGGCATCGGACCGCATGTCCATGGTGAGTGCTGCCCGGGTCGTCTGATCGGGGCCGAGCTCGGGGTTACCGCCAAGGAGCCGATCGTCTTCAGCCGAGGCAGAAGCGGCAAACTGACTGAAATTCAGCTGCCCGACGGTTCGCCTGGCGCCAAGCCGAAACTGAAGGCCCGGCTTCGCGTCATAAATCAACGTGGCGAAAGGTTTGCCAAAGACAAAACTCTGCTCGTTTTCTGCGTCACCGGTTACCTGGATTTCAGACGCCTCAATCGCCAGGCCTGTTTCCACTGACAGATCTTCGGTAGCCAACCAGATCATGTTTGCGAAGAGTTCGGCACGCAGTTCCTCAACAACAACGTCTGCGGCCGGCAGATCAATTGGTGTGACCTCGTCTCCGCTTCGCGTTTCCAGCGTCAGCAGGCTGTCCTGCCGATTAAACGCCACCTCACCGCCAAACTCGGGCTTGAGCCTGCCGGCGCCAGCTTTTGCCAGTGTCGCTCGCAGCACGGTCTCAAACCGCTCCTCCTCCAGTCGAAATTCTGACCCCGACAGTTCTGTTCCCAGGGGCCGCTCGAGCGTCACCAGCTGCTCGTCGTCCAGCGACTGACGGGAAGTAAAGGACAGCAGTTTCATCGACCAGTCGTTGGCGAGTGGTCGGGTCCAGTCAAGACCCAGCTCTCCCTCAAAAAAGATGCTGTCGAAATCGATGAAAAATCGATCGTCCGGCCTGTCGTCAGGAAGCCGGCCGTCAAACCCCAGTCGCTCGGTCTCCGGCAAAAAGGCGCTTCGCCCGAGCCTTCCGGTGAGTGTTAGCGTACCTCCGCCCAGCGGTCTGTCGGCATCCGTCGAGACGTAGCCCTGAGTCAAAACGCTTGGCCGATCCTCAAGCTGCGATGAACGCAGAGCACCAAGCGCATCTCGCTGGACGCGCGGACCTGCGAGCGGAAAACGCTCCCAAAAGCCGTTGAACTTGGTCGAAGTCGCCCAGCGGCCGATCTGCCGGGCTATCGTGATCTCCGCGCTGGGATAGACCGTCCCGTCGCCCGCGCGCTCGAGCTCCACTTCCCAGCTACCGGCGGTTTGATCGCGCCTACGAATCACGTTTGCGACCACCGATTGGCCGGCCGCCTCGCTCAGTCCTGCCGAGCCTCTGATTACCTCGATCCGCTCTACCTGATCCGCGGGGATTCGGCGAAGCGCGTCCTGAATTCCACCCGATTTGGAGGAAGGGCGCTCGCTATCGATCAAGACATTGCCGGCCGCCCCGCCGAAGCCGCGCAAACCGCTGCTGCCGCCATCCAGGGTGAAACCAGGCAGGCGCTCGATCATGTCGAGGGCCGTTTGCGGATTGAAGCGCTGAAATAGCTTTCTGGGGTAGCGTCGCACGCCCTCGGTCAACCCGACGCCAGGCTGCGTGGTGACCTCCAGTGCGGCTTCAGCGGGCGATTCTTGAGCGAAGGTCGGCGATGCGGCAAGGAACCACGCCGCGACGAATGGTGGCAGCGGCCACGTCGTGCCGCGCCTGCCTGCGATTCCGGTCACCCGACTGCCCCAGGCCGACGCGCGACCCGCTCAGTGTGAAGCCACTCTCGCCGGCAGATGGCCACTAGTCCAAGGCTAACTCAGGGGTACAGTCACCGCCTGACCCTGCGGCTGAACCTCATCGACGCGGGTGTCAGTTTCGGTGATGACCTGCAAAACCACCTCATCAACCGCCTTGAATCCCCGCGGGAACAGGAGCGACATCGCCTTTAACGCCGCGGTGTTCTCACACTCGAACGTGTAGTCTGCGTCGACGTCGGCGTGAGCTTCTTCGGCGTCGTGGTCTTCGTGATCGTGCTCATCATCATGCGCCGCGTGATCATCGTGATCGTGGCCATGATCGTCGTCATCGCGATGTTCACCGTGATGGCCGTCATCATGGTGGTGACCATCGTCGTGGCCATGCGACTCTTCGAGTGAGTCGCCATGTGAATCGGCGTGATCCAGATCGTGGTCGGCACTGCCTGTCGCGATCGTAACGTTCGAACCTTTTGACGGCAGTCCGTTAAGCGCCGCAGCAACAAAAGCCGGACCGCTGATGGAGATCTCTTTGACTGCACAGCGTGCCGCATCAGGAATCGCAAACATGCTGCCGGCATCGACCAACAGCTCGGCAGCCTCGTTCAGAGCGCTCTTCTGCCCGGCGTCTCTGGGTTCGTGTTCGAAGCCGACGATGTCACCCAGGGGCGCCTGTACCGATAGCGCGAGGAGCGAACCCTCCAGCACGACCCCGACCTCTATGCGTCCATGCACATGTTGCGCAACGGCAGATGTCGTACCTGCCAAAGCTGCTGCCGCGACGCTTGCCGCAGTGCAAAAACCTCTGAGTGACTTCATAACGCGTCTCCTGTCTTTCTCTGCAACCCCGTTAGGGCAACCGAGCAACGGTTGCCAGGGTCTCTCCCGCTCTCACCGGCGGCGCCTCAAGGCGCAGCAGCAGCAGTCCATCAAACGGCGCCCTGGCTTCAAATATGGGTCGCCCGTACCAGTCGGTGACAAAACCCAGCCTCTGGCCTTTCGTGACTTTAGTCCCCGCGTCGGCCAGCGGGTTCCATGATCCGTCAGCCGGGGACCGGACGGACGCCCGCTCTCGGATCAACACCGGCTCTGGCGGCGGCGCAAATTCTTCGCTGGAAATTCCCAGGTGAGCCATGATCCGCCTGACGCCGGTCACCAGCTGATCGATAGCCGGCTCGTCGAGGATTCCCATGCCGCCCGCCTCAACGTCTATGGAAGGCACGCCGCGCGCCACCGCGGCTGATCCGGCCCAGATTGCGGCCTTTGCTTCGATCAGCTCCCACTGAAACTCCACGACATGAGGAAGCCCGAACGCGAAGGCCATGGCCCGCGACCGATCAATGACGTCCTGGCTCCCCGCCCTGGCGTAGTAGCCCGTCCACGATGGCTTGAGCTGCTCGTTGCCGTCCCCCGAATGCATGTCCAGGACGGCGTCCGCCAGCGGATAGAGCTCCCGAGAAATCGCGTGGGCAATCCGCTCCGACAGCGTTCCGCGAGCATCACCGGGAAACACGCGGTTCAGGTTTTTGCCATCGATGGGGCTGGTGTAAATCGTACGTCCCAGGTAGGCCGGTAGATTAGCCATGTGCACCAGGACCACCGAGCCTGAGAGCGACTCAGGCTGAAGCTCCTGCGCCAGGCGCTGAGTGGCAACAATCGGCGAGTACTCCGATCCGTGTACGCCGGCCAGCGCGAGCAAGGTTGGGCCGGGCCGCGGACCGGTGATCACGGTCAAGGGAATGACGGTATTAACGTCTTTGCCGCCTGCGGCAAACTCCAGATGAAACTTTCCGGGCTCAGCCAGCGCCGCCTTTATCTCGTTGAGCGAGGCTGCTTGAGCGCTAGCCGTAACAGCCCAGACAATCAGCCAGAACCCGAACTGCTTCACCGGCCCGAATCCTGAGCGCAAGGCGAAAACTTCGGAAGCTCTCTCTTGGCGCTGTCATCGAAGGGTCGTTCTTCGAACAGCAGCGGATAGTAGTAGCTACGCAGACCGCCGTGAAAAGCCCGAACGCAGTCCTCGTAGCGCTGAAAGGCGGCCACGTCGGTCTGTGCGGCACCAGTCATCAGGCGCTCGGTCAGCAGCGGTGGGGACAGAAAGGACAGCATACCCATGAGGCGGTCGCGCTGCTTGATGCCCTCGCGCAGCTCGGTCGATATTTTCTCGACAGCCTGATCCCCGACCTGCTGAAACGCGAAGTACCACTTCCATTCAAAGGGCCTGGAGACCGTGCTGTAGGGCGCCCACCGGGGGTGTCGTTCGATAAACGGATCCATCGTTGCGGGTTTGGGTAGATCCCAGGCGTCGTTAACCGCCTCGCGCTGCGTCAGCAAAAGCTCGCCGCCCTGCGGCACCTCTACGACGTTCCGCGCAGCCAGCTTCCCGCCGGCTGGGAGCAGCACCGCCAGCACCAGCCAGATCCCCAGCAGCGAAATAGCGCAGGTGGGCCCGGCATCAACGCGGCGAACCGTGAGCAGGCACACCGCAAGCCAGAAAACCAGGCTTAGCGCAGCGGCACCCAGGACAACCCCGATGCCGGGCAATCCTACGCCTTGAATGACTGCCCCGACTAGAAAGGGAATCAGGATTGCTGCCAGCAGCAGCAGACTTCTGGCGATAGCGCGCACCGTAAACAGGTTTCGGCCTTCCGTTGCGGTGACTCGAAGCAGATCGTGGCGTGCTGCCCGTCGCTCTCCAGCCTCACCGTCATGGAGAAGAAAGATCAGCAGCAACGGCAGCAGGACAGCAACAACAAAAGCAAAGTCCAGTCGGCCGCTAAGGCTGAGCTCCGGGTTGCCGACGTCAGACTCGTACAGCTGGCCCTCCAGCGCCAGCATGCGAAGCCGGTGTTTCCAGGGGAGCGTATCGCGGGTCCCCAGCGCTGAGAACGCCAGCGCCGACGGCGGCGCAAACGTCAGGTGAAAGGCGTAGTAAGCCATGTCGCCCGGATCGCTCGCCGATTCAACCGCGACAGCGCGCTCCTCGTCAGTAGCAAGAACCAGGCGATCGATCAGCGCCTGCTGATCATTGACCGCCTCGATACCGGCGATAACGGCAGCGGTCGACGCGGCAAACGCGATCAGCACGATCAATTGCACTGCCCGCTCGCTCAGCGCAAATCGAAGCTCACGAACCAGCGCCGTCACTTCAGCGAACTCCGGCCGGTCTGGCGGTAATGCCCAGCCCGGTCGCCAACGCCAGGAACACCGCCAGCAGGAGGAAGAAAGGCATTCCGCGACTGAGTCGATCCGCGAGCGAATCCGGGGTAAGCCGAAACTTTGCCAGGCTCCTCCAGTTGTCCGGGCTGACCCTCGTGCGTTGTTCCGCGCCGGCGTCGCTGCTGCGGCGAATATCGTCGGTATAGGTCAGATCACTGGCGTGAATACGGTTCAGATCCTGAACAAACTGGTAGCGCGCCTGCTCTGCCTCGACCAAAAACCGGTGTCGATGTGCGAGGTCGGTACCGGCCAGCGAGGTTGAGAATCCTCGAATGGCCAATAGCGGGGACAGAAAGCTAGACCAGCGAACCGCCTCTGCCTGCGCCTGTTCCTGCTGCGCATAGGCTTCCGAAAAACCATCCATCACCTGCTTTTGCTCGGCCTCGGCAGCCTCTGCCACCACGCCGCGAATGTTGACCGGCAGGTCTTCAACCCGGTCGACGCCATGCTGCACCAGCAGGTTTGCGCGCAGCTGCTCGAAGGCTGGGTCCGCTGCGTTGTGTCCGTCACCCAGCTCCCTCATCGCCTTGGCAACGGCAAGATCGGCCTCGATCTTACTCGGCACCGGCAGGAGAACCTCGGCACCGCTCGCGGCGATACGGGGCAACACGACACATACGGCCAGCCACACCGAGAGCAGCACGGCCAGCGCGTTCGACGAGGACCTGCTGCGCGCGGAGACGCTGGTCGTAAGGCAGACCCACCCGAGCAGATACAACCCATAGCCCAGCACGAGCGCGATACCGTCAAGCGCGAACCCCGTTGCCGACAAAACCGCTGCGAGCAGCGGCAGGAGCACGAGCGCGGCGGCAGCCGCGAGGGCCAGCGTTTTGCCAAGCCAGAGTCCCCGGGCGGACATCGGGGCTGCGAGGAGCAGCAGATCGCTGCCGCGTTCACGCTCTCGGGCGAGGGCCGAGAAACCCAGCGCGATCAGCATCAGCGGCACCAGCACCTGGTAGACCGTTGCCGGAGACAGGCTGACAAAACTGCCTCCGTGAGGGCCACTGTAGGCGGGCGAAAACGTCGCGGAGTTCTGCCGATGCCCCTCCAGGAAAACCGCTGCGCCCGTGTATTCATCGACACCGGGGTCGATCAACGCCAGCGGCGGCGGCGTTCGAAATACGTAGTGGCCGTAGTGCACCATGCGGTGCGGATGGCGCGCCGGCTGGTCGTAGAAGATGTTTTCCGCGGTCGTCTGCAGCTCCGCCCGTTGGTTTCGCTCGATAGCTACCTGACGCCAGGTCGCCAGCGCCGACGCAAGTAGAACGCTCACGATCACCAGCGATGCCGCCAGACCCAGGCGCGATCGTCGCCAGTAGCGCCATTCCTCTGCAGCGACGCGAATCACCGGGTTCATGACGCGTGAGACCGGGCGAACGCGCGATGCAGCTCGTCAGCGTCGATCATGCCTTCGGGTGGCGCTTCGAACGTGCCGACCAGCTCGCCGCGACGCAGCAGTCCAACCCGTCTGGCGACCTGGCAGGCGCCGTACACGTCGTGAGTCACCATCATCACGGTGCTGCCCCGTTCTGCCAGGGCGGTAATCAGCGCATTAAATTCATCGATGGCTACCGGATCCAAACCCGAGGTGGGCTCATCGAGCAGCAGCAGCGGGACACTTCGAAGCAGGGCAAGGGCGATGGCGACCTTCTGACGCATGCCTTTGGAGTAGCTTTCCAGCCGACGGTCTCGGGCATCCGCCGGCAGGCCAACCTCGTCGAAGGCCTGGCTCAGCTCGTCGCGCGGGCGGGGCGATCGGGCGAGCTCGAGAAAGTAGCTGACGTTTTCCCAGGCGTTCAAATGAGCGTAGAGGCTGGCGGTTTCAGGCAGGTAGGCCGCTTTTCTCCGGATAGCATCTTCGTTGCCCTGCACATCCTGTCCGAAGGCCATCGCCCTGCCCTGATGGGGCTCAATCAGCCCCAGAAAGGTCAGCAGGGTTGTCGACTTTCCTGCGCCGTTGCCGCCCAGCAGCGCGAAGACCTCGCCTTCACCAACCGCGAAAGACACGTCGTGGAGGACCGGGCGACCACCTCGCTGAACCGTCAGCGACTGCGCTTCCAAGACCTGTTGCTGGCTCAATGGGAAACCTCGGAACGTCTGATGGCCGTCAGTCGGCCGATGCTTGCTGGATACGCTGGGTCAGGGAAAGGTCGCGAGACACAACACTAATCTGGCGCGCGCTCCGCGCAGTTGACGCACAGCCCGGCGATTTCGATGACGGCGTTGACCGGTTGAAAACCGCGCTGGCCGGCGATCTGGCTGAGCAGCTTCTCGACTCTCGACGAATCGAACTCATCGACCTGCCCACACTCAGAGCAGAGCAGATACTGTCCCTCGTGGCTGTGTTCCGGATGATCGCAGGCGAAGTAAGTTTGTTTGGACTCCAGTCGGTGAACCAAGCCGACCCGAATCAGGAAATCCAGGTGACGGTAGACCGTCAGCGGAGCAATCTTTTTGCCGGCCTTTTTTTCGAGCTTTGCGATCAGCTCATACGCTGACAGGGGTTTCCCGCAAGCGACCAGCTCGGCATAGGCGAGGAGACGCGCGGGCGTGAGGCGCTCACCAAGTTCAGCACAGCGGGTCTCAGCGACCTTCCGCCACTTTTTTGGAATGTCTGCAGAGTGACTAATGTGCTTTCCCAGGGCGGCTCTCCCGTTCCTTTCAGTGCTAGCGTCAGTTTATCCCATCAGGCGCGCGCTGCGCTTTGCCGAACCGCGTCCAGCTGCCGCTGGCGAAGCCAATGGTTCAGATGCGCTCCGCCGACCAGCAGGGCTCCCATGACCGTAATCCACTTCTCATGTGCTTCAAGCGCTTCGACAAACGCCGCGGCGAAGAGCAACGCCAAGCCGGTGAGAGCCAGCGCGGCGAACGTGCCACGCCCCTGCTCCGCCGTGCTCCGGCTGAGTACAAACAGGCTGACCGGCGCGGCCATAAGCACCAAAACAGCGTGCACCCATTCCGCCTCCGCCAGAACTGCCGTTGCGGGGATCAACACGGCCAGAAACGGCAGGGCTACACAGTGCAGCAGGCAAAGGAATGAGAGCCCCGCAGCGCACAGATCAAGCGACCGTGTCGAGGTAACGGGACTCACTAACTCTGAATTCATATGGGAAAAACTCGCGCCACCGGGGGCGTTTGTAAGCGTGACCGACGCCGTATTTCTTCGGCAGTAAACGTTTGGTACTCCTTCCTGACCAAACGGATTGATATGTTATAACACTTCCACTGACGCGGAAAGCCCCGTGGGGCGCGTAAACCTGAGGTCGTGGACGAGCCGACGGTAGGCTGGTCAGTCAAAACCCGGGTATCGCCTTACGGTTCAGCTACACCGCGACGTCGTCACCGAGGCATGAGCGCGCACCGAGATCCACCAGGGCTGTTGAGGGAGGAATCTGCATGATTAACCTTGAACGTCGAAACCTTCTTGGCGCTGGCCTGGTCGCGGCCGGAGCCACCGCTATCAGCCAACCGACCAGGTCTTTTGAGGTAACCACCGGCGATCCGTCTGATGCGGACTTCTGGTCCAATATCGCCCACGAGTACGAGCTCGACGGCCGCTATACCGTGCTGAACGGCGGTGGCAACAATCCGATCCCACGGTCCGTCGTCGCTGCACAAACCCGCTATCTGCGTCTCGCCGCGAGCCAGCCGCGACCATTCAACTATCAGCTGCTTGCGTACCAAGAAAGACACCGGACCCGGCTCAGCAAGCTGTTTGGCTGCGACATCGAGGAGCTTGCGCTGACCCGGAATACCACCGAGGGGCTCAACACGGTCGCGCAGGGTCTCACGTGGAAGCCTGGTGACGAGGTGCTGATCAGTTCGTTTGAAGATGCCTACGCGCTGCGGGCTTTCCAACCCATCGCGGAACGCTTTGGGATCACGCTAACCCGAGCCGAGATCCCGCTGGCGCCATCGCGTGAGCAGGTGCTTTCAGCGTTCTCCGAGAAGATGTCGAGCCGCACGCGGCTGCTGGTCGCCAGCCACATCGTCGACGCATGGGGCTTTGTTCTGCCTGTTCGAGAACTTGCCGAGCTGGCTCACGACCAGGGCGCTCAGCTCCTGGTAGACGGAGCGCTGAGTTTTGGACACATCCCGGTAGACATGAGGTCCATTGGGTGTGACTACTACGCTACGTCGCTGCACAAGTGGTTGAACGCTCCGCTGGGAACCGGCGCACTGTTTGTACGAAAGGATCGAATCAGCGAGCTCTGGCCGCTTTACGGCGTCAGGAACGACAGGGATGACGTCAGAAAGTATGAATCTATTGGAACGCGCGACGGCGCAGCGGTTGCCGCGATCGGGCAGGCCATCGATTTTTATGAGCACATTGGGCCCAAACGGAAGGCGGCGCGCCTGCGTTGGCTCCTCGAGTTCCTGATCAGCGAGCTCAAAGGCGCCAGAGGCATTGAGGTGATCACTGAGGTGGACGAGGACCGGCGAGCGGGGCTCGCGAGGATTGTAGTTGAAGGCTGGTCAGGTACAGATCTGACCCGCGCCCTTCGCGAGCAGTTCGGGTTCTATGTCTTCGGCAACTTCCCGGGACCCAAAGACGGCGTCTATGTCTCGCCAAACGTGTTTAATGATCGTGCAGACCTCGCCCGATTTCGCGAGGCGCTTATCACTTTGTCGAAGGCCTGAGGCCGGGCGAAACCGTCACGTGGTGGCGATAGCGGTTTCAAATTTTTTGCAGGACCAGACCACGGTTGTGCTGTAGCGCCGGATAGACGGGTTGCTCATGAACACGTCCCGCCCCCAGCGCTCAAACCATTGAAGGCTGGGGCCATGCACAATAACCACGTAGTCGTTCGAGCCGGCCACGTGATAGCTCTGCTTCACTGGCGCCAGATCACGCATCTGCCGGTCAAATTCGTCGTAGGTTGCAGGAGACTCCTCGCCGAAACTCACCGTGACGATCAACGTCACGCCAAAGTCATCGGGATGCAGGCGCGCAACGTCAGCAACGACCACGCCTCGCTTTCGCAATTCGCCCAAACGACGACGAACGGCCGACGCCGACAACCCGATTTCCTCCCCGATTTCGCCGTGCGTCAGCAGGTTGTTCTGCTGGATCAAGCCAAGGATCTTGTGGTCAAAGTCGTCCAACCCAGTTAATTTCGTCATTTATATCGGCATTTTTGATTATTTCTGACATCTCAATAACGAATTTCGCAGGTTAGAACAACCGGATCACTGTTAGCCTGTTCCAAACACAAGGAACGGCACGTGCGAAATCTGAGTATCTTTTTCGCAGCTCTTCTGGGGGGCTGCGTCGGTTCATCATCGCTTGAACCGGAAAACGGTCCAGACCCACGTCCGTCCGAGCCCCTGACGTCCAGCAGCTCGTTGCCGCCGGCGATTTGGTATTCAGCCGCCTACGGAGAGTTGATCGACCTGCGTAGCGCTCCTCCCACCTTCTATGAAGTCAGCGGGCAGTCGTGCGTGGCGATCGAAACCGGGGAGTCGTTTATTGACGATTACTTCGATGAGTTTCGCCTGGCAGAGAATGGCAACCTGTTGCTGCTCTCAGCAAAGGTCGAGCCTTACGAATACCGTTTCGTTCGCCTCACGAACCTGCTCGAGCCGTGTCGATCGACAACCCCCGATTCCCCTGCCGGCAACTTTCAGGTGTTCACCGACGCGTTCAGTACGTTCTATCCGTTTTTTGACCTTTATGACGTGAATTGGTCGGACCGCGTTGCGGCCGCGCGACCAAAGGTCACCGAGACCACGCAGCCCCGGGAGTTGTTCGAACTGTTTCGGGAACTGCTGGCCGACCTGCGCGATGCGCACGTCGAGCTGGTCGTTGAGCTGGATGACGGTCGGACGACTTTTGACGCCAACCCCGGAAAAACGGAGCGCGGAATGTTCCGCAGAGCCGTCGCAGCGGGACTCAACCCAAGCAAAGTCCGCGCCGAGTACCGCCGGAAGTTTTGGATTGAAGACACGCAGCAAACGCTGCTGAACGGCGAAGGAGTCATAACGGGCGACGACGCGATTCAGTTCGGCATCGTGTCAGACGACATCGGCATGATTGCGCTGCTCACCATGGGCGGATTTATCGAAACGGACGGTGAGACCGAACATGAAGTGTTGGAGCAGGCTCTGGATGACGCCATGACTTTGTTCGAGACACGTTCGGTCAAGGCTGTGATCGTGAACCTGGCCATGAACTACGGCGGTTACGACTACATCAGTCGTCAGCTCGCCCGTCGATTCGCGAGCGAACCGGTGCGTGCCTACTCCAAGGTTTCAGCCAACGCCGCCGATGCGGAGCCATTCTGGTACACCATCGAGCCGACCGATCGACCGAGCTTTACCGGGCCGGTCTATCTGCTGACCTCCGACGTGACCGTCAGCGCCGCCGAGATAGCCACACTGGCTCTGCGGCCAATGGAAAACGTCACCCACGTCGGCGAAACGACCCGCGGCGCCCTGTCTGACGTACTCTCCCGGACGTTGCCCAACGGCTGGGAGCTGTCGCTATCCAGCGAAATCTATCAAGACCACGAAGGCGTGCTTTGGGAAGCTCGGGGCATTCCGCCCGAAATTGCCATTCAGGTATTTGATCCCGAGGATCCGCGCAATGGATACCTCGATGCGGCGAAGCAGCTGGTCGAGTTCATCGACCATCGACACTAGACACTTCGAATCCAGCCCAAGAGTGCAATCTAGTCGTCCCAGCTCAGCTATCGGTTAGCGCGTCGCAGGGTCAGTGCAGTTGAGTCCCTCCGCGAAGGCGAGTCTTTGGTAGCGGCTCGTCCGGGTAGCAACGCCGGCTGAGAAAGTCAGTTCAGCTTCGTTACAGGAAATGAGACGGAAGCTAGCGGAACCAACCTGAAACGCCGAGACGCTCCCTTCGAACTCACCGTTGCTAAATACCAAGCCTGCGTTGCGGAAGAGCGGCAAGGCCACACGGTTCTGAGCGGGTTGCCCTATGCCGTACAGCCAGAGGTTGTTTCCGTCTTGGTCGAAGGTCTGCCAGGTGAGCAGCACGCGTCCAGGCTCCGTAAAGATGAACTGTAGATATTGCCCATCTGCCTCTGGCTGATACCACAGGCCAGTGAGTGTATTGGGCACAATCGGCGTTGGAGCGCCACCTTCAATGGCGCCTGCCCCACAGCTGATAAGCCCCCTAGGAGAAGCAAACTGATCTTCCTCGGAGCACAGCGATCGATCAATCGACAACGTCGCCCTCCGCTCCTCCGGGAAACCGATTCCAATGCCAAATCGGCCGAAGATAAACGTTCGCAAACCCTCAGTTCCGTCTGCGCTAAAGAAATCTGATGTAGCGGCATCTGGTGAACAGGGTTCAGCCCCGAGAAAGTTGTTACCGCCGGACAATGTCAGACCAGGTCCTGCGCAGCTCGGTGTTGAAGGCAGCGCAAAGATCACTGAGTTTCGATAAGTCACGTCACCCGCGTTATAAATGTTGCTAGCCTCGCAACCGACCAGCCGATTTCCACCCAGCGTCACATGAAATAGATCGAGGGTGCCCTGATTATGAATCGTCGAAAAACCCTCCGGACAGCTTTCGAACGCGGCGTGATTGGAGAAGATAGACACATTAGCCAGCTTCATAATTCCCGTATTGGTCGCGACCGTTGAGAGAACGTCAGTCGGGTTGCGCAGATCCGCGTCAGAAAAGCTCGAGCGACTGATGGTCGATATGCCTTCGTTAATGATGGCCGGACGACGATTGTTAGAAAGGTCAAAATTCAGGTCGTGAATACGTAGTTTTGCATCCGGCAAAACCTCAAGCGTCAGCCCACTGATCCTTGAGCCTCGACCCAAAATAGTCAGTTCCTGGAAAACCGTATCAAGCGACCCTGTTAGGTTGGTGGGCAGCGAAGCGCAGGTTACCGCACCCGATGGTTTTGCTACCCCTTGGGTCAGTGTTTCGAACCGGTAATCTCCATCGGGCGCCAACACGATTGTGGTTTCGCGCTCGAACTGAGTTTCACAAAGGGTCCGCAGAAAACGGTTGACGTCACCGTCGGCGATTTCAACGACCTTTCCCCCGGCAGTCCCTGCAAAAACAGCTAAGAGAAACAGTAGTGCCAATCGCATCAATTTGATTGTTCGCATGTAAATTCTCACCCGAACTTACCAATCGTTTCGCTGAAGTGCTAAGCCCTACGGTCAAGCTAGGGCAACGCCGCTGAATACTTCCTGAACCAGTAAGCAAGCTAGACAGTCTCTTGATCGACTGTCCAACGATAAACGCTACAGCAACTGTGAAGCCAGTCGCAGCATGACAGCGCATAGGTTTGGCGGATTAGCGAGGTCTTTTGCGATCTAGTTTAATGAGAGGCACCCTTATCTGTGACCACTTCGATCGGGGCGGAGTCGTATACGCATGAACGAAGACCAAATGGCCAAAGCGCGGGCGCTGGCAAAAGAGGCCGCAAATCTTCCGCCGGACGAACGCGAGGCATTCCTCAACAAAAGCTGCGGCGATGGTTCGGAGCTGCTCGAAGCGGTAGCTGAAGAGCTACGTCAGGCTGACATCCGCAGCAAGCTGCTGAGAACCGGCGGCGGACTGGAGATCGCCAGCAGCCTGGACCCGGACATCAAGGAAGAGGACCTGGGTACAAAAATCGGACCGTACACGCTCTTGAAGCGGCTCGGCACCGGCGGGTTTGGTGTGGTCTATGAGGCTCAGCAGGACGAACCGGTCAAACGCCAGGTTGCGCTCAAGGTGCTCAAGGCCGGCATGGATACCGAGTCGGTGCTGGCGCGCTTTGAAAGCGAACGCCAGGCGCTGGCGGTGCTGGAACACCCGAACGTAGCGAAGATCCTCGACGCGGGTGCAACGCCCCGCGGCCGTCCATACTTTGTCATGGAGCTGGTGCACGGTGAGTCCATCACTGATTATTGTGACAAGCACCAGCTCAACGTTGAGCAGCGCATCGAGCTGCTGATCCCGGTTTGTAAGGCGGTCCAGCACGCTCACCAGAAAGGCATCATTCATCGAGACCTGAAGCCCTCGAACGTCCTGGTCAGCGAAGCCGACGGTGTGGCGACGCCCATCGTGATCGATTTCGGCATCGCCAAAATCGAGTCGGACGATCTGGCCGACCAGACCCTCTACACCCGCGAGGGTGAACTCATCGGCACACCGGCCTACATGAGCCCCGAGCAGATTTCGGGCAAAGACGTCGACACTCGGGCCGACGTATACGCGCTTGGCGTGCTTCTGTATCGCCTGCTGACGGGCAGGCTCCCGTTCGACATGGAGACGCTGAGACAGGCTGGCTTTGCCGAAGTACAGCGAATGCTGTGCGAAGAAACACCGCCAAAGCCCAGTGCGCGAATCTCGCAGAAGCTCGATGAGCGTAAGGATACCGGTCCGACCTACCGAATCAGTTCGGACGCGTTGTCCCGGCGAATTCGCGGTGAGCTGGACTGGATTGTGCTCAAGGCGATGGAGAAGGAGCGTGGACGCCGCTACGACACTGCGCTCGGCCTGGGGGAAGACCTCGAAAGGTTTCTGAAGGACCTGCCCGTCGACGCCGGACCGCCGAGCGCTCGCTATCGACTACGAAAGTTTGCCAAGCGCAATAAGCTCCCGCTGGCCTTTGCGGCAACGGTCACGGCAGCGATTGTCCTCGCATTGATTCAGAGCAACCTGCAGCGGATCCGCGTGGAGCAGGCGCGGAGTGAGCTGGAGCAGGTCGCCCAATTCCAGGCCGATATGCTGCAGCGCATCGACGCTCAGTCGCTTGGCCTGTGGATGCGGGACGACCTGCGAGAAAGAATCGAGGAAGTCCGCAAGGCGGACGGCGCTACCGAGGAGGAAATTGCTGCGATCCTCAGTCAGTTCGATGAGTCGCTGCAGCGCGTTAACTTCACCGATGCGGGCCGAGCCATGCTCGACGAGAACATCCTGTCGCAGTCGTTCACCACCATCGAGAGTGAATACGAAAGCGCCACTCCCGTTGCCCTGACCCTGACCGCCTCCATTCAGAAAACGTACTACGAGATCGGGCTGTACGACGAGGCGAAGACTCTCGGCAAGCAGGTACTGGATGATTCGCTCGGGCTCTTCGGGCCGGATCATCCGAACACGCTTGAAGCGATGAACAACTACGGCGCCACGTTGTTTGAGTTGGGTGAGCACCAAGACGCAGACAAGATCTTGACCGAAACCCTGGAGAAACGAACAGATTTGCTGGGCCCTCAGAATCCGCAGACGCTGACCACGCTCTTCAACCTAGGCCTGAACTACAGTGGCCAGCAGAAACGTGACGAAGCTATCGAGACTTACGACAAGGTCTTGGCCGGCCGCCGTGCTGTACTGGGTAATGAACACAAAGACACCATGTCCGCTATGAATGCGCTTGGCAATATGCTGTCAACGGTGGACAACGATCAGGCCGAGGCGTTGATGCTGGAGGCCATAGAAACGGCCGACCGGGTACTGGGTGATCCCAATGTTCAAGCCACCATAACCCGCGGCAACCTGGGCGCACACTACTATAAGATGGGGCGGCCTGATGAATCGCTCGAGCTTTTCGAACGCTGTCTGGAGGATTCCCGCCAGCTTCTGGGGAGCGACCATTCCCAGACTCAGGTACTGATCAGCAACCTGGGCATCCTGTCGCTGTACCAGAGAAAGATGGACAAAGCCGAAGACCTGATTCGAGAGGTATTCGAGATCAGGCAACGGATGCTGGGTCCAAAACACCCCAACACGCTGATCGCACTGAACAACTTCGCTGGCCTCTTTCAGCAGACTGACGACTATGCTCAGGCGATACCCCTGTTTCATGAAGCGTTTGCCGTCAGCGAAGAAACGCTGGGCATTTCACATCCGGACACGCTCAATACCCTAAGCAATATTGGCTTTACGCACCTAATGGCCGGACAGGTTGAGGAAGCGGGACCGTTTTTGCTCCGGGCGAGGGATGAGGCCAACCGGTCTTTGAAGGGCCGCGAGCTGGGGGTGATCGTCGGAAAGTACGGGACCTATCTGCTGCGTGCAGAACGCTTTGAAGAAGCGGAGACCGAGCTACTGAGCGCTTACGATATTCTCGTCGAGGCCGTAGGCCCGGATGGGCGGCACAGCCAGCTGATCATCCCGGACATCATCGAGGTCTACGAAGCACTGGGGGACGATGACGCCGTCGAGTTATGGGAGTCGCGACGCAAGTGATCGGCGAGTCGTCACGCAGGCCCGGGCCATCGTCATTCCCTGTAGCGCCTGCATAGGCCTCGATCAAAAAGCCTGCTAGTGTCGATACCGCGCAAGCGCGGATCGCCTCCACAGCAAAGGAAGAAGCCAGCAGATGCTTTTCCAGCACCCCGACTATGAGCACGAAACGGTGCTGTTCGGCCAGGATCCCGGCAGCGGACTCAAGGCCATTATCGCCGTCCATAATCGTCGACGCGGCCCGGCCATCGGCGGCTGCCGCATGATGGCCTATCCCGATGAATCCAGCGCGCTCACTGACGTGCTGCGGCTATCCAAAGGCATGACCTACAAATGTGCGATCGGTGACATTCCTTTCGGCGGCGGCAAAGCCGTCATCATCGGCGACCCGGCCAGCCAGAAAACGCCGGAGCTGCTTCACGCCATGGGCGACCTGGTCAACCAGCTTGGAGGCCGCTATATCACCTCCTTTGATTCGGGAACCACTCTCGAAGACGTAGCGATCATCGGCGAACGCACCGCGCACGTCGGCGGCATTCAGCCCGGCGCGGGCAACGCCTCGGCGTCGACGGCCTATGGCGTTTTGGTCTGCATGCGCGAGGCGGCAAGGCTCCGGCTTGGGGCTGATTCGCTGGCAGGGCTGACGGTGGCGATTCAGGGCGTGGGCAACGTCGGCTCCCGCCTTGCTGAGCTGCTGGCCAAAGACGGCGCAAAGCTGAAGCTGGCGGACGTGGCTTCAGAGCTGGCGCAGACGGTGGCGGCGAAGACCGGTGGCGAAACCGTCCCGATCGACAAAATCATGACCACAAGCTGCGATATTTTGGCCCCCTGTGCGCTCGGCGGCGTGTTGTCAGCAGCATCCGTACCCGAGCTCTCGTGCCGAGTGGTGTGCGGCGGCGCCAATAACCAGCTTGTCGACAACTCGATTGCCGATCAGCTGCTGGACGAAGAGATTTTTTACTGCCCCGATTATCTGGCCAACGCGGGCGGCATCATCGATCTTCACTATCAGCTCAAGGAACCATCTCGCGACGACCTGAAGAACCATCTCGATGGCCTGGCCCATACACTTCAGGAGTGCAACAGCTTCTCCCAGTCGCACAACTGCAGCATGGCCGTTGCCGCCGACCAGATCGCCGAAGCACGCTTTCGGTAGCGCCAAACCCTGAGCCCAGTCGGCCCTGGGTTCGACTACCGGCCGGCCGTCACTGCTTTTCGTGCCGCCGTCAGTTTCCCCCGCGGGGCCATGGGTAACACAGACCGCGCCTGCTACCTTGATTTCAAGTTCAATCTGACGCGTCCGACGTGCGGGATCGAGGGATCAATCATGGTCGAAAGCCACTGGGAACAGACGGTGATCAGCTACTACGACAGGGTTGATGCAGGCGATGTGGACTGGGTGATCAACCTATTTTCCGAGGATGCGGTTTACGACCGGGCGAGCGAAGTCTACGCCAGCAAAGCCGCCATCGAGCAGTTCTACCGGAGCGAACGCAAAATCGAGGGTCGCCACACCCTGACCAACGTGGCGTCCTGCAAAGACACGGTGCTGGTGGACGGGGAGTTTCGGGGGCGCGGCGCCGACGGCTCCCTCAAGAAAATTGGTTTTGCGGACTGCTGGCGCTTTAACAACGCAGGTCAGGTTACCCGGCGTAACACCTACCTTGCTATCGGCAGCGACTACGTCCGGGACTAATCCCCCGCGCCGGCGGCCGGGTCGAAGTACTCCTCAAACTTGTTGTCCTGACCGTCAAACGACTCGGCGTCCGCAGGCGGCGGCTTGCGCCTGGTGATCACCGGCCAGCGCTGGCTGTACTCCGCATTGAGCTCAAGCCATCGCTGGGCCTCTTCCATGGTGTCGGGAAGGATCGCCTCGGCCGGGCACTCTGCCTCGCAAACGCCGCAGTCAATGCAAACATCCGGATCAATGACCAGCATGTTGGCCCCCTCGTAGAAGCAGTCCACGGGGCAGACCTCGACACACTCCATGTATTTGCAGCGAATGCAGTGCTCGGTAACAACGTACGTCATGACGCTTAGAAAAAGGTTGCGATCTCTTCGAGCGGTTTCTTCTGCTTGGCATACCGTGGCACCACGGCGTCATCAGCGGGATAGCCGGTTATCAGCAGAATGAAAGGACGCTCGCTCTCCGGGCGACCCAGAATCTCGCTGAGAAAGTTCATTGGCTTCGGTGTATGGGTCAGTGTCACCAGCCCAGCTTCATGCAGGGCGTTGATCAAAAAGCCCGTCGCAATACCGACTGACTCCGGCACGTAGTAGTTCTTACGCTGTGCGCCGACCTCATCCACGCCTCTTCGCTGCGCAAAAATGGCGATCAGCCAGGGGGCAATGTCCAGATACGGTTTGTCAGCATCTGTGCCGACCTTCTTCAGATCCGCAAGCCACTGGTCGCCGGCCTTGCCGCCATAGAAAGACTGTTCTTCCTTTTCCGCGGCGAGCCGAATCTGATGTTTGATCGCGGGATCACCGACGGCCACAAAATGCCAGGGCTGATGATTGGCGCCGCTGGGCGCGGTACCCGCGGCCCGCAGACAGTTTTCGATCACGTCTCTCGGCACCGGGCGATCGGAGTACTCCCGAACGCTGTGTCGCTTGCGGATCTTGTCGAGATAGCGAGATACGCGATCACGCATCTCGCTTTCGCTGAAATCAAACCGGTCCGGAAGCGGAATCGGCTCGTAGTCCAGTTCGCTCATGGCAGCAGACCAAATCGCCGCATCAGCGCATCAGGATCAGGGTCCCGACCAAGAAACCCGCGGACCGCGGCAGCCACGTCGACCGCATTGCCGGGATCCAGGATCTGGTCACGGTAGGCAGCAGCAACCTCCTGGTCATAAAGCCCGCCAGGCGCGTCCAGAAACACCGACCCGATGTCTGCCGCGATCACGTCGGACCAGAGGTAGGTATACACGGCGGCCGGGTACTGCTCGGTGGCAAACGTATGAAACGCATGAGGCGAGTATAGGATCAGATCGACCGCCTGCGGCATCTTCAGCTCTTCCAGCACCGCCTTCTCGGTGGCCACCACGTCGATATCCCTTCCGTCGGCCAGGAGATGTAACCGCATGTCGACGATTGACGTGCCCAGAAAGTTGAGTGTCGCGCTGAAGACGCGATCGTAGTTGAGCGACTGCTTCAGCTTCGCCAGAAGGTCCGCAGGGATCGGCTCGCCGGTCTCGTGGTGGCGGGCAAATCGCTCGAGCAGCCCGCCATCAATCAGCCAGCGCTCGTGGAGCAGAGCCGGGACCTCGATGAAGTCCCAGGGGGCATTGAGCGCCCCCAGTGACGGATAGTCTGATGTATTCGACAGAGTCTGCAGCGTGTGGCCAAACTCGTGGAAGATGACGTTGGCTCGTTCCCAGGGCAGCAGCGCCGGCCCGCCATCTGCCGGCTTCTGCGCCGCGGAGTGCAGCGCCACCAGCGGGAGCGAGCGCCCGGTCAGGTCTGACGCGGCACGGTACTGCGAGGCCCAGGACGCTGGCCCCTTCCCCGCCCGGGCGTACAGATCCATCCAGATCACCCCGGTTACCTCACCATCCCGGGACACTTCAAAAACGCGAATATCGGGCGAGACGGCCTCAACGTCGTCGAGCTCCCGAAAGGTGAAGCCATATACCTCTTTAGCGGTGTGGAACATGGCGTCGATCACGTTATCCATCGACAGGTACGGCAGGACGTCGTCAGCCTTGAGATCAAAGGTCTGCTGCCGGTATTTCTCGGCGTAATAGAGCCGATCCCACGGCTGCAGCGCAAAGTCGGCGCCCTCGTTGTCCGCAATCGCCTGCAGTTCCGCCAGATCTTTTTCGGTAATCGTCAGCAGCCTGTCCCAGGCCGACATCATCAGATCCATGGCCGTTTCGGGTGACCCCGCCATGCGCACCGACGTCTGATAATGGGCAAACGTTGGATAGCCCAGCAGCTTCGCCTTTTCACCCCGAAGCTTGAGAATCCGGCTGGTCACCGGGCGATTGTCGAGGTCACCCTCGTTACCGCCGCGCGTGGCCCACAGGCGCCAAACCTCCTGACGCAGCGACCGGTCATCGACGTTGGTGAGCACCGGCCACACGCTGGGCCTGGCGATTGGAATCGCCCAGGCGTCAGGACGCTCCTTGGCCTCGGCCGCCTTCTTGGCAGCGGCGAGCTGCGGCTCAGGCAGCCCCTGCAGGCGGGCCGGGTCTTCAACAAACACCACCAGCTTGGCTTCGTCCATGCTCGCGTTGCGGGCAAACGTTATCCTGAGCTCAGCCAGCTCCGCGTTCAGTTCGCCAAGCCGCGCTTTTTGCTCTTCGTCCAGCGCGGCCCCCTGATGGAGCATGCGCTCCCGAATGACCGAAATCAGCCGCTCGGCCTGCTCGTTGGGCGCCGAGGCAGGCAGACCGTTGTAGACCGACTGGACGCGCTCGAACAGCTTGACGTTGTGGGCAATCTCGCTGTCCAGCGTCGCTGCCAGCGGCGCGGTCTGAGCCGCAACCTTGCCCCACTCCTCGCTGGTTGCCGTGCTCACAAAAATTCCCAGAAGCGCCTGAACGCGGCTCAGCGCCACCCCGCTGCGGTCCAATGCCTCGACGGTGTTCTCAAACGTCGCCGGCTCGGGATTGCTCGCAATCGCGTCAACCTCCCGAGCCTTTTCATCGACCGCGCGCCGGAACGCCGCCTCGACGGCTGAAGGCGTGGCCAGGTCAACCGGCGGAAGTCCTCCGTACGGACCGGGCCAGCGGGTCGTCAGCGACTCATAGGAACTGTCGGCTGCAGCCGGGTTTCCGCCGTGGCTTGCGACGATATCCAGCAGCGTATCGACGACAAATTGAGGCTCCTGATCGGGAAAAACGTGACCTGTGCCTTCCGGTGTGTAGATCCGGGTGGCGTTAGAGCTGGTGGCCATGTAGCGCTCGCGCGTCGCCTTGAGAAACGCGATAAAGCGGTCGGCTTTCTCGCCGGCACCGGCGACCGACTCCGCGTAGGGCCGGGTCGTTGGGTCTTCCCCGGGCGCGATCAGGTACAGCGGCAGATCTCCCAGTTCGCCGTCGAACACCAGCGTCTCAAACGCGCGGTCGATGAGGCCCTCGGGGGTCAGCTCCTCGAAGATCGATGCGGTCGAAAAATTCTGCCCGGCCTGGATATAAAGCCGAAACAGCACGTCCATGGGCGAGCCGTTGTCCGGCGGGGTCTGGTAGAAGCCGAACAGCCGGCGCAGCCCGCCCGTGATCATGCTGTCGCGGTAGGTGCTCAGCCCAGTGCGATCAAGCCCGTAAAAAATGACGTCCAGCGGCGTTGCGTCCAGCATGGCGACAGCGGCTGTGTCCTCGGGATAGCGCCGCGCGATGTTGATCGCCAGCAGGCCGCCGAACGAGTGTCCAGCAAAGATGTAGGGGCCTTGTTCGCCCGAAGCTCGCAGCGCGGCCAAAACCTCTTCGACCTCCAGCGCCGTGGTGCGTGGAAACGGGCCAACCTCGCTCCAGCCGGAGCCGGGCCGGTCCACCAGGATGGAGCGAGCCTGCCCTTTGAACAGGTCATGCAGATGCATCATGACCAGACCACCGGCGTGGCCGCCGCCGAGCCACACCACAGGCGGCCCACCCGAGTCCGGACCCTCGGCCAGCACGTGCATCCGATAGCCGCCCACATCAAACAGTTCACCCGGCGGCGGATGGTCGCGCTTGACCGACGCCACGCGCATCAGGTGCGTCACCGAGCCAATCGCCAACACAAGACTCCCAAGGCTCAGAACCCCAAACGCCGTCCGTTTCACCGTGCCGCTGGACACGCGAAAGAGCAGCACAAAGATCACCAGCAGCACGCCCGCGATCAGCAGCCCGCTGTATTCCGGACTCAACAGAGCAAAGAGTGTGTCGACCATAGCTTTCTCCTACGCGAGGACTGATCTTGATTCGAGGATGAGGGGTTCACGACCGACGCCAAACGCCTCGAGAGGAACCGCCGTGGAAAAGCTGTCGGCGCCGCCGGTCAGCGGTCCGTCGATGGCGTCAGCCATCATGGCGCCGATGGCAGGCGCAATCTTGAAGCCATGTCCGCTGAAGCCGTTCGCCACCCAGAATCCGCCCAGCTCCGTTTCGCCGAGCACCGGGTGGACGTCATCACGGTTCACCGTGTAGAGCCCACAGTAGCCCCGGACCCGCCCGTGCTGCGGCAGCCCGGGCAGGCGATGCGACAACAGATGCAGCTGGGTGTAGGCAAACTCATCGTCGTGAATGGTCTGGAAGTGGTCCGGATCGGCGACGGCCTCGCGCTCGTCTTCCTCCCGAACCGATCCGACCACCAGCTGCTGGCCGTTGTTCTGAGTGCGAAAATAGATGCCGCCGGCGACGTCCGCAGTCACTGGGATGTGCCCTGGCAGCGAATCGCCTCGATCGAGATAGAGCACCTGAATCCGGGTCGGCACCAGATCCCACGAGACCGAAACACCGGCAGCTTCACTGAGCTGGGTGCACCACGGACCGGCCGCATTCACCACCACCGGACAGGAAATATCCTCGCCGCTGGCGGTCTTTACGCCTGTCACCCGTCCGCCTTCCCGCTGGATCTCAGTCACCTGCTGACCAAACTCGACCGTCACGCCCCGATTTCTGGCCGCTTCGAGCAGATCTTCCGCGGAGGCCACAGGATCGATCCAGCCGCCGTCTGGCTCAAAGAGGTGTACACCACCCGCTTCGTCACCGTGGTCTTCTCCGGTTTCGAGATCCGGCATGCGGACCCGCCGGCTGAAGGACGGAAACCGCTCCGCCAGATCGTCGTCGTAGAGCACCTCGGCCGCGATGCCCAGCTTGGACATGCGCTCCGCCTCCCGTGGCGCAAACTCTCGGTCTTCGCCGGTGAGCCACAGCACGCCGTCATGGTTGAAGCTGGCCCGGGGCGCTTTGAGTTCGGTGAATGCCTGCCAGTCCCGATAGGTTGAGATGCCGTCCAGGGCCAGCGCCACCATGTCGTCCCGCGAATAGCGGAATCGGCAAACGGCTGACGATGCGCCGGTTGAGCCGGCGCCCACCGCCCGACCTTTCTCCAGTACCAGCACGCTACAGCGTCCCCGGCGCCCAAGCTGGTAAGCCGTCGACAGCCCGATAATGCCTGCCCCTACAATCACCACGTCAAAAGTTCTCATGCCGCTACCGTCACCTTCTGCTGATCAAGCCAATGCTGGGTCAGATTATCCAGCACTGGCAGCGTAACGGGACCCGCGGCGATCAGCTGGTCGTGAAAGGAACGGATATCAAAGCGGGAACCGAGCTCCCGCTCCGCGCGCTGGCGCAGCTCGCGAAACTTGAGGTTGCCTGGCTGGTAGGCCAGCGCCTGTCCAGGGAGCGCGATGTACCGATCCACCTCGGCTTCCACCATGGGCTGGGGCATCGGCGCAAGCCGGGCCAGATAGTCGATGGCCTGCTGGCGGCTCCAGCCTCGCGTATGAATCCCCGTGTCGACAACCAGCCTGACCGAACGCCACATCTCGCCGATCAGCCGGCCCATCTTTTCGTGCGGGGTGCGGTACATGCCCAGCTCCTCGCCGAGGTTTTCGCAATACATGGCCCAACCCTCGATACAGGCCGTGTACTTGAGCGCGCCGTTGCGCCGAAACGCCGGCAGGTCGGTCTGCTCCTGCATCAGCGCGATCTGCATCAGGTGCCCAGGCCAGGCTTCGTGCAGCGTAATCGAGGGATAAAGGTAGGTGGGACACTTCTCCAGCAGGCTGGAGATCCAGTAAATGCCCGGGGCCGAGTTGTCCGCGGGGCTGGGCTGCGCGTAGGCGGGCGGCAGGTTCTCCGACATGTCCTCGGGAATACACCGCACCGAATACGTGATCCGGGGAATACGGCCAAAATAGGCGGGGATGTGCTGATCGATGCGCTTGCACAGCGCGAGCACCGTGTTGTGATGCTCCTCGAGCGACGTCGCGTAAAACGATGGGTCTGATCCGATGAACGCCCGGTAGTCTTCCAGGCGGCCCTCGTAACCCGCCTCGGCCGCCACCGCCGCCATCTCTTCCCCCACCCGCTCGACCTCCGACAGGCCCAGCTCATGAATCTCATCCGCCGAGCTGTCGAGGGACGTGTAATGACTTACCAGCAGCTCATAGAACTCCGGACCGGCCGGATCGTCGGTGCAGGCCAGCGATTCCCGCGAAGTTTTCTCCAGCTCGTCCGTCAGAAAAGCGGCATAGCCCCGAAGCTCCGGCAGCACCTCCTGCTCCACGAGTCGTCGTGCGTCCGACAAATGCTTTCTGACCTCGTCGGTGTCGCGCACCGGCGACCGCAGCAGCGGCCCGAGGAAGGGTGAATCGGACAGCTCAGCCGCCGTGTTGGCTTGGGCCGCGGCAGCGCCGCGCTCAAGCACCAGCCCGGGATACTTGAAGCCCGCAGCCTGCCCCTGCCGAAGACAGGCCTTGAGATCGGCCACGTATTCCTTAACCGTTGCCAGGCGTTCGACGAACAGCTCGGCGGCCTGCGCCGTATTGGCGCTGGCGCTGTTGGCGAAGTAAACCAGATTGAAATCCGGGCCGGCTGGAAACAGCGAAGGCCGCAGATGCGCGTTTACCCGATGAAAATCCACAATCCGCTGAAGCTCACGCCGCAGCAGGGTCAGGGTCGCGTGATCCTGCGGATCCAGACGGCTGGAGGAGACAGACTGACTCTCCTTGAGCAACGCCGCCGCTCGCTCGGCGCGCCGGTCGTGATCAGCCGGTGATTCCCGGAACAGGACGGCGTCGTCGGTCGACTGGCCGGCCAGGATGGCGCTGAACGGCGACTCAAAACACTCCAGCTTCCAGTAGCGCTGAGCAAGGTCCGCCAGCTGTGCACTCGGTTCAGACATGGTGTTCTCTTACGATGAGGCGGCCTCGCGGCGCGCGAGCCGTTTGACGATAATCTGCTGCCGCCGCCGGTTGATCGGAAAGCGCCAGATGATGGGTGCGGTTAGCAGTGTCATCACGGCCGGCAGCACGGGAAAGCCGAGCAGCAGGCCAAACGTACCTCGCTCGGTCTGGGACTCGAGCTGCGGGTCGAAGCCGAACCAGCTGACGACCGCCAGGCCGAGCGCTACCCCGAGTCCTTCGACCCCTTTTTCGACCATGGTCTGCACCGAGTAATAGGTGCCCGCATAGTCGCCGCGGAATTTCCACTTGCCGTAGTCGACGATATCGGCGAGGAGCGCCGCGGGCACCACAACGCCGGCGGAAGACACCGAAAACACCAGCACAAACATGATAATCAGCAGCAGCTCGCCTTCCGGCCCCGCGGGTATCAGCAGGTGCGCCAGGAGAAAGCTCCCGGAGCACAGGTAGGCGATCGCCCAGGATCGCTCTTTGCCAATGCGGTTGGCGAGCCATACCCAGAAGGGCATGGTGACTGCGCCGATCGGTGCGCCGAGCACAAACAGCAGCGCCAGCGTCCCCCCGAGCCCCAGGTGGCTGTCGACAAAAAAGAACAGCAGACCGAAGGCGGTGCCGGTGGCCAGCCCACCGGTGGCAAACGTGGCCAGAAACAGCAGCAGCGGCTTGTTGCGCAGCAGTGCGGGCAGTACCTGCCGCAGATTCGGCCGGCCGGCGCTGACGACCGCCCCACCCTGCGGCACGATCCACGCCGCAATCAGAGCGGTGGTCGGCAAAGCGATGGCGGCGACCACGGCAGTGACTTTCAAAGTCTCCGCCGTGAACTCGGTGGACTCGAAAAACGGCAGAAGCGGAATGCCGTAGAAGGCGATAAATCCGAGGTAACGCGCAAACGTTCGCCACGCCGCAATCCGCGTGCGCTGCTGATAGTCGTCGGTCAGATCGGCCATCCATGCGCGATACGGAATCTCCGATACCGTCCAGCCAAAATACGCGAGCAGGAACCAGAACAGGAAATAGCCTGCCGTTACCTGCTCCGGCGGGATATACAGATACCAGCAGGCGACCACCGCAATCAGCGAGCCGACAATCAGCCAGGGCTTTCGGTGACCGAAGCGGGTCCGATAGCGGTCCGACAGGTAGCCGATGATCGGATCGGTGACCGCGTCGAAGATCCTGGATACGACGAGCGCGAACGCGATGGACGAGAGCGCCACCCCGAAATCCCGACCGTAGATCCCCTGGATCACGGTCCCCACCGGCCCGTGGATCAAAGCCTGGGAAAACGCGGGGGCGGCGTACGCCGCCAGGACAGTCCGGTTCAGCGGGCCGCCGGCTTGCGGCACTGTGCCCCTCCCTTACTCGAAACCTGCTCAGAACGATACCCGAAACTCAGCACCGATGACCCGCGGAATCGGCAGCACCGGCTCCAGGTTGGTGCCGATGATCGGATACAGGGTTCCGTCGTCGTCCGTCAGGTTGTTGGCAAACACGTAGGCCTCGTAATCGCCGAAGCTGGCGCCGAAGCGCAGGTTAAACACGTTGCGGGAGTCCGTCGGGTTGACCTGGTTGAAGGGTGGCCGGCGGATCGTCAGCGTGAAGCCACTGGTGTGCTGATAGTCCGCTCGGGCTCGCAGCTCGGTTCCCCCGGCGATCTGCCGCGCCCAGTCCAGCGAGATGGAACCCGTTCGTTCAGCCACGAGATCGAGTGAATCACCCCGATTCCGATCACCCGTGTCGGTGTCGTACTCCATGTCCGTCCAGCCGTAGGTCACCCCCAGCGTAAACTCCTCGCCGAGCAGCGCGCGCAGGGAAAAGTCGACGCCGGGACCCGAGGCCTCACCACCGTTGGTGAAGAAAGGAATGGCTGCGGCCGGCGCCGGCACCTGGATATCGGTCCAGTCGTTGTAGTAGGCAGCCAGCTCCCAGGACAGCCTTCCGTCCAGGGCAATTTGCTTGGTGCCGATTTCAAACGAGTTGAAGTCCTCGGGGCCGAAGTCCGGCGGGATGTTGAAACCGGGAATCTGCACATTGAAGCCACCGCTGCGGAAGCCCTTGGCGTAGTTGGCGTAGTACGAGCTGTTCTCGTTTGGCGTCCACGCCACGTTGATCCGCGGATTGGTGGTGTCGAACTCGGCCTGACGCGGATTCGGCGCCAGCGTGCGCTGCGTGCGTTCGTCTTCGTAGTAGCGCACGCCCAGCAGCACCTCCCACTGTTCGTTGAAGGCGTAGCTGACGTCACCGAAAACCGCGAAAGCGTCCGACTCATTGGTGGCGGGTCCGCCGCTGAAGGGATCAAAACCAATCAGATCCTGAATCGCCGTGGGCTCCGTGATCGTGACCGAGTTGGTGTCGGTTTCGGGGTCGCGGTGGTAAATGCCGAGGTTGTAGTTGAGCGGACCATCACCATTGGAGGTGAGGCGCAGCTCCTGCGACCACATCTCGTACTCGGTGTCGGAGGTCAGTCCGACCCGGGTGATCAGGCCCGGCGGCAGGCCAAAGCCCCCAAACTCCGGCGGCGCGGTAAAAAACCCAACGCCGAAGGCGGTCAGATCGAATACCGCGCTGGCCTCCCGGTCGATATAGCCGACGGTGCCAAGCACCGTGAACCGATCAAACTCATAGCTCGCGGTCAGGTTGAAGATGTCGTACTCATCGCGGTTGCCCGTGGGGAAGCCCGTGATGGTGGTTCGATCCGGCCCGCCGAAGTTTTGATAGGGCTGATCCAGGTCCTGGGTGAGCAGCATGGCACGCAGCCTGAAGCGGTCATTGGGTTGCCAGAGCAGCGTGCCGCGCAACGTGGTGATGTCAGCCTCGTTGACGTCCTCCCGGCCGTCGACCACCGAGTCAATCCAGCCGCCGATCTGCTCCTCAGCCACGGCGAAGCGCACACCCAGCTCATTCTCGATCAGGGGAATGTTCACAACCCCCTGCGCCCGCCAGGATTCACTGCCGTCGGTCACCGACCCGTAGCTTGCTCCGACATTACCGGAAAATTCCGTCAGCTCGGGATCGGCGGTGATGTAGCGAATCGTTCCACCCATCGAACCCTCGCCGTACAGCGTCGGCTGCGGTCCGCGAAGCACCTCGATACGGGCCATATCCAGCAGGCGAATATCCGGTCCCGCGCCGCCGGCGTTGGCGACCAAAGGCACTTCATCGATGTAAAAGCCGACCGTCGCCAGGCCCGTTGCCCCGCCGGCGGTTCCGGTACCACGCAGCTGGGCGCGCTGTTGTCCTGGACCAAATTCGGTCAGGGTGAGACCCGACACTGCGTACTGAGCGTCCAGCAGATTGGTGATGCCCCGTTCAGCGATCTCGTCGCCAGTCATCGCTGTGACCGACAGCGGTACGTCGAAGACCCGCTCCTCGCGCTTTTGCGCCGTCACGACGATCTCTTCAATCACGAACACGTCGTCGGATTGGTCTTGGGCCAAGGTGGCGGCGGGTGCGGCAATGAGAAGCAGACAGCCGGAGACAAACAGGTTGGAATGACGTTTCACGAGACACCCCCAGTCAGCTGGATTTTCGGAAAATTCAGTCTGCCACCGGAGGATTCAGTTGAGTCGGGCGGTCGTCACTGGGTATCGGGCGGCCGTCACTTTAGGCGCATATCTGAAGGCAGCATCCCGTAGCGGAGCTTGAAGGCCTTGCTGAAACTTCCCGCGTCACGGTAGCCGG
This sequence comes from Lysobacterales bacterium, assembly GCA_028285525.1. Classification (GTDB taxonomy): domain Bacteria; phylum Pseudomonadota; class Gammaproteobacteria; order Xanthomonadales; family SZUA-38; genus JANQOZ01. The sequence continues at coordinate 185,910 of JANQOZ010000103.1, forward strand.
CGGCGTCCGCCACCTGACCGACGCTGACATCCGGGTCCCGCAGCATCTCGCGGGCAATCTCGAGCCGGTGTTCCCGATGAAAGGCAGCGACCGTCTCTCCAAAAACGTACTTAAACCCCATCGCGAGCTTGTTGCGATTGACGCCGACGCGCCGCGCCAGCTGGTCAAGCGTCGGTGCGGTGCGGCTTTCCTCGAGAATATCTCGGGCATTGTGGAGGCACCGCACGTCGTGCTGCGTCAGCCGGATGGGTGCGGCCAGCACCCGCTGGGGCCGGCGGACGCGGTCCAGGGCCAGGCAAACGAGTTCGACCGCTTTGGCGCGAATGTAGATTGGACGGATGCTGTCGTGAATCCGTGGATTCATCAGCGCGCCGGCGACGCTGAACATTTCGCGGGACAGTTCACCGGCGTACCAGAACTCCGCGTCAGCTTCGCCGGCCTGAAAGCGGGCCAGCTCGGCCGGCAGCTCCGCCGGATCCATCTTCAGCTCGCGCCGAATAAAAGAGGGTTTGCACGCTACGCCCACCGTGCGCCATTTCTCGCCCAGCACCTCTCGCGTGGACGACGGGCCGTTCGATACCGACAGGATGAAGCTTTGTCCGCCAAGGTCGGTTACCTCACCGTCTGGCTGGATTTCCCGGCTCAGGCCTTCAAGGCGAAAATGCAGGTACAGCCAGCCGCTGTAGTCGATCGACCACTGGCGGTCGTCGGCGGCCTGTGCGATGTGCGGGACATCGGTTCGGGCAAAAATAAGATCATCCGCCAGCGCAATGACTTCCTGATCGCCGTCACAGGTGTATTGAAGCGATGAGGCGCTGTCGCCCGGCGGCAGCTTGTCGAGCTCCTCCTGGGGCAGCGCAAGACGCTTCAGATCTCTGATGCGCAGGACCTTTTGCGTATTGTCAGACGCAGCTGGTTGATCTGTGGCCAAGGGGTCGCTCCCGGACAGCAGGACATCATCTTCGGCCCCCGTGACGGAATCGGTCAAGGGCCGCGGGTCACCCATCAATCCAGACCTGCTGCGCAACCCGCCGCCAGTTGCCGCCCAGAATCATCTCGATATGGTGACGCTCATAGCCGCTCTGCAGCATTTGGGTCACCAGCTCCGGCAGTACCTCAGGTCCAGCCATTCGAAGGTTCGGGGCAGGATCGACGCCAAAAAGTTTCGGGTGCGCCTTGAGGTAGTCCAGCAGCTCCTGCTGGTCAAAAACGTAGTCCAGACCGAGCCCCACATGCTCGGGCCCAACGAGATTCACCACATGGTCGATATGGCGCAGCAGCAGCTCAGCATCACTGGCACCCTCCCCCAGAAACTCGCCGATGCCGTTGATCCCGACGACGCCACCCGTTTCGGCGCAGGCCCGGATCAGCTCGTCGGGAATATTGCGAAAATGTGAGTGCAGAGCGCTGGCGTTCGAGTGCGAAAACACCACCGGGTTGTCGGCTGCTTCCATCACGTCCATCGCCGTCCGGTGGCCGGTGTGGGAACAGCAGGCGATCATGCCGACTCGCTTCATTTCTTCCAGAATGGCCTTGCCGTGCGGCGTCAAGCCCGGATCTTCATCCGCGCAGCCACCGCCCGCCGCGTTGTTCTTGTTGTAGGCGACCAGCATCCAGATCACCCCCAGCTCACGAAGCAGCGCAACCAGGCCATGGTCGCCCTCATCCAGCAGCGCCATGCCCTCGACGTCGAAGACGATGGCCAGCTGACCAGACTCACGGGCCTCATCGATGTCGCTCAGCGACTTCGCGAGCCGGTAACGCTCGGGCCGCGCGCTCACCCAACGTCGGAACAGGGCCGCGGTGCGAAGATGCTCGTCCAGCGTTTTGAAGCCAAAGCCGATATTCAGGCTGACGACATCACAGCCGGCATCCCGGCACCGCTCCAGCTGCGGCAGAAAATCATCGTCGCCGTGACGTAGCGGCATACAGGCGTGATTGTCCCAAACCAGGGTTTGGCTGAGCAGCTCTCGCGCGTCCGCGCTAGCTTGAGATCCCGACATATCGATCCAGAAAAGGTTGAACAACCGGCAGTATCTTCGACGGATTCAATCCGTCTTCGTGAGCCGCACCCTCAATCAGCTGAACCTGCCAACCGCGGGCCTCGAGCTCAGCCTGATTGTCTCGCAAAATTGAGGCGTTCTGAATGGCGTAAGATCCCGCGGTGGTGTCTCCGCCCGCGCCCGCATAGGCCAATCGCGGAATGGTCAGCGACTTCGAGGCCTCATCGTCGTCAAATTGCTGAAGGCTGGCGTAGAAAGTCTCCCACTGCGCGTACTGGGCCGGAGAGCGAAGGACCACCTGCGCTTCGGGCGGCGGATCATCCTTTTGTTCTCGGCTTGCCGCGAGCATCGCCTCGTACTGGCCGCCGAGCGGCGGCCAGCCGCCCATCGCCAGCCCGGAGACGCGCTCGGACCTGACGGCAAGCTGGTATCCGACACACCCGCCCCACGAGTAGCCCCAGTAGCTGAATCGCTTAAAGCCTGCGGCGTCAGCGATCGCCAGCAGGTCACGGCACACCCGATCTATCGACAGCTCAGAGGGGGGCAACTCCCGACTGCGCCCTATGCTCGGATAGTCGAGCAGCAGGACCCGATACCGATCGGTCAGCCCGGCAAGAAAACCATCGCGGATCGCGGTCGCTTCGTCACCGAGGATCTCCCCCATGGAAACAAAGATAGGAAAGCCCAGCACCAGCGGCGGGCCTTCGTCTCCAAAAATCTCGTAGTAAACGCCTGAGTTGGCATCCAGCGGCATCGCGGCAACCTGAGTCTCCCAGCCCTGAGTTTGCCATGCCTCAAGGCTAACCCGTTCGTGCCACCGTCACTGATCTTTGGGCTGAAGTCCTAACCGCCGGGCAGCTGCTGAAAAACGAACCTGACCCCGCCGGGGGTCGGCGCTCCCGTCGCCAGGATTTCCTCGAGGTCGCCCAGGCGTACTCGCATCGTTGCGCTGCTCGACTGGCGTAGCTCAGCGTCGTCCAGCAGGGTGCGCAGCCGCAGTCGGCCAAACCCTACCGCGTCGAGCGATGCCCCAACGCCCGGCGTCAGCGCCCCGCCCGTCGCGCGATAAAAGGAAATCGAGTAAACGTTATCCGACACCAGAATCTGCTCCGGATCAGAGCACGCGAGCATCCGAAAGTCCTCGTCTTCCGGCAAGCCGTCGCAGCTCGAGTCGAAGTAGAACCACTGCGGCTCACCCGCCTCGTCATAGCTGTAGAACAGTCCATACACACGGCCATCTTCAGCCAGCTCCACCACCTGTGTTCCCGACCCGACAATGGCGAGCTCACCGTACAGCCCGCTTTCCACCGAACTGCGATTTCCCGGGCGGGCGCGTTCGACAACCTGGTAGGGAAAGCGCTGGCCGTTGCCGATCACAAACAAATCGGTGGTACCCATCTCGACCGCGCCCTCGAAACTGAAAATGACCTGCTCAAAATCACCGACGGCTTCGCCAAGCGTACCCAGGCGAAGCGACACGGTAAGAGCTCGGGAAGAACCGTCTGGATCGACACCGGTACCGAGGATATCGGGATCCAGGACTCTGACGTCGTTGCCGATGCTATTGAAGACGACGCCAAAGGAGTCGACGCCGTCGACCACCAGATCAGTCCGACTTTCGAAGCCGAACGTAAAGCCGGTGGAAAGTTTGGCAAAGGTGCCGGTCCGGATCACAGTGTTCTGGATCGACGAATCGTCGCGGCTGCGCACGTCGTCTGTCAGCAGTCTCAGCTGCAGGTCGCCCGCAGCGTCATTGTAGGCGATCAGGCTGAAATCGTTGCGGGTAAGCGCTGTGTCCAGGCTGGCGAGGACCTCGCCGTCCGCGTCTTTCACGGTGAACGTCTGTGGCTCAGCAACGAACAATCGATATTGGGTATCGGTACTGCCAAACTGCAGAGCCGGCGTCAGCGGTTGATCGTTTACCGCCAGAAACAAAGGGCCCTCGTCCGGTGCGTAGTGGCTGAACAGGATGCGCGGCGAGGCACCTGCCGCAAAGGTTACCGACAGCAACACCACCCCGAAAACCCATTTTTTCAGCTTCATCGTCCTGACCACTTCTTAGTTCCATTGAATCAGCGGGCAGTTTGCCTAATTTCGACCGACCTGTGTTGCTTATTTCCCGATCCAATAGGAGTCTTTGCGCCAAGCTGGGGAAACTCACATCTGCGCAGTACCATAGCCCGACTTCGAAAGGATCCGTCCCTATGGTCACGCCCACGCTGCACGTTTTCTCCATCTCTCACTATTGCGAAAAAGCGCGCTGGGCGCTGGACTATCTCGGCCACGATTACGTCCTCAGCCGCCTGGCGCCCGGCAGTCATATCAAGAAGGCCAAATCGCTTGGCCTTAAGCGCGGGGCCATGCCGTTTCTTGAGCTTCCCGACGGTGTGATCCAGGGTTCCGCTGACATCGTGAGCTGGGCGGAGACTCACGGCGCGGGTGAGGCCCAGCTCACCAGCCCGGAAAACCGCGAAGCCTGCCTGGAGATCGAGCAGCGCCTGGACGATGTTGCGGGAATTCATGTTCGCCGCTTTTTCTACTCCGAAGCGATCGTCGATCACCCCTCGACGGTGCTGCCGATTTTTCGCCGTGGGCTGCCGTGGCTGGAGCAGCTGAAGCTGAGTCTCGGATGGAAAGTTGTGTGTCGTCTGATGATCAAAGGCATGGACCTCGGCCCGACTCAACGGCAAGAGTCTCGCGACAAGGTGGAGGGCGAGCTCGACTGGCTCGACGGACTGCTGGCGGACGGTCGACAATACCTGGTGGGTGACCGCCTGACGCGTGCTGATCTGGCCGCCGCCAGTCTTTTGTCGCCCCTGGCGCTGCCCGACGAACACCCGGAATATCAACATATTGTTGTACCGCCCCTGGCCCAGGCTGATATGGACCGATGGGCGGAACGCCCGAGCATTCGTTTCGCAAAAAACCTGTACAAAAACGCTCGGCACGCAAACGTCTAGAACGCGTCAGAAAGCTCAGATGAGGTGTCGACCCTATCTTCATCGCAAGTCGTTATCATCGCGCCCCCACATTTTCGAAAAAGCAAAACTCAAGGAGTTTTTCGATGCGTACGATCTTGCTGCTAACCCTATTGGTATTGGGCCAAACGGCTTTCGCGGCCTGCGATGTCACGATTACGGCAGGCGATGGAATCGCTTACGACAAGACCGCCATTGAGGTGGAGCGAAGCTGCGAGTCGGTCACCGTGACCCTTAAGCACACCGGCTCTCTGCCCCGAAACGCCATGGGCCACAACTGGGTGCTGTCAAAGCCCGGTGACCTGGACGCGGTTGCCCAGGCCGGGCTCGGTGCCGGACTGGACAACAACTACGTACCGCCCGGGGACGCCCGCGTCCTGGCGAACACCAACGTTGTCGGCGGCGGTGAAGAAACGAGCGTCACTATCTCTCTGGCAGATCTGCCTGACGCCGAATATGCGTTCTTCTGCTCCTTCCCGGGGCATTGGGCGGTCATGAAGGGCACCCTCAAGATCACCTAAGCCTCTTGTTCGGGCACGCGGGTTGGCGCCCGCAACTGGCGCCATCCCCACACTCCCGCCCTTCGGGACTCGGCTGCCAGCTTCTACCCCACCCCACACACCGACACCGACAGATTGCTCCGCGCGGGCTCGCGACGTTCGAAAAGTGAGTGATTTCCCGTTTCCTGCGCCAGCTTGGCGATTCAAGTTAAGTCGCGGCCCAGCCGATGACTCGGAGCTGAGCGTGGAGAATTTGGGGGAAAACCATTGTCGGGCCCCACAAAATTACAACGGGTGGCGGAGAACGCGCCGGACCATCGAGTCTGGAGCTCGCAGATCGAGCGTGGCTTTCGGTGGCTGCGGTTCCAGTCCCCGCTGGAGCACCATTACCGACATCACCATCTGAAATCGGTTCGCAAGCGCGTGGTGATCTGTCTGATCAGCATGATCGCGTTCAGCGTGTGGATGGCTGCCAACAACCGTTCGACGGACGCCGCGGACGCGGAGTCGGTCGTGACGTTGATGGACCAGCTCTCTACCTATCTGCAGCGCCCCATGTCAGGGCTCTTGCTCATCACGCTCTTTATCAAGCCGCTGTATTTTCGCTTCTGGCTTCAGGTTGCACCGATTGGCCTGGCGATCAGCGGCGTGTTCGGTGGCCTTTCCGCCGCTGAATCGGTGACCCAAGGCAACCTGCACGCATTTGTCACCATGCTGACGGGTTTTCTGGGTCTGTATATGCTCGTAGGCCTCCTGTTCTGGAACGTCGCGGCGGTGGGGATGATCATCACCGTGAGCTACGGCCTAAGCCTCACGCACCACGGCGCGCCGCTCGAACTGATTCGCTTCGAAACGTCGGTGCTGGGCGTGGTCACGGTTGTCGCGCTGGTTTTTGCCTACACGCTGGAGCACAGCCAGCGTCTCGGTTTCCTGCAGCGGCGCATCATGCAGGTTCTCAGCAGCGTCGATTCGCTGACCGGCCTCAAGAATCGCCGTGTTTTCGACGAGGAGCTGGAATCGCTCTGGAAGCAGGGTCATCGCGACAGCAATCCGCTCGGTTTGCTGCTGGTCGACGTCGATCACTTCAAAGCGTTCAACGATCGGTATGGCCACCAGGCCGGAGACCGCTGCCTGGCACGGATCGGCGAGGTGCTGGGCGACTCGGTGCGTCGCCCGCTCGACATCGCCGCGCGCGTTGGCGGCGAAGAGTTTGCCCTGCTCTTCTACGCCGCGACGCCCGAACACGTTGTCGCCGCCGGCAAGCAGATTGAGAAAGAAATTCGAGCTCTGGAAATCCCCCACGCGGACTCTGACAACGCGTCCACCGTGACGGTGAGCATCGGCGCCGGACAGATTCAGCCGCGCCCAAACCGCTCACCGGAAAGCCTCGTGAAACAGGTGGACCAGGCGCTCTACCAGGCCAAGGCTCAGGGTCGTGGTCGCCTGGTGTGGTTCGAGTCAGAACACCAGCTTGGCAACGAGGTCGTCGCCGCAGTCCGCGGCAGCTAACCGCACACCTCAACTGACGCACGTTCGTCAGAAACGGGCGAGACCGCCTGGCCGGGCGATCGCCGGTGGAAACCGGTAGGCTTAGGGCGTCCCCAGTGGGTAACACGGAGATAGCCGGGTGGACGGCAAAGCACTCATGAAGGTGATGCTCGAGGCGATCGATACCGAGCGGTGGGGCCAGCTGGGTCAGCTGTTTGCCGAGGCCGCAACCTACCGGGCGCCGGGGTTCGAGACGATGGTCGGCCGGTCTGCCATCATCCGCTACTACGAGGTAACCCGGCAGATCGCCAGCGGGCTGCACACGATCGATCACCTGATCCAGGAAGGCAATCAGGTCGCGTCATTCGGACGGTTCTCCGGGACAACGCGGATGGGAAACCCCGTCGAGGCGGGTTTTGCCGACCACTGTCTGCTCGAGTCGGGTCTGATTCAGTCCCGCGTGGTCTATCTCTTCCCCTCGTCCAGCAAGAGTCCGCTGAAGGACTGACCGACACCGTCGACCCGCCGCCAGTGCGGCAGCGCGGGATGCCCTCAGCTGGCCCCTTCGTTACCCAACAGCCGGACCTCGCGTTGGGGAAACGGAAACTCGTAGCCTTTCTCTTTGAACAGACGATAGATCGACAGCAGCAAATCGGCGCCGACGCGGTTGGCCCCGTCGTCCACGCCTTCCATCCAGTACTCGATCAGGATATCGATACCGGAGTCGCCAAAGCCCGCGATTTCAGCGTCCGGCTGGAGCTCATGGGGATAGGCGTCACCGCTCAGCACCTGCGGGTGCTCGACGCAGAGGGTCCGAAGGTCATCGAGAAGCGGGTCGAGGTCCGTGGCGTACGCAACCTGAAACTCAATCGAGTAGCGCTGCCTTTTGTCTTTGTGGGTCCAGTTGGTATACGACGACGTGATGAACTGCTCGTTGGGCACAACCACGTCTTTCCCGTCATAGGTCTCCAGCACGCCAAAGCGCATATTCAGTTCGCGCAGCGTCCCCGAGCGTCCGTCTTCCAGCTCGACGTGATCGCCGATCGTCAGAGACCGGTCGAGCAGAATGATGATCCCGGAGATAAAGTTAGACGCAATCTGCTGCAGCCCGAAACCGAGCCCGACGCCCAGCGCGCCCCCGAATACAGCCAACGCGGTCAGGTTGATACCCATGACCTGCAGCAGCAGGAGGAAGACAACAACAAAAACACCGATTTCAAACAGCTTGGCAAAGACCTCTCGCGTTCCGAGGTCCAGCTTCTGCTGCTTGCGGATGGCGTCTTTGCCGGCAGCGTTGGAAACGCGGCCGAGCCAGAAGAGCAGCGAGCCGAAGATCAGCGTGCGTGCCAGCATATAGAGCGACACGCGGATATTCCCGAGCGTCAGCTTTATGCCGTCGAGAAACGCCACGACCTCGTCCAGCCAGCCGAAGACCGCCAGCGCGGCAAGCGGGATACCGATCCACTTGCCTACCGTACGGACGAAGGCGTTTTCTACGAAGCGGGTGATAAACCGGTACAGCAGGTAGACCAGCGCGAGGCTCTCGACAAAGCGGATAAGCCACTGCTGGTAACCCGCCGACGCGGAAAGCTGGGCAGCCGCAGACAACAGCAGCACCATGAGCAGCGGCGTTAACGTGAAGCGCAGGCGGTGAAGCCACAGGCGAAGGCGATAGAGCCGGACGCCCTCGGGCGGAGGCTCAGCGAGATTGAGCCGACGACTCAGCAGCAGCGACAGCACGACGGCAAGAGCAATAGCGCCGACAATGGCCCCTAGCTGGACGTAAAAGTCCGGGCTTTGTGCCCACTCAGACGCTGTCCCCTGAAACTGCCTGAGCAGCTCAAGCGCGTCGTTTTGCCACTGAGAGAAATCCATGGCGCTAGCCTAGCGAAGTCCGTCGATCATCTCGACAGAACAACAAGAAAAATCCTAGTTGGCTGCCTCCAACTCGGCCAGAGCCTGGAGCGCGGAGGAAAACTGCGGATCGATTTCCAGCGCCTTGCGATAGTAGAGCTCACCCTGCAGCCTGTGCCCTTGCTGGAGCAGGACATAGCCGATGCTGTCCCAGGTGTTGGCAGAATCGGGAAACAGCTCGGCGTTGATCCTGAGCAGCTTCAGTCCAAGCTCAGGAAACCCGTTGTTGACCATCCCGAGGCCCGAGTCATTCAAAATCGCCTCCCAGGGAGATGAGGCGTCAGCCTCGATCAGGGCGCGATAGCTCTCGAGCGCCTTCTCTGCGGTGTCCTGCGCCAGCACGTCCCGCGGCAGCAGAACTTTCTCAGCGAGGCGTTCGTGGCTCTGGCGGTTCTCGTCGTCGATCACGAACTCAAAGAGCATTGATCCTTCACGCTCCGAGAAGGTCACCTGCGCGCCACGCTCGCGCCGGGCAAAAATGTTGTCACCGATATGCAGCAGCTCCTGCGGCGCTTCCCCCACATACTGCATGAAGAGCCTGCCCTCGTCCGCGGAAACCGTGATCGACTGCTCGTCGCTGTAGCGATAGCGACCGGGGTAGGACGAGAGGGCGTTGGCCGGTATCGGCTGCTGCTTCAGGTCTCGGTAGCCGGGCCATTCGTAGGCGATCGCCACCGACTTCACAACCTCGTCAAGAAACTGCGGATGATTGGAATTGATCATCACGGCAACGCCCACCCCGGCATCCCAACTGGCGGTGAGCTGCGCGCAGAAGCCCTCATCCCAGCCGCCGTGCTCGAAATAGCGATGCCCTTCCCTGCTTGCCAGCGCGAAGCCCCGGCCGAAGGTTGGATCGACAGGTTCGACCATCGCCTCAGCCATGGCCTTCGACAGCACGTCACTATTGCCGGTCAGCGCCTGCTGAACGTCAGCGGCGAACAGCGCGAGGTCATAAGCGGTTGTCCACAGACCAGCCGCCGCCATCTCGGGATAGGTATGGCGTTTCCCAGGCACGTCGGAACCATCGGGTAGGACTCCCGCGCCTGCCCTGGCGAGCTTTACAGGCGGCAGGGGCTGCTCAAACGTGCTGTTGTTCATATTGAGCGGTCCGAGCACCAGTTCTTTCATCAGCGCTGGAAAAGCCTGGCCGCCTACGTCGATCATGAGTTGCTGCATCACCGTGTAGCCGCCCCCGGAGTAGCGCCAGCCCTCCCCCGGCGTCCGATTCACAAAGATGGCGGGCGTGTTGGCCGGCGGTACGCCGTCCAGCACCTGAACCAGCGTGGGCACCGCTACGCCGGGCGCATAACCCGGAAAGCCGTGGACCGTCAGCCCGCCGGTATGACTCGTCAGGTGTGTAAGCGTAACCGGCGTTGTCTCGGTCCACTCACTGGCCGGAATTTTCCACGTCGCCAGAAGGTCGTTGACCGATTCATCGAGCTTGAGGGCCCCGTTCTCGACCATCTTTAGCGCGCCATAGGCGCTGACAGGTTTGCTGATGGAACCGGCCTGAAACAGCGTGTCGGGCGTTACCGGTGTGCCGGTCGTGCGATCCGCCAGGCCAATCACCTCGTGCCAGATCACCTTGCGATCGTGGATAACCGCGATACCCACGCCAGGAACGCCGTAGTGTTCCATCCGCTCCTTGAGACTCCAGGTCGCGTCACCCTCAAACGAGTTGACGGGACGCAGGCCGCTGAGAACCGCGTCGACCATTCCTCGTTCCTGGCTTTCGGCCCAGCAGGCGCCGCCAAGCGCAAGGCAAAGTAAACCGGTCAGTAAACGCATCACAGGCTGAAACTCCGAGAAAAGCGGTCGCTCAGCGTACACGAAGACGCCCTTATTGGAATGGTCCAATCGACACCGTTTTACTAAGGCCATTGGACACTGGTCGGTCTCCACAGGAGAATGATTTTACAGCGGCCAACGCCGGTACTTGTAACCACGGGGACGCAGGCATCCGAAGTCTAATCGCGTCGTCTGGGGCGCGCGGAGTCAGGTAATGAAAAACACGCTGCTGGCTTATCTCGCACAAACGAAGCTGCGTTGCACTAGGTCGAAGAGGCCCGGTGGGTAAACCAGCCGCAGTAGCGAAACGAGCGATCGGGTTGCTGGATCTCACCAACCTGGACGATCGTTGTGACGAATCGGCGGTTGCGCAGCTTTGCCGCCGGGCGCAAACGCCGTTTGGCCCGGTGGCGGCGGTTTGCCTTTGGTCCAGGTTTCTGGGACAAGCCGCGGATGCGCTGAAGGGGACACCCATCAAGCTTTGCACCGTGGCCAATTTTCCGGGCGGACAGGCGAGCATCGATCATTTGCGCGCGGAAATCGACGCCGCCCTGGCTGACGGCGCTGACGAGGTTGACGTGGTCATGCCTTACGGTGCGCTGCTCGCTGGCGACCGCGTGACGCCGGCCCGCCTGATCGGGGCAGCACGCGCTGCTGTTCCGACCAACAGGGTATTGAAGGTCATTATCGAAAGCGGTGCGCTCCGGACGGACGCACTGATCGGTGAAGCGAGCCGCATGGCGATTCAGGGTGGCGCCGATTTCATCAAGACGTCCACCGGCAAGATCGACGTCAGCGCAACGCTGGCGGCCGCCGAAGTGATGATGACCGAGATCAACCGGGCGGACCGGCCGGTCGGGTTCAAGGCTTCCGGAGGTCTGAGGAGCACTGACGATGTGGCAGCTTACCTGGCGCTTGCCGACCGGATCATGGGGCCCGACTGGGCTGATTCGCAGCGTTTTCGTCTGGGTGCAAGCAGCCTCCTGGACGATCTGCTGGCGAACGCCGGCTGATTCGAAAGGGATCCATGCAGTTCCCTGAGCTTATCGATCGAAAGCGCGCCGGCGGCGCTCTCTCCGTTAAGGAACTCGCTTTTTTTGTCGAGGCGATGTGCGCAGACCGGCTGTCCGACAGTGAGATCGGCGCCATGGCAAAAGCGATTCTGCTGCGATCGATGGACCACGATGAGACCGTTGGACTTACCGCGGCCATGCGGGATTCTGGTGACGTGCTGCGGTGGGACGGGCTCGACGGGCCAGTGGTCGACAAGCACTCAACCGGCGGTGTCGGCGACACCACCAGTCTGATTCTGGCCCCGCTGCTCGCTGCCTGCGGTGCCTACGTTCCGATGATCTCGGGTCGCGCGCTAGGTCACACCGGCGGAACCCTGGACAAGCTCGAGGCGATCCCCGGCTACGACGTCAGCCCGGCACCGGAAGGATTTCAGCGCTGCGTTCGCGAGGTCGGCTGCGCGATTGTTGGACAAACCGAGCGCCTGGCGCCGGCTGACCGCAGGCTTTATCGGGTGCGCGACGCAACCGGCACCATCGCGTCGACACCGCTGATCACGGCATCGATCCTGTCGAAAAAACTGGCTGCGGGCGTCAGCGCGCTGGTGATCGACGTCAAGACGGGCAGCGGCGCGTTTATGGCGCATTTAGCCGACACGCGCGAGCTGACAAACGCTCTGGTCGCGGTATCCCGGTCGCTGGACCTGGCAACTTCGGTGCTGTTGACCGATATGTCACAGCCGCTGGCCAGCGTCGCCGGCAACGCTTTGGAGGTCAGCTACGCAATCGACTTTCTCACCGGTGCTCGCCGCGAACCCGCCATGCAGCAGGTTGTCCTGGCCCTCGGGGCTGAGCTTCTCATCTCGACCGGACTGGCGGCAGCCTTTGAGGATGCACAAAACCTGCTGGTCGCGTCACTGGACAGCGGCGCCGCGGCGACCCGTTTCGAGCAAATGGTGCATCGACTCGGCGGTCCAGCCGACCTGCTTGTCCAGACGTCGCGCTACCTGCCGAAGGCGAGGGTGCGACGTAACGTGCTGCCACGACGCGATGGCTACGTCGAAGCCATCGACGTGCGAGCGCTGGGCCGTGCGGCAGCGCAGCTTGTGGCTACCGACGCCGGGGCAGGGTTTTCGGCTGTCGCCCGGATCGGCGACCGTGTCGGTGTCGACCAACCGCTGGCGCAGATTTACGCAGCAAGCGAAACGGACGCGAGCGTCGCGGCGGCAGCGGTCGAAGCTGCCTACCAGCTGGCTGATACGCCGGTAACCGGACCGCGGCTGGTCATTGAGCGCGTCGGCCTTCAATAGTCAGAGGCGGCAAGACGAGTGATCGGTTAGAAATCGTCGCCATTGGGCCCAGGCTCAACGTAGACCAAATCATCGATCGCGACACGTCCGGGTGCAACCGTCGTTCCGTAAACGCCCAGACACCCCTGACGCTGATCGCGTACCGCTGTCAAAACGCTGGGGTTATGCTCACCGGTGACAGGATCAACCGTGATCACCACGCAGCGCCCGTCACGCTGGTCGACCCGCATACGTAGCGCGCCGACCCGCAGCACCCGACCCACCCACGAATCTTCCAGAAAGGGTCGATCTTCTGTGCCCTCGACGAGAAAGTTCGGACGGAATCGCTGCACGTCCAGCGGTTCGCCGACAAGCTCTCCCAGACGGTCGATCGTCTGGGTTGTGATCAGCGACAGGGGAAACGTGTCGAAGATCCCGCGGCTCTGCCGGATCAGGCGCACGCCGCCCGGCGCCAGCTCGTTGCCGAGAGCCGGGTCGTCGATATCGAGAACGTCACCCGAAGGCGTCTTGACCACGGTTGGAGAATGGTCTGGCTTGGCCGGGTCGGTGAAACTCGGCACATATCGGTTCATGTCGCTTTGCTGGCGGATGGTGTGCCACGGGAAGCCGCTCCTTACCGAGCCCTGTCGAATAAACGCCCAGCGTCGGTCGCCGGCAAGACCGTGCCACGATACGCTTACCTGATCGAGCGCCTCGGCGCCCATCGACTTGACCGGGTACCGCCACAGGCCGACCAGGCGGCCGACGAGCTGAGGCTGAGTGGATTGCGAGGTCACAGAGTCAGGAGCGACCAGCGGCGGCGGCCATGGCGGCGGCCGTCTGGATCAGCTCTTCCGACAGCAGATCCGGCTCGAGCCGCCAGCACCAGTTGCCGCTTGCGGTGCCGGGGATATTCATGCGGGCCTCGGAGCCCAGACCCAGGTAGTCCTGCATCGGCACTACGGCCGTAGCGGCGGCAGACTCCAGGGCCATGCGGATGAGATCCAGATGAACGGTCTGCGCACTGCCACCCGTTCGCTTCAGCACCGCATCCTGATTAGCCTGAATCTCCTCACTCGATCGGACGTCGCCAGGCCCTCCGCTGAACCAGCCCATCACGGTATCGTTGTCGTGTGTACCGGTATAGCAGACGCAGTCCTCGCCGATCTCACCCGGGTCAAAGTCCGGCTCGGCGATAAGAAACTGCAGCACCTTCATGCCCGGAAAACCCTGCCGCCGGCGCAGCTCGTTGACCTCGTCGGTGATGACCCCCAGATCCTCCGCCACAATCGGCAGTGTACCGAGCGCTTGTCGCATGGCGTCGAACAGCTTATCGCCCGGCCCCTTGATCCACGCGCCGTCCCGGGCGGTTTCGGCAGCAGCAGGCACCGACCAATAGGCTTCAAAACCCCGAAAATGATCGATTCGAACGAGATCCATCATTTGCATACAGTGCCGCAGGCGGCTGACCCACCAGCGGTAAGCCGTCGCGTCATGGTGGGACCAATCGTAGAGCGGGTTCCCCCAGAGCTGCCCATCCTCGCTGAAGTAATCGGGCGGCACGCCCGCGACCTGCGTTGGCAAACCACCCCGCTCCAGCTGCAGCAGCTCGGGCCGGGCCCACGCATCAGCGCTGTCCAGCGCAACGTAGATGGGCATATCCCCAAACAGAACGACGCCCTTTTCCCCGGCGTATGCTCGCAGCGCCTGCCACTGCCGGTGAAACAGAAACTGAACCAGTTTCACTGACGCGATGGTCTCTGCATGATCACGTTCCAACACACCGAGCACTCCATCCGCCCGCTCTGCGTAAGCCTCGTCCCAAGCGGTCCAGGACACCAGCTCGTGCTGAGTCTTCAGGATTTGAAAGAGCGCGTAATCATGAAGCCAGAGTGTGTCGCTGGCAGCGATAAACTCATCGAGCTCCTGTCTGAGAGACGCGTCAGCGCGATGGCTGAATCGTTCCGCGGCGCGTGTCAGCAGCGACGTCTTAAGCGGCTGCAGTGCTCCGTAGTCGACGCTGCCGGCCGGCAGGTCGAGCAGTGGTCGGGTTTCCTGACTGGTCAGCAGACCGAGCTCGACAAGGTCACCTATGTCGATGAGCATCTCGTTGCCGGCAAACGTCGACAGGGCCTGGTACGGCGAGTCACCGTAGCCGGTCGGCCCCAAAGGCAGAAACTGCCAGACGCTCTGTCCCATGGCGGTCAGGGTATCGACAAAGCGTCGCGCCGGCGCGCCGATTGTCCCGATGCCGTGTGGTCCGGGAAGTGACGAAAGATGCATGCAGACTCCGGCGCGACGCTGCGAGGAGATGCTCTCGCTGTTCGGTCCACGATCGAATTCGGTGCTAGACACCACCGGCAATGACCCTCTCCTGCATCATCGTTTAACGGCCTCCTGAATTCTGGACCCTGGAGGCTACCTGCCAAAAGCTGCGGACTTACCCCGCGATGGTCTCGCCGAGGGCCCACCGTAAGACGCTGCGGCAGCGCAGCGATACGCCCGCCGACGGCGTGACGACGTGCATCATATCGGCGAAGATCAACAGATGGAATTCCAGTCGGAACCCGGCGTGATTCGATGGCGCCTGCACTTCTCCTCAGCGCCACCGCGCGTGTTTCAAGCGCTAGCGACGGATGAAGGCCGAGCGCGCTATTGGGCAGAGAAAACCGAAACGGATGGCGAGTTCGTTACCTTCCACTTCAAAAATCATCCGCCCACCCGGGGACAAATCCTGGTCAACGAGGCGCCGAAGCGATTCTCGGTGACCTACTTTGGCACGGTGACAACCTTTACGCTCACCGACGACGGGAGCGGCGGGACCGACCTGGAGCTCACAGCCACGGAGGTGTCCGAGACCATGAGGGGCGAGATGATTCCGGGCTGGGTCTCGGTGCTGATGGCCATGAAAGCGGCCGTCGACTTCGACGTCGATCTCCGCAACCACAGCTCGGACCGCAGCTGGCAGAACGGCTACTGCGACAACTAGCGTCCTGCGTTCAGGAGAGCATGTGCGCGCGCGCTTCGTCCCGGTGTTTTTTCAGGTACTTCATAAATGGCGTGCCGCCGGTGCCCACCGCAACGTCATTGCCGGCACTGCGGCTGGACTGTTTGGCGATGTAGCTCGCCGCGTATTCCAGGTGCTGAGTCCGGAACCGGGTGAGGCGATCCACACAGGCGTTGTAGAGGTCGCGATGCAGCGGCGAACCGGCTTTGGCAACCCACTCCCGCACCCGACTGCGAGCCCTGACCTCGTGGATGAAACGCTGGTGCGCGGGCGGCCGGTAGGGGTGCAATTCATCCAGGAAAGAGCGCAGCGGATCGTTCGCGTGGCCGACGTTCAGAAACGCGTCCATCGTTGGAACAATCGACGATTGTGAGCCGGTCTGTCCACGGAAGCTCTGCGGCTTGCCGTCGGTGTCGGTGACGCCTTCATAGACCAGGCCTTCGCCCAGGGCCGGGTTGTCCTTCCAGCCGTGAATCCAGGGGCGAACGCGATGGAAGTAGATGTAGGGGTCGCAGCGTTCGGGCATGCGGGCAAAGATTGCGTTGACGTCATCCCAGACCTGCACCATGGCCGCCAGCCCCTCCTCCACGCCGCTGCCGTTACCCTGAGCGGCGGCGTTGATCACTTCGGGAACGCGGGCCATCATCGCGCCGGCCCGAGCTTCGATCGCCACGTGGATCAGCACGAACCACGCTTCGTCCTGACCGCTGAGAAACGGCTGGAGCATGCGCAGGTTCGATAGATCGAAGCCCCCGTGCGGGTCGATCAGCGCCCAGTTGTCGAGCACGTAGTGTGCGTAGGTCAGCAGCGGCGGCTGGCCCGTGGCCTCGCCGAGTGCCCACAAGGGCCTTGCCAGGCACGCTGGTAGAGACCGGGGCACCGCCGGCTCACCCCAGACATAGGCCTGCGCCAGAAAAGCATAATGCACCATCGCCACCCGCAGCACCGGGCTCTTGGCGTCGGCGCACAGCTCCCGCAGGTCCAGAACCGGCAGGCGGTCCACGTGGGTGCGAATACGTTCGGTGGGCAGCAGCCACGGCAGCGCAAGCGCCGTTTCGCGAATCGGCTGGAGCTGCGGCGGCAACACCTGCTGCTGCGGATCAAAACAGGACAGAAAACCTCGTTCGGACGTCACCTGGTATTCAGCAAGGGAGAAGATCGTCATGGCAAGATACTTTCGTCAGTCGAATCAATGACAAAATTTTAGTGCGTTTTGACCGCATTATTGTTGAAATATGAAGATCATAGTCGCCCATCAGCACAACAAATGATTAAACTCGATCGCTTCAACGAAAAGATCTTGCAAGAAGTTGAGAAGGACGGTCGGGTCAGCAATGTCGACCTGGCCGGACGCGTGGGGCTTTCTCCCTCAGCGTGTTTGCGGCGGGTGCAGGAGCTGGAACGCCAGGGTGTCATCAAAGGCTATCGGGCGGTCCTGGACCGTGCGGCGCTGGGCTCGGGGATCACCATCTTTGTGATGGTCGGCCTGTCCGAGCACCTGAAAAAAGACTCCCGCGCTTTCGAACGCGCCATGGCGCGCGCGCCCGAGGTCCGCGAATGCCACAACGTTACCGGGGCAGTTGAATATCTGCTGCGGGTTGAAGTGGCGGATCTCGCGGCCTACAAAGCGTTTCATGGTGACGTGCTCGGCACGGTGCCCCAAGTCCACAGCATCACCTCGTACATTTGCCTTGGGTCACCCAAGGACGAGCGCGCCTGAGATTTCTCGCAACATCGATTTGATACATCGTGGGCTTTGGCGCGTCTAACCTCCAGGACACTCGCAGGCAGGCCCGCTATGGCATATCCCCAAACGCTCGGACCGATTCTCTCAAGGCTCAGCGCTGGTGCACTCCTTTTGCTCACCGCCTGTTCCGGACCGCCTGATCGACCGCAGGCCGTCGGCCGGGAATACCTGGCGTTTACCGATCCGCAGCGGCCCGCGTGGACCGGCCCTGGCCAGCGCCCGGTGGGAACGACGCTTTGGTATCCGGCGGCGGAGGGATCGCGCGAAGAGCCATGGCGGCTGGGGATATTCCAGGCTGGCTGGAGCGCACCCGGCGCACAGCCTGCCTCGTCCGCTGACAAGCTGCCGCTGATCGTCCTGTCTCACGGCACGGGCGGCGCGGCCCTTCAGCTCTCCTGGCTGGCTGAAGCCCTGGCCGCTCACGGGTTTCTCGTGGCGGCGGTCAATCACCACGGCAACACGGCCGCTGAAGACGCCTATCAACCACAGGGTTTCATGCTGTGGTGGGAGCGTTCGCTGGATCTGTCGCAGGCGCTGGATCAGCTGCTGGCGGACGCACGTTGGGGACCAAGAATCGACCCAGCGCGGATCGGGGTGGCGGGATTCTCGCTCGGTGGCTACACGGCGCTCAGCGTGAGCGGCGCGGTGACCGACCGCGGACTCTGGGAGGACTGTTGCCTTCAGAACACCTCCGATCCATCCTGCGTACCGCCGCCGGAAGCCGGCGTTTCACGTGAGGACCTGGCCAAGCTCGCGGAAAGTGACGCGGCGACCCAGGCCTCCCTGGCACGTTCTGGTGAGTCTTTTCGCGACGAACGAATCCGCGCCGCGTTCGTGCTCGCGCCGGTGCTCGCCTCCGCGCTGGACGCCGACAGCCTGTCGGCGATCCGCATTCCGATTCGCCTGGTGGTCGGCAGCCAGGATCAGCAGGCTGTGCCGGCGACCAATGCGGTACCGCTCGCCGAACAGATCCCCGGCGCTGAGCTCCAGGTGCTCGACGGGGTCGCTCACTACACCTTCCTGGCCCGCTGCAGCCTGCGGGGCCGAATCTTCGTCAAAACGCTCTGCAAAGACCCGTCAGGCGTCGACCGCGCCACGATTCATGAGCAGACAGCGGCTGATGCGCTGGCGTTTTTCCTCCGTGCGCT
This sequence comes from Lysobacterales bacterium, assembly GCA_028285525.1. Classification (GTDB taxonomy): domain Bacteria; phylum Pseudomonadota; class Gammaproteobacteria; order Xanthomonadales; family SZUA-38; genus JANQOZ01. The sequence goes on from JANQOZ010000103.1 coordinate 204,782, forward strand.
GGCCCCGATAGATGGGTAGGAATCCGTTAAGGTAGGGCAAAGCCTGAGGGAGAAAGCGATGACCGCAGCGAACCTTTTTGAGCAGCCCGTCCATCTGGGGCTGGGAGCCACTGCGCTGGCAGAGCCCGTGTTTACTGGAGACATGGCCTGGTACGAAGCGTACGCAAACCGGCACCAGGCCGACGGCCCCGAAGGCCGACTGGTCAGCATGCACCGCTTTACGGAGTCCTGGGCAACCTGGGAAATGCACCCCAGCGGCAGTGAGGTGGTGGTTTGCATCGCTGGCCGCCTCACGCTGCTGCAGGAGCAGCCCGACAGCTCCACCGAGGCCGTCACGCTGAATCCCGGGGAATACGCGATCAACCAACCCGGCGTCTGGCACACCGCGGATATCGATGGCAAGGCCACCGCGCTGTTCATCACCTCCGGGCTCGGCACCGAGCACCGACCGAGATAATCGCTCTCCCCAGGCATCAGGACCGTTTACCCGGCCGACGCCATACGGGAAGATAGCGCCATGAGCGAAGCATCGAGTGTGCCTATTATCGACCTGGCTGCGCCAGGCGAAGATCTCTACGCGGCCTGTCGCGACTGGGGCTTTTTTCAGATCATCAATCACGGCGTCGCACTCTCATTGACCGAACGCGTCTGGCGCGAGACCCGATCATTTTTTGAGCTGCCGGAGGCGACCAAGGCAGCGGTCAGGCGCAGTCGCGACAACCCCTGGGGTTGGTATGACCAGGAGCTCACCAAGAACCGGCACGACCAGAAAGAGGTCTTTGACTTCACGCTTGAAGCAACAGCCGGAAGCACGCCATTCACCGGCGCCAACCGTTGGCCGGCTGGACAGGATCAGTTTCGGCAGGCGATGCTCGACTGGTTTTCGGCGATGGAGAGGGTTGCGGCAACGCTGCTGGAGTCGCTGTCGATCCAGCTCGGGGTAGAGCCCGAGCGCCTGCGCGAGGCTCATGGAAACCCGCATACAAGCTTCACGCGCCTCAACTACTATCCGATCAGCGGGGCGCCGGGCGACGACGGCGCTCCGCTGCTGGGCATCCATCCGCACGCTGACGCCGGAAGCATCACGCTGCTGCTGCAGGACGACGTGCCGGGACTTGAGGTCTATCGCGATGGCCAGTGGTTTTCCGTTGAACCCAGGCCCGACGCCCTGGTCGTGAACATCGGCGACATGCTGCAGGTGTGGACCAACGACCGATTCAAGGCACCGCTGCACCGGGTGCTACCGAGCCGTGGCCGGGAACGATACAGCATCCCGTTTTTCTTCAACCCGGCCTACGACGCCGAGGTCGGCCCGCTGCCGGAGCTGCTGGCAACGACGCAGGCCCGCTACCATCCGTTTACCTGGGGTGAGTTCCGCCGCCGCCGTGCTGACGGGGACTTTGCGGACTACGGCAGCGAAGTCCAAATCGAGGACTATCGCGTCGCCTGAACGTCCCGGCGCAACCATTAAACGGCCCACAAGAAGCATTCTGTTATGAAGCTAAGACTGTTGATACCTCCTGCGCTGGTTGTCCTGCTCACCGGCGCCCAGGCCCCGTATGCCTATGACCTGACAACGCTGCGAGAGCTGGTGGACGGCTATCCCGAAAAACGCGGCGCGACCATGCTGGAAGACTTTCGCGCCCTTCTCAGCCTGCCGAACGTCTCCACCCGACAGGAAGACATGCTGGCCAACGCCGAGTGGATTCAGGAATTTATCGGGCAGCGGGGCTTTCAAAGTCGCGTGGTCACGGCGGGCCGCTCACCCTACGTGCTGGCCAGCCGTCACGTCAGCGACGACCTGCCAACCGTGCTGATCTATGCCCACTTCGACGGCCAGCCGGTCCTGCCGTCAAACTGGGCCACGCCACCGTTCGAGCCGACGCTCAAGAACGGCGCGGAAACCCTGGACTGGGCGGAAGCCATGGCGGGCCCACTCTCGCCGGAGTGGCGCATCTACGCACGTTCCGCCGGCGACGACAAGGCGCCGGTCATCGCGCTGATGCACGCCATTGATCTGCTGGAGGCCAACGACGTACCTCTGTCGATCAACATCAAGCTGTTTCTCGACGGCGAGGAAGAGTTTGGCAGTCCGACCCTCCGCGGCATCCTGGAAGCCCACGGAGCTGAACTCGACGCTGACCTCATGCTGTTTTGCGACGGCCCCATGCACCAAAGCCGGCGCCGCCAGCTCGTCTTTGGCGTCCGCGGCGATACGGCCGTCAACCTGACCACCTACGGCGCCATCAGGCCGCTCCATTCGGGACACTACGGCAACTGGGCGCCGCACCCCACCGACGCGCTGATCCGACTTCTCAGCACACTGAAAGACGAGTCGGGGAATATCCTGGTGCCCGGCTACCTCGACGAGATGAGGCCGATTTCCCAGGCCGAGCGCGACGCCATTGCGGCGATGCCGCGGGTCGAAGAGCGGCTGCAGAACGAGCTGGCTCTGGGTCGGGTTGAGGGTGATGGGCGACGGCTGGAGGAGCTGGTCATGATGCCCGCCATCATCATCAAGGGATTCCAGGCGGGCGGCGTCGGGAACCGCGCACGCAACATAATCCTGCCGAGCGCAACCGCCGCGCTCGACCTGCGCCTGGTGCCCGGCCAGACCGTAGCCGGCGTGCAGCGGGCTTTGAGCACACACTTCGAAAACCAGGGTTATCACCTGATCGACACTGACCCGACCCCGCAGCAGCGTCGAGAGCACCCGAAGCTGCTCAAGGTGGACTTCGGGGAGAAGGGCTATCGGGCTTTTCGCACCCGGATCGACGGCCCGGAGGCGGAGAAACTGATAGAAATCGTCGAGGCCTTTGACCAGCAGCGACCGCTTCTGACGCCGACCATGGGGGGCAGTCTGCCGATCTACCTATTTGAAGATCTGCTGGACATGCCCATCATCATCCTGCCGATCGCCAACCACGACAACAACCAGCACGGTCGAGATGAAAATCTCCGGCTGGCAAACCTGTTTGATGCCGTCGGGATTTACGCGGCGGTGCTGAGCGCCTACGGCTCCGTCGAGCCGTAGCCGGCTGACACAACTCAGCGCGCGACGTTGAAGCGCGCGTTGAGATAGCGCTCGCGCTCAAGCTCTTCAAGCACCGCAAACGCGAAGTCCTCACGGGAAATGCCGGAGGGTTTACCGTCCGGGTCACGCAGCAGGTCGTCACCGCCCCAGCGCACTTCGCCGGTGCGGCCCTGAAGCCGCAAGCCGTTGGGCGGGGTTGCGACGGTCCAGTTCACCCCTTTGCTAGCCCGAAGTTGATCAAGCGCCAGCTGGTGACCGTGAAACATCGCGTAGTTCTTGTGGTCGTCGGCCACTCCGCCAAGCTCCAGCAGCGTCTTGCCGTCTTCGTACTGAAGCGTGAACAGGTTGCCGACGAAGATGACCCGCGGGCCTTCCGGCCCAAGTCCTGAAAGCACTTCAATCAGACTTTCTGCGGCCAGGGGCGCAATGTATTTAGCCGGGTCCTGGCTGGTCGGCGCGCCGCCCACGGAAACGATCAAGGCATCGTGTTCAACCGCGAGACGCCGAAGCGACCAACGGTCCAGGATATCGCCGGTGACGATCCTGATCCGCCCCTCGAAAGGATCCAGGCGGGCAGCATCACGGGATACGCCCGTGACCTCATAACCCCGCAGCAGCGCCTCCTCGACGATCGGTCCGCCCAGCCGCCCGCTCGCGCCGTAGATCAGTAGCCGTTCGCCCGCGATCACACACGCTGCCGGCAGTATCCATAGAGTGAAAATCCAGGGGGCCAACCTGCAACCCGCTCGTTGAGTCTTGCCCATTGCTCTGCCACCGCCCGGAAAAGCACGTAACCTTCTCACAGACGAACCATGGGTTCACCGAGGTTGCGGTATACCGTCGCGGAGATGCGATGAAGTGATGCTGCTGCCGGCTACTGCGGCAGCGATTCAGTCACTCAGCGGTTCCGATAGAGGCTGTGACACTCGGCGCAGGTCGAAAGCAGCTGGCCGTAGAGCCGCACCCGACTCTGATCGTTGGCCGTTTTTCGAGCCTCGCGCCCCAGGGTGTGAACACGATCCGCCAGGTAGTCGGCGCTCACCTCATCTTCGCCAAGCACCTGCCGGGCAGTGAGCGGCGCCTCCGCCAGCGCCTCAGAGCCCGCGTACCAGGCATCGTCAGAGGGTCCAATCAACCCCTCCCACAAACGGTCAGCGGCCCACTGGTGTCGACCCATACGGCTGCTCAGCGACGTACCCGCCGGCGGCTCGGTTGTAACGTCGAGCCAGGTTTTGACTTCAAAGTTCCGATGGCAGTCGCCACAGACGCCGGCCATATCGGCGGTTGCACCGGCGGCGACGGTGAGCGAGCGGGTGTTTTTCACCTCCCAGGCAAGCTCCCGCATCCTTTTCACATAGGGCTGCCAGCCCTCGGGCAGGCCGTCAGGCGACGGATGCTCGGCCAGCCACTCGGCGTGCACGTCGACCCCGTCAAGGTCGCCGGCAACCACCGCCGACTGAACCTGCGTGGCTCTGGCAAAGTGCTCCAGCATGTGGTCCTCGAGGCTCTCATCCTGAGCCACTGCGACCGCCACCAGGCAAAAAGTCAGTACGAGATAGCGCATCAACGTTTCTCCTAAGTGTCTGATTCCCAGTGTGGTGGCACCGGCCCGGCCCGGTCCATAGGGATTATTACGAATGGAGGCGCCTCTGACCGATCAGTCGGCCAGCGCTCTGCTTACCGCCTGCCGCAGTTCCGGCAGCAGCTCTTCCTCAAACCACGGGTTTTTCTTGAGCCAGATGTTGTTGCGCGGGCTTGGGTGGGGTAGCGGCATCAGGCGGTCGCCGAAGTCCCGCCAGCGGCGAACGGTGTCCGTCAGCGTGCCTCTGACCTCCGGCATGTGGGACTTGATCGCGTACTGTCCGATCGCCAGGGTCAGCGTCAGGCCCTTGAGATGCTGCAGCAGAGCCGGACGCCAGGCGGGTTCACACTCGCGTCGCGGCGGCAGGTCGCCGGATTTGCCGGTGCCCGGATAGCAAAAGCCCATCGGCAGCAGCGCAATCTGCGTCGGATCGTAGAACACCTCGCGGGTTACCCCAAGCCAGTCGCGCAGACGGTCGCCGCTCGGGTCATCGAACGGGATCCCGCTCTCGTGGACCCGGCGACCTGGGGCCTGCCCGGCGATCAGAATCCTGGCCGACGCGCTGATCTGAAACACCGGATTCGGGCCTTCCGGGAGGTGCGGCTCGCAGAGTCGGCAGGCTCGGACAGAGCTGGTCAGCTCGGACAGGGACTCATTGTCGCGATGCATCAGCGATTCCTAATAAATTTGGCACCTGATAGTAGAACCCGGCGGCGAAGATAGCTATGTCGTAACCGGGTCACAGCCAATAGGGGTTACTCGCAATATCCGGCCTGTCAGGTATTGGCTAGACTGCACGCTGGCCAATCAACCGACGGTTCAGCGTGCAGAGTCGACAGACCGATATTGTGATTATCGGAGGCGGCGGTGCCGGTCTCAGGGCCGCGATTGCTGCCGCCGAGGCCAATCCTTCGCTTCATATCACCCTGGTTTCCAAGGTCTATCCCATGCGCAGCCATACCGTTGCCGCCGAGGGCGGCTGCGCTGGCGTGGTGCAGGATCACGACAGCACGCAAGACCACTTCGAAGACACGGTGTCGGGCGGGGACTGGCTCTGCGATCAGGACGTGGTCGAGTATTTTGTCGAGCACGCCACCGAAGAAAACCTGCAGCTGGAACACTGGGGCTGCCCATGGAGCCGAAAGCCCAGCGGCCACGTCAACGTCCGCGCCTTTGGCGGCATGCGGACGGAGCGCACCTGGTTTGCCGCTGACAAGAGCGGGTTCCACATCCTCCACACGCTCTTTCAGACCTCTCTGAAGTACCCCTCCATCCATCGCTGCGACGAGTTTTTCTGCACCGATCTGCTGGTCGAGGCCGGCCGCTGCGCCGGGGTTCAGGCGATCGAGATGCGCACCGGCGACCACGTGCTGATCAGCGCCAAAGCCGTGATCATCGCAACCGGGGGTGCGGCGAGGGTCTACCGTCACAACACCAACGGCGGCATCGTTACCGGGGACGGTATGGCTATGGCCTACCGCCAGGGCGTGCCGCTGCGGGACATGGAATTTGTGCAGTACCACCCCACGGGCCTGCCGGGGTCAGGCATTCTGATCACGGAGGCGGCCCGGGGCGAGGGTGGCGTGCTGACCAATCGGGACGGCTACCGCTACCTGCAGGACTATGGTCTCGGCCCGGAAACCCCGCCGGGCTCACCCAAGAATAAGACCATGGAGCTCGGCCCACGCGACAAGGTCAGCCAGGCGTTCTGGCACGAAATGCAGAAAGGCCGGCTGGTCGAAACGGACCAGGGAGATGCGGTCAATCTGGATCTGCGTCACCTTGGCGAAAAGCGTATCAACGAGCGGCTGCCGTTCATCCGCAGCCTCGCTCAGACGTACGCCGGCGTTGACCCCGTGACCGCTCCGATTCCGGTGCGTCCAGCGGCGCACTACACGATGGGTGGGATTCAGACCGACAGCCGGACACAAACGCGCCTGCCGGGTTTGTTTGCCGCCGGGGAGTGCGCCAGCGTCGGGCTTCATGGCGCCAATCGACTGGGGTCCAATTCGCTGGCCGAACTGAGCGTTTTTGGTCGCGTAGCCGGCGAGCAGGCCGCTCAGTTTGCCGCCCAGGCTGATCTGGTCAGCGCGGCGGCGCTCGAGGCGCAGGCCGCCGAGCACTGCAGTCGCTGGGAGGCGCTGCGCACCGCGAACGGTCCGGAGCGCACCAGCGAGATTCGCGACGCTATGGTCAACATCATGGATCGCTGCATCGGCATCTACCGCAACGAGCCGGACATGCGCAGCGCCGGGGAGGAGCTCGCCGAGCTCAAGCTTCGGTACCGCGAAATTGGTCTCGCCGACGACAGCCGGGCCTTTAACACCGAGTGGCTCTACGCCATCGAGCTGGGTTTCCTACTCGATGTGGCCGAGGCCATGACGCATGCGGCGCTCGCTCGTCGGGAGTCGCGCGGCAGCCACCAGCGGGCTGACGATTACCCCGATCGCGACGACACCCGTTTTCTGAAACACAGCCTCGCCTCCGTTGAGCGGGCAAATCCAGAATCGGCTCCGACGATCGACTGGCAGGATGTTGTCATCACCCGCTCGCCGCCGGCGGTGCGCCGCTACGGCGGCCAGGACACGTCGCTCAAGGAGGTCAGTTGAGTCAGACCATCAGAATTCAGCTCGAACGGTATCGCCCGGAAGAGGACAGCGAGCCGTGGCAGCAGACCGTCGAGGTGCCCTACCACCGAGACACCTCGGTTCTCGATGCGCTGAACTACATCAAGGACCACGTCGACCCGTCGTTGAGCTATCGGTGGTCGTGCCGCATGGCGATCTGCGGCAGCTGCGGAGTGATGATCAACGACGAACCGCGGCTGGGGTGCAAGACGTTTCTGCGTGAGTACCTGGACGCCGGCGAGCTGCGGGTTCGCGCCATGGACAACTTTCCGATCGAGCGAGACCTCATCGCTGACATCGGCGGGCTGGTCGGCCATATCGAGTCGGTCGACCCGTTTCTCATCGTCGACGCTGAACGGCCGCTCAGCGAGGGTGAAAACCTGCAGACGCCGCTCCAGCTCGAGCGCTACGAGGCGTTCAGCGAATGCATCAACTGCGGCTTGTGCTACGCAGCTTGCCCGCAGTTCGGCCGTAACCCGCAGTTTCTCGGTCCAGCGGCGATCACCCTGGCCCAGCGCTACAACCTTGATTCCCGGGATGACGGGACGCCACGTCGGTTGGCCTACCTCAACGCCGAGGAGGGCGTCTGGAGCTGCACCTTTGTCGGCTACTGCTCCGAGGTGTGCCCCAAGGCGGTTGATCCAGCCGCCGCCATCAATCAAGGTAAGGTCAGCTCCACGCTGGACTTTGTTCAGCGTCGTGCCGTCGACCCGGTGAGCACCGAAGATGGCTGAACCGTACGTCAAGCGACAGCCGGCCGGCTGGTGGCTCAAGAATCCGGCCTATCGACGCTACATGCTGCGCGAGGCGACCGCCCTGCCGCTGTTCGCCTACACGCTCCTGCTGATCACCGGCGTCTATCGGCTGTCACAGGGAGAGGAGGCATTCACCCAATGGCTGGTGATGCTTCGCTCACCGTGGTGCGTCACGCTGCACGTTGTGGCCCTGGCGGCGGCACTGCTGCACGCCTGGACGTGGCTTCAGCTCGTGCCCAAGATCCTGGTGGTGCACACCAACCGACTGCGGGTCTCCGGCACGCTGATCAAGCGGGTTCATCAGCTCGGTGCGCTGCTCGGCTCGGTGGGGTTGGTGGTGCTGGCCTGGCTGTTTCTTGCGCAGGGGGGAAGTTAAACGATGCGCCGATCCAACGAACCCATCGCCTGGTCACTGTTCGGCGCGGGCGGCATGCTGCTGGCTTTTGTCGGCCCGGGACTGATTGTGGTCACCGGCCTGCTCCTTGGCGTGTTGCTTGCCGACCAGCCGGCGTCGGTGTATGAATCACTTCTCCGTTGGCTCAGCCATCCGCTCGGCAAGCTTCTGATGTTGTCGGTTGTGGCCCTGTCGCTTTACCACACCTGCCACCGGCTCTATCACGCGACCCATGACCTTCATCTGAGAGCGCCGAACGCGCTCATGCTGGTATTGTTTTACGGCGGCGCAACGGTGCTATCGGGGATCACGGCGGTTGTGCTGTGGTCGATCGGCGCCTGACCAGCCGCGCAGGCGACGGGTCTCAAAAACGATAGGACAGTTCGACACCCACCTGCCGAGGCGCGCTGGGCCAGGCGATATCTGCCGGCAGGCCGATGAAACGTGCGCCAAAGAACCATTCGATATACTCCTCATCGAGCAGGTTGTTGGCGAACAGCCGTGCCTCCCAGCTTTCCGACCTCAGCGCCAGACTGACGTCCACGAGACTGTACGCGTCCTGCTGATCGACATTGTCGAGCGTCCAGAACGTGCGACCGCGACGCTCGGCGTTAACCCGGCTGACCAGCTCGAGCCCGTTGGAGAGCCCGAGGGTGTGGGCAACGCCAAGCTGCAGAGACCAGGTCGGCCCTCCGGGCACCTCCTGCCCTTCGATGGCAGACGCGGGCACCAGCACGCCGGGGATATCCCGGTACTCTTCGATTTCGCTGTCGATGAAGCCAAAGCCAAGATTGGCGCTGAGCGAATCGGTCAGCGCCGCAGCCAGCTCCAGTTCACCGCCCGAGATGGTGCTCTGGGGCACGTTGATGTTGGCCTGGGTACCGGTTTGATCGAACAGAAAAAACTGCTGGTCTTCGTAGTCGATGTGAAACAGCGACAGCGCGCCCCGCAGACGGCCGGACTCAGTGGCGAATTTATAGCCCGCCTCGTAGCTGATCAGCGACTCGCTGTCGAAGCCGGGCGCAAAGCTGCTGCCTGGCGCCACATTGTTGAAGCCCCCGGCACGAAAACCCTTACCGACGGTCAGATACGCCAGCTGATCGGCGGTGATCGCGTAAGCCAGGCTGGCCTTCGGCTGAAACTCGCTGAAGGTCCGCTCAGCCCCCTGGGTCAGGTCGGTGGGCGTTTCGCGGTCGTAGCGGAATGCCAGGGTGAGCTCGAGAGCGTCGCTCAGGTCGTAGCTCAGGTTGCCGAACACCGCAACGTTTTCAAGCTCGAGATCCTGCTGTGCGGCCGGCACCGGCGTTCCGAAGAACGTTGTGGCCAGCGAGCGGAATCGATCCTGCTGAAACAGGTAAAGCCCGGTGACCCAGCGCAGCGACGATTCGGCGTTTGAACTTAAGCGAAACTCCTGAGCAAAGGTGTCCGATTCGTCGTCCACCTCGATGTTGATTGCGTCAACCAGCGTCTGGTCCAGGTCCTGGTCGTTCTCTGACTCAACGTCCGAAAACGAAGTGATGGACGTCAACGTTCCCCAGCCAAACTCGTAGTCGATCTTGGCCGAAACCTCACCGAACTGAACGTAAGATTCTCCGAGGCTGTTCGACTGGATCTCAAAGGTCGGGTTGCCGAACCTTAGCGGCTCCGACGGGGGCGGCAGCGGCAGCACGCCCTCGCTGCCCGGCATAAAGTAGCCAGAGCCCGCCTCCTGATCGGAATACTGGGCGGTCACCGCCACGCTCAGACGCTGCAACGGCTGGTATAGCACCCGACCACGAAGCGAGACGGAGTCCTTGAAATCAACCCGCGCGTCGTCCAGAAATCGGTTGCGAAGCTGCCCCTCCCGATCCTGAACGCGAAGCGAAGCGCGATACCGCAGCGTGTCGTTCCCCAGCGGACCGGACGCGGATGCCGCCAGGCTGTAGTCGCTGCCCTCAGCGGCGGTGAGCCGCAGGGTGTACTCCGGTTCGCTGGTAGGCGCGCGCGTGGTGACCAGGATGGCGCCCCCGATCGCGTTACGTCCGTAGAGTGCACCCTGCGGGCCGCGGAGCACCTCGATTCGCTCCAGGTCAAAAAGATCCTGGGTGGTCAGCAGATTGTTGGTCGCGCTGACGCCGTCGATCTGCAGCGATACCGGCGGCTGACCGGTGCCCCGGTTCTGGCGCACGCCACGAATGATCAGCGTGCTGACCCCCACCTCCTGATCGTCAGAAAACCGCAGGTTGGGCGTCAGCGAAGCGACCCGATTGACGCGTTCAATTCGGTTGGCGTCGATCTGTTCGGGTCCGAAGACAGTGATCGAATCCGGCACGTCGCTCAGGTTCTCCGAGCGATAGCGCGCGGTCACAAAGATCTCCTCGAGCGGCTGGTTTTCGGAATCCATGGCACCGGCGGCACCTGGCATCCATGCCGTCAGGCAGGTCAGCAGCATGGGTGCTGCTGCTGCGACAGTTTTTTTATGGAGCAACGTCAATCGATTCCCGTGAGTCCGGCAAGTGCCATAGCCTGGAACAGGCAGGCGGTGGACTCCATAGGTAGTTGCCCTTAAACCCGCGCGTCAGGAATGCGGAGCGTAAAGCGGTCCGATATCGATGTAGATTCGGTAGCCGGTAATCAGCTGCCCGGCGAGGTCAAACACGTTGGTAAATGGCAGGGTCACCGTGCTGGTGTCGTGGCGGGTGTAGCGAACCGTTCCCTCGCAAACCAGCAGGTTCTCCTGCCGCAGGGTGTTCTGTACGGTGTGTTGAAGGGCGGCAATCGTTTCGTAGAAGCCGTCGATCGCGCCGGCGATGGCCTCGTGACCCTGAACGGCGGGCGCGGACCCGAAGCGAAAGCTCGCCTGGAGATCGATGCAGCTCAGTACGCCGTCGGTGTCCTTTCGATCGATGGCGCTGAACAGTCGCTCCACCAGCTCCTGGGTGCCGGCTTCGTTTGTCGTTACTGAATCAGACATGGTCTAAAACCCCTCCAGCACCAGCTTGCCGCGAGTGGTGCCACTCTCCAGCTGCCGGTGGGCCTGGATCAGGTTCTCAGCGTTGATCTTTCCGCCAACCTCACTCAGCGTGGTCGTAACCTTGCCGCCGTCGATCAGCGCGGCCAGCTCCCGCAACAGCTGCCCCTGCTGGCCGATATCAGGCGTGTCGAACACGGGCCGGGTAAACATGAATTCCCAGTGGATCGAGATCGCCTTTCGCTTCAGCAGCGCAATATCGAACTCGGCAGGATCGTCTATCAGGCCGAATCGTCCCTGCGGCGCCATCAGCTCCGCGATATCCGCCAGGTGTTGCCCCGTCTCAGTGGTCGAGAAAACGAACCCCGGTGCGTCGATCTCGAGCGCAGCCACCTGCGGCGCCAGGGGCTCGCGGTGATTGACGACTTGGTCTGCGCCACACTGCTGTACCCAGGCCTGGGTCTCCGGCCGCGAAGCGGTTGCGATGACCGTGAGATCGGTCAATGCGCGCAGCAGCTGCAGCGTAATCGAGCCGACGCCGCCGGCGCCGCCGACCACCAAAATCACCTCGCCGCCCTGCGGGGGGGGCGTGTTGACGTTCAGGCGATCGAAGAGCATTTCCCAGGCGGTGATAGCGGTCAGCGGCAGGGCGGCAGCCTCGGCAAAGCTCAGCGATTCCGGTTTGCCGCCGACAATCCGTTCGTCCACCAGGTGATACTCACTGTTGGTGCCAGGCCGCGCGATCGAACCGGCGTAGTACACGGCGTCCCCCGGCTTGAAACCGGTGACCGCCTCACCCACCGCCTCCACGACGCCCGCCGCGTCGTAACCCAGTACGCGCCAATCGTCACCGTCAGCACCCATCCGGGTGCGAACCTTGGTATCGACCGGATTGACCGACACGGCCTTGACGTTGATCAGCAGATCTCTGCCGGTGGGGTGCGGCTTTTCGAGCGTAATATCCTCAAGCGCAGCAGGCTGGTCGATCGGGCCGGCTTTTCGATAGCCAACGGCTTTCATGAGCATTTTCCAGGCAAATGTGGCGACGGATCGATTGTACTGTGAAGCGACGCGCCGTGTGTTGACGGTTGCCGGCTGTTTCGCCGCCCGCCAACCGGGCTAAGATGGTCCGCGGAGGCGATTGATGACAGACGCAACGCTCAAGACTGCTCGCGAGCTGCTGGTTCCGCTGAACGACTATCCGCACGCCCGCGAATCGCAAACGCTGGCCGAAGCGGTCGCGATGCTGGAAACCCGGCAGATCCAGTTCGACGGGCGCATCTCGATGCCACGGGTGCTGCTGGTCCTCGGGGAGGATAACCAGCTGCTGGGTTCGCTGCGCCGGCGCGATATCCTTCGAGGCATCGAGCCCGAGTTTCATGAAGAGCTCGACACCACCCATCCCGAGGCCCACTTCAAGGCCGAGATCGACCCCAACCTGACAGAACTGATCCCCGCGGACGATGCCGAGTCGCTGGCCCAGAAGCTCAGCCGACCAATCGGCGAGCTGGCGATCGAAATGCGCGCTCGGGTGGACATCAACGACTCGCTGATGAAAATCGTTCGAGAACTTGTCGGCAACGACACCCACATAGCCGCAGTGCTCGAAGACGGCCATGTTGTTGGCGTTGTTCGCTCGCTGGACGTCCTGCGAGCGGTGTGCTCGCCCTAGCGAGTCGAGGCGGGGATGGCACGCAAAGACAAAAACCGCTATCGAACCGTCGGCATCGACGAATTCTCCGCCCCCGAAGGAGGCGTACCCCGTATCGCCGGCCGCGTTCAGCTGGCGTCGGAGGAGCGAGAGCCCCAGCTCGGGCGTCTCCTGGCCATGGCGGCCGGAATCGCGGGTTTTGCCATTTGGGCGCTGCTGCCCGAACTGCCGGCCGCGGTAGACCCTGAGGGGCAGCAGTTCGTCCTGAATCGGGAGGGGAAGCTGGCGCTCGGCCTGTTTGTGCTGGCGGCGATCTGGTGGGTCTTTGAGGTTGTACCGGTCGGAATCACCGCGATGACCATCGCCGTGGCGCAGTCACTCTTCCAGATCCGGGATGCCCGGGTCGCATTCACCGACTTCATGGATCCTTCGGTCTGGTTCATCGTCGGGGCGCTGACCATCGGTACCGCGTTTGCGCGGTCCGGGCTGACGAACCGGATCGCCTACCGCATGCTGTCGCTTGTCGGCGAGCGGGTGTCGATGATCTACCTCGGCTGTTTTCTGATGACGGCGGGACTGACCCTGGTGATGGCCCACACCGCGGTTGCCGCCGCCGTGTTTCCGCTGCTCGCCGTCATTCACTCCATCTATTCGAGCGACGGTCAGCCCACCAATTTTGGCAAGGGCCTGTTCATCGGGATGGCGTTTGTCGCCGGTGCCGGCAGCATCATCACGCTGTTTGGCGCCGCGCGAGGTGCCGTTGCAATCGGTTTCTACCGGGATTTGGTGGGTCGCGAAATCAGCTTCTTTGAAATCACCTACTACATGCTGCCGCTGGGCGTGGTGATGATTTTTCTTCTCTGGGCCTACGTGCGGCTGGTTTTTCCGCCGGAGAAAAGCACCATCCCCGGGCTGAAGCTGCGGGCCCGGCAGCTGCATAAAACGCTGGGGCCGCTGAGCCTGCGCGAGTGGCTGACCATCATCATTACCGTTATTGCCGTGCTGGCGATGAGCCTGCGTTCCGTGGTTCCGTTCCTGGGCGTAATCGACAAGAGTGCCATCATCGTATCGGCCACCATCGCCCTGTTTGTCACCGGCTGCCTGCGCCTGCGGCACCTGGAGTCGCTGCCGCTGAACATCATTCTGCTGTTCGGCGGCGCCATGAGCATCGGGTTTTGTCTCTGGCAGACCGGCGCTGCTCAGTGGCTGGCGATTCACTGGCTCAACGCCCTGCCGACCAGCTCCCAGTTTCTGTTTGTTGTCGGCATCACTGTCTTTGTGCTCGTGATGACCAACCTCATCATGAACGTCGCGGCCATCGCCATCTCGATGCCGGTGGCGCTCGCGATTGCGCCCTATTTAGGCGTTGCCCCTGAAGTGGTGTTGTTCTCCTCGCTAGCGGCGGCCGGCATGCCCTTCCTGGCGCTGGTGGGCGCGGCGCCCAACGCCATTGCTTACCAGAGCAAGCAGTTCAGCTCGCTGGAGTTTTTCCGCGCCGGCGTGCCGGCCAGCCTGCTGCTTGTTGGAGTTGTTGCGCTATTTGTCTGGAAGATCTGGCCCTGGATGGGGATGCCGGTCAGCCTGCCGGGCTGACTTCGGGCGGATCAGCCGGATCGATTTCGTCGAAGCTGGCGACCACGCGATGAGCCGAGTCCACCTGCGAGGGGCTGCAGCCGTAGTCGGCTTCGCGCACCAGCCTCACGGTCCGCAGGCCGGCTGAGGCGGCGGCGTTCAGCTCGTCCTCCACGTCGGAGAGAAACAGCACCTGCTGCGGTGGCACCGCAATCTCCTCTACGATTTTTCGATAGGACTCAGCGTCAAACTTCGGACCTGTTGTGGTATCAAAATAGCCGCTGAACAGCGCACGAAGGTCACCCGCAACGCTGTGCCCGAAGAACAGCTTTTGCGCGTGCACCGACCCCGAAGAATAGACGTAGAGCGGGAGTCCCTGTTCGTGCCAGCGGCTCAGGCAGGCCTCCGCATCGTTGTACAGGTGAGCCTCAAACGCCCTGGAGGCATAGCCATGTTCCCAGATCATGCCCTGCAGGTTCTTGAGCGGCGTCACCTTGCGGTCTTCCGCTATCCACTGCTGAAGCTGAGACACGACCGCCTCAATCTCATCGCCCGGCAGGTCAGCCTGTGCCGCCGCTGCAGCGAGCTCCTGACGCACCTCGGGGTCGTGCTGCCTTTCTCGAACAAACGCCGGAAGCTGCTGCGCCGCGTACGGAAAGAGCACGTCCTTGACGAAACTCAGCGAGCTGGTGGTGCCCTCGACATCGGTAATGATGGCATTGATCATGGATATCGAAGCGCTAATTGCTTAGGCGACTGAACCGACTGGCGATATCGCTGCCGGTGAAGTTGGCAACCCACCCTTCCGGATTGTTGAACAGACGAATGGCCACAAAGCTGGGATTCGGGCCCATGTCGAACCAGTGGGGCGTATTCGCCGGCACGCTGATCAGCTCACCCTTCTGGCAGAGCACCTCAAACACCCGGTCACCGAGATGGAGCGTGAACAGCCCTTCACCGTCGACAAAAAACCGCACCTCGTCCTCGCTGTGGGTGTGTTCCGCCAGAAATTTTTCGCGCACCGCGGCTTTGTCCGGGTGCTCCGGATGCATGCTGACCACGTCGACCGTGACGTAGCCGTCCGCCGCCATCAATCGATCAATGTCCGACCGGTAGGCTTCCAGAACGTCGTCCTGCAGCGCACCCGCGGCAACGGGTTGTTCGGCCGCCCACTGTTCGAGGCGAATCCCCTGCGCCGCCAGCAGCTCGCGGATGCGGCTGAAGTCGGTCGTTTGTTCAATCGGATGATCGGGGTTGTCATCGCGAAAGCAGGTCAGTTCGCTCATGGCTCGGCGGTTCCCAGGGTGCGCGAAAGGCGGTCATACTCAAACAAATACTCGAGCGCTTCAAGGTGGCGCTGGCAGTCGGCCATCGTTTGTCCCCAGGTGTAGAGACCGTGGCCTTTAATCAGGTACGCCACGCCTGTGCCGTGCCGCGCCATGTGGTCGTCCACCGCCGCCGACAGGGCCGCCATATCCTGATCGTTCGGGAATATCGGGATCGAAATGGCGCTCCGATGCGATGCGATGCCGGTAAAAGCCTTGAGGATTTCCAGACCCTCGAAGTCGAGCGTCGCTGAGGTCCGGTTAGAGGCCACCGTTGCACCAACCGAGTGCGTGTGCAGCACCGCCTGGACCTCCGGCTCGCGGCGATACAGCTGGACATGGAGCGCCGTTTCCGCTGACGGCCGGGCGGGCGCAGAGCCTCTCGGCTCGCCGTTCCCGTCCACCTGCAGTATGTCTTCAGGCTGAAGTCGGCCCTTGTGTTTGCCCGAGGCCGTAATGGCGAGGTCACCGCTTTCCAGCCGCACCGAAAAGTTACCGCTGGTCGCCGGGACCCAGCCCCGGTGGTATAGCTCGGCGCCGACCTGAACCAGGGCCGACTTCGCACCGTCGATATTCATGGGCGGGAGTTTGGCGGACAGCACCTGGACTGTCCACCAACGGTGCGGCGGGTCACCGCCCCGGGTCTTTTGCTGGAGATCGGCTCAGCGACGCTCCATCACGAACTGGCCTTGCGCGCTGCCGCAGCTGGCGAAGCCTTCGATTCGGGTGAGCCCCGCTGCACCGAAAGGAAACTCAGCGATGCAGTCCGGGCCACCCAGCGTCAGGTCAGTCGAAGAGCAGGCCAGGTCACCGTCCACCGGCCGGGCGTCCTGGCACACGATGACAAAGTCCGGGATGTTTGAGTCATCCAGACGATTGATATCAAAAGCTCCGAAGCTCGTGGATGACAGGCTGGTCGCGGGCCCATCGTCGATCACAACCACGTCGAAAACGCCGAAGCTGCTGCTGATCGGCTCAGCGACCGCCGCGCCGGTGTCGGGGCCGACGCCGATGATCCAACGACCGGTGAGATCGGGCGCGCCTCCCAGTCCCTGGGCGCGGCTCAGGTCCAGCCGCGTGTAGCGCAGCGCGCCCCGTTCCAGGGACGGGTCCTCGAGAATGCTTCTGTATTTCACCAGCAGGCTGTTTTGCCCTTCCAGCACAGCGAGCAGCTGACCGCTGTCGATAGCCGCCGCCCGATCGCAGGGGTCGGTGACACACTGGACGGTGCCAAACTGGCTGAGCTCAGCGATGACCACATCACCCTCTACCGCCGCCGCGCCAAAAAACCAGGTACCGGTGCCGTTCGCATAGTCGGCCAGGTTGGCGCTGAACAGCCCCTCCTGCTGATCAACAAACAGCCCGGAGCTCTGGAGCGCGTCGGTCACCCAGCTGCCGGACTCGACCTCAGCAATCGGATTGACGCCGGTGCCGAAGCTGATCGTCGCCTCGTCCCGTTCCTCGCGCGTGCCGTCTGGCGCCACAAAAATGTACTCAACGGTCACCTCAGCAGCAAACTCGCCGGCGAACTCGTCGCGCGGATTGATCAGATCGATGAACGGCACAAACGCCGTGGTGCAGACCTGGCTGCCGGACTGCTCCGAGTTGGCCACCACCTCGATGCGATCAGCGCTGACCGTGGTTTCGATCTGCCCCTGGCAGCCGTTCTGCCAGCTGTCCTCCAAAACCAGCAGAAACTGGCCCTCGCGGGCTACGTTGGCGGGGTGGACGGTCAGCGGATCGAAGATCAGCTGCGCGTGTGATGTTGCCGCCACCGCGGCAAGGAGGGGCAGCATGAGCCATCGCCGTTGTTTTTTCATGATTTTCATCCCTCAATTTTACTCGCTAAGACGCCAGGCTTTGGCCTACCCCCTAAGCGGCCGCTTTTTGACCCGGGAATCACGGCATTTCTGGCAACCTTGTCCCATGCACTCAGATAGTCATACCGCGTGAGGCGAAGAAACGGGGAAAAAGCCTCCGCCTGCCCGCTGTGCGGGCGCTCCGGGCCGCTGACCTTCCATCATCTGATCCCCAAGAAGCTCCATCGGCGCAAACGTTTCCGCAAGCGCTACAGCCGCGAGGAGCTGGCGCAGGGAGTCCACATTTGCCGGCTCTGCCACAACGGCGTGCACCGGCTGTTCGATGAGATGACGCTGGGGCAGGAAATGAACACCCTGGAGCGGCTGCAGGCTGACGAGTCGCTGCAGCGCCACGTGCGCTGGGTGTCCAAGCAGCGCCGTCGGTCCGGCTAAACGGATGGGCGCTGAAGCTGCTTCGCCAGCTCGGTGATTGCCGCCACCGCGTCCCGAACATCATCTCGGGTGCACTCAAACTGTCCGACCTGAAATCGGATGACAAACCGGCCGTCGAGCGTCGTCTGCGTGAGGTAGGTGCGTCCGTCGTCGTTCACGGACACCAGCAGCGCCCGGGTCATCGCGTCAGCGTCCGTGCCGTCGGGAACAAACTGGAAGGTGAACAGCGACAGATGGCAGGGAGAGGTGATGCGAAAACCCTCGCAGCGCGCGAGCTGTTCAGCCGCCTCCTCAGCCCACGCAATGTGGTTGCGCATCCGCTGACGCAGGTCCTCGAGCCCGTGCGCTCGCAGCAGGAACCAAAGCTTCAGCGCGCGAAAGCGCCGACCCAGCGGAATGGTCCATTCGCTGTAGTTGGTGATGTCGCTTTCCCCCAGCGTCTTGAGGTAGTCCGGCTGCAGGCCAAGCGTCTTCACCTGCATTTCCGGCTCGCGCAGAAACTGAATCGTGCAGTCAAACTGTGCGCCCAGCCATTTATGCGGATTGAACACCAAGCTGTCGGCTGCCTCGACGCCTTCCCACAGCCCGCGCAGCTCCGGGCAGATCATGGCCGAACCGGCCCAGGCCGCGTCGACGTGCACGTAGAGGTTGTACTCGTGTGCTATTGCAATAGTCTCGTGCAGCCGATCTGATGCTCCCAGCGACGTGCCGCCGATACACAGCACCACGCCTGCTGGAATCATTCCCTCCGCCAGGTCTTGCTCAATGGCCGCCCGGAGCGCAACCGGGTCGAGCGCCCAGCTTTCGTCGGTAGCGACCTTCACCAGGTTCTGCTGGCCGATTCCGGAAATCCGGACCGCTTTATCGATCGAGGAGTGGTTCTGGGGAGAGGCGTAGACCCGAAGCTGGCCCGTCCCGGCCAGCCCTTCTTCGTTGCCCCGAAAATCGAGGGCGCGCTCACGGATGGTCAGCAGCGCGCAGACCGTTGACGTGGTCGCCGAGTCCTGGATCAGCCCGGCGAAACCCTCGGGCAGGCCCAGCGCCTGGCGCATCCAGTCGACCATCCGGGTTTCCATTTCGGTAGCGGCCGGCGAGGTTTGCCAAAGCATGCACTGCGCGGCCATCACGGCACAAAGCTGCTCCGCCACCATGGATACGGGAGCTGCGTTGGCCGGGAAATAAGCGAAGAATCGCGGATGCTGCCAGTGGGTCATCGCGTCCGGCACCAGCCGTTCAAAGTCCGCGAAGATCGCTTCCATGGCCTCACCCTGCTCTGGTGGTGAAATCGGCAACCGGGACGCCACCTCACCGGGCTTCACCCGCGCCCGGACCGGTCGTTGCCTCAAGGTCTTGAGATAGTCGGCGCCCCAGCGAGCGGCGCGTTCCGCCCAGCGGTAATAGTCTTTGGTCTCCATAGGCGCCGAGTATAAAAGACTGCGAAGACGGCGGTTGTGGAGCCGGATTTTCCGTTTACCCGGTCTGCGAAAGGCAATGTAACAAAGTGTCAGGGAGCGGCCAGACCGTGATGTCGGTCACCGACCCTCCCTGCGACGCCTGCTAATTTCGCTGTCTTTTCAGGCGCTTAACAATGAAACGGAAATCACTGTTACTGGTCGCCCTGCTCGCGATGCTCCTGGGCTCGCCGGTGCAGGGCCAGCAGGCGCTGCTGAAGGCGTTCGAGCTGACCGAGCTTGCGTCGGTCGACGACCGTGCGCTGAAGAATCTGACGCTTAGCGCCTACGGTCGGGAATTCTCTCTGGAACTCGAAGCCAACGACGCGCTTCTCAGCTCGCTGTCGAGCGAGCATCGTGCCAAAATCCACCGCGCCGATCGATTCATGAAAGGCCGGTTAGCTGGGGTTCCAGGCTCATGGGTCAGACTCAACCGCATCAGCGGTCGCCTTTCCGGCGGCATTTTCGACGGCTCCGAGCTCTTCCTCGTCGACAGCGCCCGCAGCTTCCCCGAAGCGCTGGCTGCCGGCGCGAGCGCGGATCAGACGCTCGTATACCGCTTTGAGGATCTTGCGCTGAACACGCTGATCGACCACGGCGGCCTTACGTTCCAGAAAAAAATCGAGCGCCCGGTTGCCGACTACCGTACGTTTGTGCAGCACCTGCAGGCCATCGTCGCGATCAAAGGTGTCGCCATGATGGCGCTGCCGGTAACAATCGTCAGTGACACGCAGTTCACCGATGAGCACGGCGCGGACACCGCGTCGGTTGTAGCCGGCCGGGTGAACTTTGTCGACGGCATCTACGCCTCACAGCTCGGTGTGGGCATTCAGCTCCTGCACCACGAGATCCTGACGGATAACGACGTACTGATCGAAACCAACGCCGGCGATCTGCTCGGCGGGCGCTTTAACAACAACAGCCTGGTGCAGCCGGGGTTTCGGCAGTTTATGCGGACCGGAGCAGGGAGCAATATCCCGTTCCAGGGCCTCGCGCACCTGTTTACCGGGCGCAACCTCGACGGGTCTACGGTGGGCGTTGCCTACCTCGGCGTGTTGTGCAGCCGCAGCTTCGGCTACGGCGTCAACGAAGATCGCAGCAGCGATACCAGCAGCGCACTGATTTTCGCCCATGAACTCGGGCACAACTTCAACTCGCCCCATGACGGGGAACGAGCGTGCGTCGACGAGACTTTTCGAGGCATCATGAACTCGCGATTGAACGGATCTCAGCAGTTCAGCAATTGCAGCATCGACGAGATGGCTCAGGAGCTTGCGCAGGCCAGCTGCCTGGTCGAGATTCAGGACGCCAACGTGTTATTCGACGACAGCTTTGAGATCGACTGACTGACAGCAGCCCCGCGACCCGCGCGCTTCGCTGATCTGGTATCTTCAGCGGCCCAATGCCTCTCAGCGTCGGAGCCTCGTCATCGACTCGCAACCTAAGGCCGCCGCCCAGCCGGATGACGGCACCGCCAAAGCCGCTTTTGTCTTCCTGGTCATCTCGGCTTTTATCAATTCGACCGGCATCGGACTGACAACGCCGGTGATGCCCGCTTTGCTGATGGATCTGTCGGGCGGCGACCTGGCCGGCGCTTCTCGATGGGGTGGACTCGCGCTGGTGGTCTACGCCCTGATGCAGTTTATCTTTGCGCCAATTGTCGGCGCTCTCTCCGACCGATTCGGCAGGCGTCCCGTGCTGCTGATTTCCCTCGCCGCGTTCGCCGTTGACATGCTGATTCTCGCGATCGTCAGCACGCTGTGGGGCTTTATTGTTCTGCGGGCGTTCGCCGGTATCTTTGCGTCGACCTTTTCGACCATCAATGCCTACGTCTCGGACGTCACGCCCGCCAAGCAGCGCGGCACGCGCTTCGCCATGCTCGGCGCAGCGTTTGGCGCTGGATTTATCTGCGGCCCGGCCATCGGTGGCCTGCTGGGAAATATCGACGTTCGTCTGCCGTTCTACGCGGGCGCTGCCATCGCCCTGAGCAACGTGGTGTTCGGCTATTTTGTGGTGCGCGAATCGCTGCCGGAGAGCCGGCGACGTCCGTTTGAGCTGGCTCGGGCCAACACGTTCGGCACCCTGGTGCGTCTGTTCCGGACTCCTGGCGTTGGACGCCTGCTGCCGGTGTTTTTCCTGGCGACGCTGTCGACCTGGGTGTATCCCACGGTCTGGTCGTACGTTGCGATCGAGAAGTTTGCCTGGTCCGAAGCCTACGTCGGCTATTCCATCGCCTACTATGGCGTCATCGCTTTTATTGCTCAGGCGCTGGTGGTGCAGGTGCTGCTGCCGCGGATCGGCATCAAGATGGCCGTTATCGTCGCCCTCGCCGTTGAGGCGGTGGCGCTGACCGGGATCGGCATAGCCTCAACCGGGTGGTTTGTTTACGCCATGGTCACACTGGCGTTGTTTTCCATCATGCAGGACCCGGCGCTCCGACAAGACATGTCAGCGCGGGTTGCCGAAGACGCTCAGGGTGAGCTTCAGGGAGGGCTGACGGCGCTGGTCAGCGTGGCGATGATCATCTCGCCGATGATTTATATGGGACTGTTCACCATGAATGCCGACGACAGCGGCGTTTACTTTCCCGGCTCACCCTTCGTAGCGGCCGCGGTCTTCTCGCTGATCGCCATGATCGCCTACATGCTGGCATCGCGACACTACAAGGCTGAGGCCGAAGCGGAAGAAGCGACAAACTAGACCTTCTTGGGAGGACGGGGGACCAGCACCGGCGTATTCGCCTTGTAGGTTTCGTAGTCCTCCTGCCCGCCCCAGCGCTCGTCGGCCTTCGCCTCAAGCAGCGGGACGCCGCTGACCTTGGTCAGCAGCAGAGTTACGAACACCGGCGAGATCAGCGTGGCAGACTGCCACCCCTTGAGCACCGGCACCGCCAGCACCGCCATGCCAACCCAAAGCACAATCTCGCCAAAGTAGTTGGGATGGCGGGACCATGCCCAGAGCCCCACGTTGATAAACCGCCCCTTGTTTGCAGGATCTTTACGGAATCGGGACTTCTGCTGGTCCGAGATAATTTCGATCAGCATACCGACCGCCCAGATCCCGAGCCCGACGTAGCCGACAAGCCCCAGCGGCTCACGCTGCCCGCCGGCAATAATCGCCAGAGCCGTTGCTGCGGTCAGCAGCACCCACAAACCTTGCAGCGTCCACGCCAGGAAAAAACGCATCGGACGGTCGCGTACCCCGTCAAATCGGCTGTCGCTGCCGTCTCCCGAGATTCGGATAAACAGAAAGGTGGAAAGGCGAAGTGCCCAGATGAGCACCATGCCGGCGGCCAGCGTCGAACGGAGGTCAAGCGGCGCGGCCAGCAGCACCGCGACGACCGTCACGGTGATATAGGTCAGGCCTCCGGTCAGGTCGTAGTAGTGCTCGGTTTTGGCCAGCGAAGACGGGACAAACACCAGCCAGTTGACCGCGAACGCCAGCGCTCCGCAGAGGGCAAACACAGGCAAGCCGTTCCATTGATCCCCGCCTGCGCTGCCAGCCAGGGCCACGGCGGCGCCGATAGCCACCGCGATGACGCATCCGATCACCGACTGGGAGGTGCTGCGTTCAGCCATAACGACTCCTTCTTGTTTTTGTAGTCCGCACCAGCCGCTGGACGGTACCGGACGTTAAGTCAACTCCGCGTCATAGCCCGCCGCTATCGGCCTTTCAGCTCGACCAGGTTGCCTTCGGGGTCCCGGAGGTAGATTGAAGGCCCGACACCGGTTGCTCCATAACGCTGCCCCACCTCGTCGAAGTCCACCTGGTGACGCTGCAGATGATCGACGATGGCCGCTTCGTCCCAGGGATGGACCTGAAGACACACATGATCCAGATTGGGCGCACCGTGGTCCGGCGCCGCGCCGGTTTTCCGACCTAACGGCCCAGCGGCATCCACCAGGTCGATGAGCGAGAGCCCTGCCCGCAGCTGTGCAAGCCCCAGGTCTCCGGGTCCACGCTCCAGGGTGCAGCCAAAAACCTCCTGGTAGAACAGCACCATTGCCTCAAGGTCCGCAACACGGAGCACAACGTGGTCGATGTGCGTCAGATTGATCGGATTGGCGGCTTTCATCCTGCATCCTTTTGCTGCGCGCGAGCGTGCCCGGCGTCGGCACCACTGTGACCGGCGCGGCAGCAGGTTGCAAACCGCTGCAGGCGCTGGCTAAGATCGGGCGACAGCATATGCTGCACAACATTCCTCCAACACCAGGCGAGACACCTTCATGAAAAAGTTTCTCCGATTCACCCTGAACCTTGGCGCTTCCTTGGGCGCTTCCCTGTGCGTTGCGGCCGTCGCCGTAGCAGAGCACAGCCCCCAACACCAACGCCACGAGCTGATGGAAGCGGTGGGTGACGCGGCCAAGCCCCTGGGCGGCATGCTGCGGGGCAAAATGTCTTTCGACGCGGACGTCGTCATGAAGTCTCTGATGACCTGGCAGGTATCGGCCGAAGCGTTCGGCGATCTGTTTCCCGAAGGCAGCGAGTCCGGCGAAGGGACCGAAGCAGCACCCGAGATCTGGACCGACCGCGCGGGGTTCGACGCTGCGCTGGCGAAGTTTCTTGAGGACACCAACACGGCTATCGCGGCCAAGCCGCAGACGCTGGAAGCCGCTCAGCCGTTGATCGGTGCAGCCTTCAAAAACTGTAAAGGCTGCCACGATAAATACCGCATCGAGGACGAGTAGCGCCTGGCGCCGCGCCCGATGCTCCGCCTCTTACTGCTGGCGGCGCTCGTGCTGGCAGCGGTCGGCTGGCTGCTGTCGGCTCCGGCTTTGATCGCGAGCGAGGAGCTTCCGGCCCGGCAGGCGGATAGTGCGGCCGGCGAGCGGATATTCTGGGCCGGAGGATGTGGCTCCTGCCACGCCAGCCCGGTCGACGGCGAACGCGCCCAGGGGGACGATCGTCTCCTCCTGGGCGGCGGCCAGGAGTTTCACACGCCCTACGGCGTTTTTCGCGCCCCCAACATCTCGAGCGACCCAACCGACGGTATCGGCGGCTGGACAGATATCGAGTTTGTTAACGCCATGCAGCGCGGCGTCTCCCCGGACGGCGAGCACTACTACCCGGTTTTTCCTTTTGCGTCATACGCGCGGATGCCCGTTTCTGACGTCCTGGATCTCAAGGCCTTCCTGGACACGCTGCCGGCCGTAGCGGGTCGCGCTGGCGATCACGAGCTGACGTTTCCGTGGAGCGTGCGCCGCGGGATCGGCCTGTGGAAGCGTCGGTACCTGAGCAGCGATCCGGTTGTGGCCGTGGGCTCAGACGATCCCGCACTCGAACGCGGCCGGCTGCTCGTCGAGGGAGCCGGACACTGCGGCGAGTGCCACACGCCCAGGGACAAACTGGGCGGTCTACAGAAACAATACTGGCTGGCCGGTGCACCCGACCTCGAAGGCAAAGGGCGGATACCCAACATCACGCCGGCCAGCGACACGCTCAGCGACTGGTCGATCGACGACCTTGCGTACTATTTTGAGTCCGGATTCACGCCGGACTTTGATACCGCCGGCGGCACGATGGTGGCGGTGCAGGAAAACCTCGCACAGCTGGAGCCGGCGGACCGGGAGGCAATCGCCGCCTATCTCAAGGCTATTCCGGCCCAGACCGCGCCTGACCGGTAGCTTCCGGCGCCAACCGGCTCAGCGAAACCGCCGGCCGATGTACCTCAACGTCGCACGAGTGGCAAAAGGCAGTGCTGCGAGGAGCCCGAGCGACAGCAGCAGCCCGGGATTGAGCAGGGCCGTCGGACTGAGTTCATCAACCGACTGCACCTGTGTGCCGAAATGGACCAGCAGCAGCAGCAGCGGAAACATGCCGCCCATGGTTGCGAGAAAGAAACGCCGCAGGTCGAGCGGCGTGAGCGCTGCAAGCAGGTTCAGCAGCCAAAACGGCACGACCGGGATCATCCGCAAGCCAAAGATATAGAACGCACCGTCCGCCTCGATCCCTTTATTGATCTGAACCAGCTGGTCAGCGAAGCGCTGCTGAACCGGAGCGTGCAGCACGTAGCGCGACATGAGAAACGCCAGGCTGCCGCCGCAAGTGCACGCGAGCAGCGTCAGGCCCAGCCCAAGCGCATGCCCGAACGTCATGCCGGCGATGACGGCCAGCACGCCGGTCACCGGCATCGACAGGGCCGTGCCAAGAAAACAGACGACAAAGAACACGCAGCTCGTGGCGACCGGCGCCTCAAGGTAGTGTGCCTGGAACGTCCGGGGGTCGAGGAGCTCTCGCCCACCCGCGAACATGTAGGCCAGCACGCTCAGCGCAACCAGTCCGATCATCGCCAGCTTTTTCCAGCCCATGGGCAGCGCTCAGGCCCGCTTCAGGATATCGGCAAACGCCAGCAGCGCCGTGTTGTCGTGGATCAACCCCAGCGGCACGGTGAAGTGGCCTCGATCGTACCGAAAGCGATTTCGGTCGGGAACGTTCCACAGGTCGAGCTGCGAGTCGACCAGCCTGTCCGGGGTCACCGTATCGCGCTCGCCAATCACGCTGACGATTCGATCGCCTGCCATGCAGGGCGCCGCCAGTGGATCGAGCTTCTCCAGCCATTCCTGCTCGGTGTCGCGATGCCAGCCGCGCTCCCGCATCGCCCCTCCGAGGTTCCAGATATCACTCAGGCTGCCGTCGAGCGCCGCCTCATACGTGTGCTGGCTGTGGGTCACCGCCAGCAGTGCGTCTGGCCGAAGGCGCTCGGGCCAGTCGTTTGCGCGGACCGCAATGGCTTTGGCCGTTTGCGCGCCAAGGCTGCTGCCGCCGATGGCGACCGGCCCCGCGCTGGTGGCGCGGGCCCAGCCGATAATCGTGGCCCACTCGGCGTGCTGTGCTGCCAGAAAATCAAACATGCTGTTGGGGGTTGTGGACAGCAGCTGCTCGCCGCCGTAGTGGCCGGGCAGAACGCGCCGCCCGTGCCACGGCGCTTCGGGACGGATGACGCGAATCCCGCTCCGGGTCAGCTCCGTGACCTCATCGAGCAGCTGATGGTAGTGGTCAAACTCAACGCAGATCCCGTGACCAAAAATCAACGTCGGCGGGTTGTCGACGCCCGTCGGTTCGTGCACCCGAGCGTAAACCTGGTCGTTCATCGCTGACGAGGGAGACGGAAAGCGAAGCCAGCGGTCGGAACCCGCTTTTGTAGGCAGCGCCCTGGACAGCTCTACCTCCGGCAGGGTGTCTGGCAGACTGAACAACGCCTCGAGCTTTTCTCCCTTCTCGCCAAAACGTTCAGCCACCTTCGCCGGTGTCGGCGGATTCATCATGACGGAGGTGATCACCAGACGTCGCAGGGGCCTGAAAGCGCGTCGCGTGAGGTTGTAGGCACTGCGAAAGTCCAGGCGCATTTCTTCAACGATCGGCAGGCGGCTTTTTTCCACCTCTTCATCGCCGAAGAAATACTCATGCCAGAGCTGCTCGGTGGAGAACGCCTTCAGCCGGCAGCGCTCAAACTGCTCCAGCGCCCTGGCAATCCTGCGCCGCTGGTAACGATTCGGCGGATTCAGGGGCACGTGCCGGATGAACGCATCGACGTCACCGTCAGCCGCCCGGGCCGCGGCCCAGAGTCGTGACAAGGGGAAAAACCAGTCCTGCAGCAGATACGCAATAACCCGATCGAGCCAGGGTCGTGCGACCATGCCACCCAGGCGTGAGCGGAGCAGGCCTAGCGACAGGTTATGGGTACGGGAGCCGGGCATATCATCATTTTACCCGACCGGTCGTCGCCAAGATGCGCACCGGCGAATTTTCCGCGCGGGCAGGCCGGGTGTATAACGTTAGGGTCCTGCGCTACGAGGCAACCGATTGCAGCAAACCGCGTCGCTAGTGGAGCTTGTGTTGCCGTGGCTCGCGTGGGTCGCGGTTTTCCTGCTGGTTGGCTGGTGGCTTGTACGTCGCTGGGAATCGCAGCTCACCGCCAGGCAGTCCTACACGCTCAAGTTTCCGCTGTCGCCGATGGCTTTTCTGAACCGGCGCCTGATCATCGAAGGACTGGTGCAGGACCAGCAGGTGCAGGCGGCCATGAAAAGCCACGCGCAGCAGACCGGCGAGCACCTCGCCAGCGTCGAAAAGCGCGTGCGGCGCCAGGCTCATGAGCTGGTGCCGGCCTTCAAAGCGGTGTTTTACTTTTCGATCGGCTACTGGCTGGCGCGCCTCCTGCTGAGAACGATGTACCAGGTTCGCCTGGTCAGAGATGCCCGCGAGGAGTACGCCAAGATCCGCCCGGACGCCACGGTGGTTCTCCTGATGAACCACCGGTCCAATATGGACGTTGTGCTGGTGAACTACCTGCTTGCCCGCCATTCCGCGGTCGCTCACGCGGCCGGCGAATGGGCGCGGCTCTGGCCGCTGCATCATCTGGTGCGCCTGGCCGGCAACTACGTGGTCGATCGGGATTCCAACGACCCCGTTTACCGGCTGGTGCTCAAACGCTATGTACAGATGGCCGTCACGCACGGCATCCATCTGGCGATCTTTCCGGAAGGCAGTTTGACCCGCGACGGCCGCCTTCGGCCGTTGTCTTTTGGGCTGTTGAACTATGCCGCAACGGCCTCCTGGCCTGGTCTCGATCGAGACGTTGTGTTTATTCCCGTCAGCTTCAGCTACGACCAGGTGCCGGAACAGGAGCGGCTGGTCTTTGGCGATACCCGCGAGTTCGCCGACCGGGGGCGCCTGCACCTCCTCTGGGCCAGCCTGCGGTTTATCGGGGGTTTTCTGCGCTTGCCGTTTCGGCCTCGGGATGAACGCTACGGCTGGGCCTGCGCCACCTTTGGCCAGCCGCTGTCGCTTCGCAGCTGGCAGCGTTCGCAGGGCATCGATCTGAGAACCAGCCCCCGTGATGCCTTGCGCAGACACATCGGCGCGCTGGGCCAGCAGCTGATGGGAGAGGTGCTGCACAGCATGCCGGTGCTGCCCGTCCACCTGGTCGCCACTGCGCTCACCGAGCGTGACGACGCTTCGATGAAGCTGAATGCGCTGGAGGCACGTGTCGAGGAGCTTCGTGTGGCGGTTGAAGCAGCCGGCGCACCGGTCTTCGTCGATCCGGCCGCGGGAGGAAGTTTCACCGCGGAGGGACTGCACACGCTGGTCCAGGTTCAGGCGATCGAAGTTCCGGCTGAGGAGACGATTACGGCCGTCCCAGCGCGGCTGGCGTTGCTGCACTATTACGCTCAAACGATAGCTCACTACCTTCCCGAGAGCCCTCCAGCAGCTGGCGGGGCGCTGCCGGCAAAACCCCGGAATCCGCGCAACTATCTCGCCACCGTCTACGAGTCATTTGCCCGGGCTCAGGAACGCACAGTGGACGACCAGGACTTTTTTGAACGTTTCTACCAGGAGTTCCTGTCCTCCTCTCCAGCGGTGTCCGAGCAGTTTTCCGGTACCGACATGTCGCAGCAGCAGCAGCATCTCAAAGCGTCTCTCAAGCACATGGTGGACTACTGCGCGAGCGGTACGCCGAGCGTGCGCCTGCGTCAGATGGCCCGAATGCACGGCCGCGGAGGCCGAGCGATTGCCGGCGATCTTTACGACCTCTGGCTACGCAGTCTGATCAAGGCTCTGAGCCTCTACGACTCGGCGTTTGATCAACGCGTCGAGCTGTCCTGGCGCTCAGTCATGGCGCCCGGCATCGACTACATGCGCAGCCAGTTCGATTACCCGGAAGAGCAATCGACTGTGCCGGTCTCGGACACACCGATCGTCAGCCAGGGGATCGCGCGCTGGGTGGACCATTGGGCAGAGCGCGCCCCGGATCGCCCGGCGGTTAAGTCAGCGCAGCGGTCCCTCAGCTATGGTGAGCTGGCTGATGAAGCGGGTCGCCTGGCGGCCGGCCTGCACAGCCGCCTCGGCGTCAACAGCGGCGACCGCGTTGCGTTCCTGGCGGCCAACTGCGTTGAATTCATCGTGCTCTTATTCGCCTGCGCCCGTCTGGGCGCCGTGCTTGTTCCCATCAATTTTCGCTTAGCGACCGCTGAGCGGGAGCGCCTGGTGCAGCGCACCGAGTCCCGGGCTATCCTGCTGGATCGATCGCACGCCGATCAGCCTCTCACCGCCATTCCCGACTGCGTGCCGATTCACCTGGAAGACGCGCCGCCATCTTCGCCGGGCGTCAGCTATCGAGAACTCCTGCAGGTCCCCGGAGCCATGCGAACCAGTGACGGTAACCTGGATTCGCCGCTCCTGATCGTCTTTACCTCCGGCAGCACCGGTGATCCGAAGGGGGCGGTTCTGACTCAGGCAGCGGTTCAGTGCAACGCGCTGAACAGCCGGGTGATGCACGACATGACCCGCAACGATCACGTGGCAACCTGCCTCCCCTTCTTTCACGTGGGCGGCATCAACATTCAGACGCTTCCGGCCTTCCAGGTGGGCGCGTCGGTGACCATCTTCTCCCGCTTCGACCCTGAGCGATTTGTGGACTTTGTCGCCAGCGAGCGGCCGACGCTCACCGTGCTGGTGCCGGCGCAGATGCAAGTGCTCATGGATTTGCCGACCTGGCAGCGCTGCGATCTAAGCTCGCTGCGCATGGTCACCACCGGCTCGACGATTGTCAGCCAGGAGCTGATCCAGGCCTGGGCTGACAAGGGAGTGCCGGTCATTCAGGTATATGGCTGCACCGAATCCGGTCCCATCGCTGCTCACCAGACCATCGAGGGGATCCGGTCCGGCTGGGCTACGGTGGGCCATGCCGCGCTCTACACCGAAGTCAGGGTGGCTGATGAGCAGGGTCAGCCTGCGGCCGTGGGCGTGGAGGGCGAGGTCTTGCTGCGCGGAGCCAATCTCGCCAGCCACTACTGGCGAGATGAATCGGCCACCCGGGAGGTCTTTCAGGACGGCTGGCTCCACACGGGGGATCTCGGCTACCTGGATCAAAACGGCCGCCTGCGGATCGTTGGGCGCAAAAAGCGTCTGATCATCTCCGGAGGCGAGAACATTCATCCCGCGGAGATCGAACAGGTCCTGGAGGCTCATGCCGGAGTGATCGAGGCGGCGGTGGTGGGGTTGAGCGACGACCAGTGGGGTGAGGTGCCGGTCGCGGTGGTGGTTATCACGGCTGACGGACCCGACGAGGCAGCGCTGAGACGACACCTGGATCAGCATCTGGGCCGTTACAAGCACCCGAACCGCATCCTGTTTGTGGATGCCCTGCCGCGCACTGGACTGGACAAAATTGCCTACCCCGAAGTCCAGGAACTGATTAAGGGCGGCGCCTGAGGCCGTCATATTTTTGTAACAATCGAACACCACACTCCGCTCGGCGGCGATGCCAGTACCTCAACAAGCCAGGCCGAGGAACCGGGCCTCGGTTGGCAGCCGGCAGCGACATTCCCTACGACTCCTGCCACAATCGGCGGCCCGATCCCGCAGCCGGCCATCGACGTAGCTGTCCAGGCTGACAGCCAGGCACGATGCGGGAAACAGCGCCCGGCCCCAAGGGCGGCCAGCACACCTGAAAGGAGTTTTGATGGACCAATATGTGGTGTTTCTGAGCCTGGCGGCGGTCTTCGGGCTGTTTATGGCCTGGGGAATCGGCGCAAACGACGTCGCCAACGCGATGGGCACCTCGGTTGGAGCCAAAGCGCTGACCTTTCGCCAGGCCATTGTTGTGGCCGCCATCTTCGAGTTTGCCGGCGCCGTACTCGCGGGCGGTGAGGTGACATCCACAATCCGCAAGGGCATCGTCGACACCGCCTCCATCGCCGATTCACCCGAACTGCTGGTGTATGGGATGCTTTCCGCACTGCTGGCTGCCGCCATCTGGCTGCTGGTCGCCAGCCACTACGGCTGGCCGGTATCAACCACCCACTCGATCGTCGGCGCAGTTGTTGGTTTCAGCGCTGTCGGCATCGGCGTTGGCGCGGTCGCCTGGGGCAAAGTCGGCACCATTGTGTTGAGCTGGGTCGCGTCACCGTTGACCGCCGGCATCATCGCCTTTGCGCTTTTCAAAAGCGTTCAACACCTGATTCTGTCTCAGGAAGACACCCTGGCGCGGGCGCGACGCTTCGTGCCGGCTTATATCTTCCTCGCCGCCTTCATGATCACGCTGGTTACGCTCTTTAAGGGCCTCAAGCATGTCGGGCTGGAGCTTTCCACCGGACAAAGCTATTTGCTTGCGGTGGTCCTGGGCGTGGTGATCGCGCTCATCGGCGCTGCCTACGTTCGCCGCATCAAACCCGCGGCGGGCGAGGATTCGGAAAACCAGACGGTGGAGAAAGTTTTCGGCGTGCTGATGATCTGCACCGCGTGCGCGATGGCCTTCGCCCATGGTTCCAACGACGTCGCCAATGCCGTCGGGCCGGTAGCTGCTGTGGTCAGCGTGGCCCAGTCGGGCGTGATCGAGCAGGAGTCGGGCCTGCCCTTATGGGTGCTGATGGTCGGCGGCGTCGGCATTGTGCTCGGGCTCTCGACCTATGGCTGGCGCGTTATCCGGACAATCGGCGAGCGCATTACCCACCTAACGCCCAGCCGCGGATTTGCCGCGGAGCTTGCGGCCTCCACCACCATCGTGGTCGCCTCCGGCACCGGCATGCCCGTGTCCACCACCCACACGCTGGTCGGGGCAGTGCTGGGGGTCGGACTGGCGCGTAGCGCATCAGCCATCGACTTCACCATCGTAAGAAACATCTTTGTGTCGTGGGTGATTACCATTCCCGCCGGCGCGGTGCTGTGTATCGGGTTCTTCTTTCTGTTTCGCGCCATTTTTGGCTGACGGGAAAAATCGGCTAGGGCGTCACCTGAAACAGACGCCCCACCCCGGCCGTGATGGCCATGGCCAGCGTTCCCCAGAAGGTCACCCGCACCGCGCCCACCCACATGCTGGCGCCACCCGCCCGGGCCGCGACAGCACCGAGAAGCGCCAGGAATCCAAGCGAGGCGATGCCGACGGCGACAAGCTGAGGCTGCCCGGGGACGAGCCAGGCCACTCCGAGGGGCAGCGCCGCACCGGCGGTGAAGGTGACGGCGGAAGACAGCGCCGCCTGAATGGGGTTGGCCGAGACTTTGTCCGAGATACCGATTTCATCCCGCGCGTGGGCCCCCAGCGCGTCGTGAGCCATGAGCTGCTCGGCGACCTTGAGCGAAAGCTCGGGGTCGAGCCCTCGTTGCTGGTAAATTTCCGCCAGCTCCACACGCTCCTCAGCATAGTTTTTTTCGAGCGCGTCGCGCTCCATCGCGAGATCCGCCGCCTCCGTGTCGGCCTGAGAGCTGACCGAAACGTATTCTCCCGCGGCCATCGACATCGCGCCGGCAACCAGGCCGGCCAGGCCGGCGAACAAGACGCCCTGCTGGCTGGTGCTCGCGGCGGCAAACCCTACGATCAGGCTGGCCGTTGAGACGATCCCATCGTTGGCGCCCAGCACGGCCGCGCGCAGCCAGCCAACGCGGTGAATTCGGTGGTGTTCGCTGTGTGTCATGCGTGTTCGTACCAGACGTCAGGCCGAAAGTGGCGTTTCATGGGCGCAAGTCGCTAAGGTGGCACGCGATGCATTGTCGCACTGGACCGCTGACCTTGCCGGCAGCAGCTTCCTTTTCGTGGCAGCCGCGACAAAAGTCGTGGAACTGCGGTTCCAGCAGGCCGCTGACCGACGTGTCGGACACGTGACAGTGCATACACGGCTCGCCGCCGGTGTCATCGACAAAGTTGTGGTGACAGTCCATACATCGAGTCTCGGTGTGGTCACCGTGTGCAAACGTCATGGGCAGGATCACTTCGGGGCTGCCGTAGTAGTGGGCCTTTTCCGGGTATGCGCTCGCAAACGGAGTCCCGTAGGTCAGCAGCCAGACCACGATGAGTGTCAGCAATACGAGAAGCGTCTTCACAGGCCGAGATTTCTGATCGCGGAGAAAGCCAGTGCCGCCAGCAGCGACATGCTCAGCAGAGTCACTGGCGTTGAACGACGCAACGGAGGCAGCCAACGCCAAAGGCCGCCGCCGGCAAGCACCAGCAGCAGCAGCGTCGCCAGCGCGGCAAGCTGCCAGCCGTTTCTGAGGTAATAACCGCTGAACACCACGTGGTGCGCGCTGAGCAGCACAACGGCGGCGCCTAACACTCGGTGCCAATACCGGAATACCCCGTAGCTCCGATGGACTCGGGCCCGGGTCGGCATCTGGGCGAGCATCATCAGGACAAACAACAGCAGCACCGACAGGAGGCCGGTCCACATGTAGGCCGGAGCGCCGGGCTTGATGTACTCCAAGGCAGCAGGGTCCGCGAGCAAGAACCACAGCGCGTGTAACAGAATAACCGCCAGCACGGCGTAGCTGAGCCGCTGGTGCGCTCGAACGTCGCGGCGGGCAATGCCCGGAATAGACAGGTACAGCAGCCCCGCGAGCGCGGCGAAACCCAATCCGTTATCGGCATCCCAGGCCCAGCCCGCTCCGAAGGTAGGCACGGCCAAAAAGGTCAACCCCAGAACAACGAGGAGAAAGACCGCGAGCAGCTGCACAATAATCCCTGGTCTAGAAGCTCTTGAGCGGCTGAGTGTACCGCAGCGGACCTGAAGAAATTTGCTGGCGACCGACGCCGATTCGCCCTAGGCTAGGAAGCCTGGACTGGCAATCGGGCACTATTCCTATGGGCAACTTCACTCGACGCGGCGTATTGACGGCCGCGATCAGCGGCGCGGCCGCCGCTACCCTGACGGGCAATGTATGGTCTCGAACCACCCCGCCGCCGTCGTTGATCCGCCTGAGTTCCAACGAAAACCCCTATGGGCCGAGCCCGGCCGCACTCAAGGCGGCGCGGGAAACGGCAGCTCGAGGCGCCTACTATTCCTGGGATTTGCGCACCGCATTTCGCGACGTTATTGCTGACGGTGAAGGCGTCGACCGCGGCAACGTGGTGATCAGCACGGGTTCCAACGAGGCGCTGTGCGCCGCCGCCGCCGCGTGGGGCAAGGAGGGCCACATCCTCGCGCCCTCCCTGACCTATTCATCCCACCTGATGTATGCCCGTCGCTCAGGGGTTTCGGTGAAAACCCTGCCCCTGCGCTCAGACCTCGCTATCGACCTTGCGGCGATGGCCGACGCGGTGACCGACGACACGTCGCTGGTCTACGTCTGCAACCCCAATAATCCAACCGGCCTGCCGCTGGATGGCGCGGAGCTGCGCGAGTTCTGTCGCGAAGTGGGCAAGCGCGCGACTGTTCTCGTCGACGAGGCCTACAACGAACTGGCCGAGGATCCGTCCGCCGCCACGGTGATGGACCTGGTTAAGAACGATGAAAACGTGATCGTGACCCGCACGTTCTCGAAGGTGTACGGGATGGCGGGAATGCGCATGGGCTACGCCATGGGGCGCAGCGACCTGATGGAGAAGCTGCGGTCATACGTGATGTCATGGCCCAGCGCGATCGCTTTGGCGGCGGGCATCGCCAGCTACGGCGACGATGAGTTTGTGGCGTTTTCCAGGAAACAGATCGACGACGGCCGCCAGATCGTCAATGACTGCTTTCGCCAGCACGGTCTCTCGCCGCTGCCGTCCAGCTCCAATTTCGTTTACGTCGACATCGGCCGCAGCGCCGCGGAGTTTGGCCGCCAGATGCAGAACTCAGGTGTTCAGATCGGCCGCGTCTTCGCGGGCTACCCCAATCATATCCGCGTCAGCATGGGTCGCTTGGAGGACCTGAGGGCCTTCAGCCGAATCTTTGGTGAGGTCTACACCGCCTGACTGAGCTGGCTCGGCCCCTCAGCCGCCTGAGGCGGCGAACCGATCGGTTGCGCTGACCAGCGCCGCCGAGTTGCCAGTTTCAAAGGCGGAATGACCCGCATCCGGCACAATCACCAGCTCTGACTCAGGCCAGGCCGCATGCAGCTCCCACGCGCTGGCTGCCGGGCAGACCACGTCGTACCGTCCCTGAACAATCACGCCGGGAATGTGGCGAATTCGATCGATGTTGCTCAGCAGCTGATCAGGCTCCATGAACCCCTGATTGAGGAAATAGTGGCACTCGATCCGGGCCATCGACAGTGCTCGGGCCGGCTCCCCGAACTCGGTCCTCGCCTCCTCGCTTGGATGTAAAAAGCTGGTCGACCCTTCCCAGATGGACCAGGCACGGGCGGCTTCGAGCCGCACCGTTTCGTCGGCGTGGGTGAGCCGTCGGTGGTAGGCCTCCAGCAGGTTGCCTCTCTCGTCCTGCGGGATCGGCGCGAGGTAGTGCTGCCAGGCATCAGGGTAAATCTCGCTCGCCCCGTGCTGATAAAACCAGTGAAGCTCCTTCGGGCGGAGCATAAAGATCCCTCGAAGCACGAGTTGGGTGACGCGATCGGGATGAGCCTGAGCGTAGGCCAAGGCCAGCGTGCTGCCCCACGATCCGCCAAAAACCTGCCAGCGTGGTATCGACAGCGATTCGCGCAGCCGCTCAATATCCGCGATCAGATGGGGCGTTGTGTTGTTCTCCAGACTCGCGTGCGGACGGCTTCGCCCCGCGCCACGCTGGTCAAAGATCACGATCCGATAGCGGCTCGGATCAAAAAACTGCCGAAGCTTCGGGCCGCTGCCGCCGCCCGGCCCGCCGTGCAGCACGATCGCCGGGATGCCGTCCGCCTTGCCCGATTGTTCGTAATAAAGCTGATGACCATCGCCGACATCAAGAAAGCCGCTGTCGAAGGCGTCGATGGGAGGATAAAGGGGATCGGAATTGCTCATGGACTCAGTATAGGTGAAGCGGTCCTGCCTGCGTTTGTAATTTGATCGAACTGTATCGACCGTCTTATGGATGCTGGTTAGGTTAGCGGCGGCCTGGGTTGATGCAGGTGATCCCACGTGTAAACGCCAGCCGACGATAGGTTGCATTGCCAACGACGTCGCCAAAAGCATAAGAAAACTCAGCCTTGTGGCAGCTGTCCATCGCTAACGTTGCAGTGCCGATTCGTGAAGCCTCCACGGAGCCCTCGAACTCACCGTTTACGAGCGCCAGGCCGGTGTTGCGATAAAGATCCAGGCTTGCCACGTTTTGCCGAACGGTGCCGAGACCGTACAGCCACAGATTGTTTCCCGCCTCATCAAACGTCTGCCAGGTGAGCAGTACCTGATCATAGTCAGGAAACTGAAACTGCAGATATTGGCCGTCAGCTCCCGGATCGAACCAGGTTCCGGTCAATGTGTGAAAGGTGGCAGGTGTTGGCCCATCGCCGGTCAGCACGCCGATATCGCAGCTCTCGTTGGTCCGCGGCGAACCGATAAAGTCGGCGCCCTGACAAAGCGCGGCGGGAATCGCATCCGCCGCTGGACTGCTTTCTGGAAAAAGCGGTGCCCAGCGGGTTGGCGATACGCGAACTGACACAGGATTTCCTTCGTTGCTACGCAGGTTGATGTCCGTACTTTCAAGATTGGCCGTACAGGGATGAAAATTTTGAAAGTTATAACCTTCTGAAGTCAGGCGCGACGGACCTGCACAGGCAAACAGTACGCCGACCGTCATAATGACGGAGCGACGGGCGACGACCTTGCCCGTATTGTAAATATTCGCCGATTCGCAGTGAGCGGGGAGTGGGTTTGGTCCGATCTGTGCGTGGTCCAGATCAAGGTCGCCCGTGTTGTGAATCGTAGAGAATGCCGATTGGCAGACGTCTTGGGTCGTATTGGCGCTCACGATCGTGTTGGACAGCGACATGGTGCCGTCATTGGAAATCGCGAGGGATCGGGACCCCTCCAGAATTTCAAAGTTGGCCCCGCGGAACGATGACCGTTCGATGGTCGCCGTACCTTTATTGATAATCGCTGGTCGTTCATTGACGCTGAGGTCAAAATCTACCGAGTCCACCGTCAGGCTGGCACCGGGCTCGACCACCAGAGTCAGGCCTACGACCCGCGCGCCGTTACCAACAATCGTCAAATCAAAATCGACGTCGTTAAAGTTGCGCGAGCTGATAAACGGCAGGAAATCCGTACAGTTTTGGGCGAAAGCAGCCAGCTTGCTGTCTTCGCGGCCGTAAGGCCTGAATGTGTAGACGATTTCCGGGTCTAGCTCAATCGTCAGCTTTTCACCCGGCTCGGCGTTGCACAAGGCAAGCCCAAATGACTTGACACCTTCCGCTTCGACCGCGTCGTTGGCTTTTACCGAGAAAGCGACGGCGATTGTGACAAGCGCCAGCATCGCACCCAGAAGTCTTAGACGATCGTTCATACCCTTTGGTCCGCCAGAAGATTTTGTCTAACCAAAGATGCTAACCCTCATCCATGAACTGTTGATGAATCTCAGCGCACGCCGGCAGATTGAAATGAACCAACGTCCTCAGCCGAAAGTTGCCCACGATACGGTGCCGGCTATAGCTTGCCGGGCCATTGCCCGCTAATTTAGCGATATGTATCTTCCGCCACCGAAGCCCCGACCGACAAAAAGCTGCGATCGTTGCGGCCTGCGTTACCCGGCCGATCGGGACGCTTGCGTCCATTGTGCGGGCAAGTCCGGAGCCGAGCTGGCGCGCCTGCTGGTTCGAAAGCAGCAGGAGGCGCGAGGTTCCAGGGCTCTCGGCGTTGGCCTGCTGTGTGTCGCGGCGCTGCTGGCGCTGTTTCTCCTGGCGTGGTTGATTTAAACAGGGCCGGCGGACCTCGCAGTCAGGAGTCGGGAGCGGTCGACGCATAAGACCATGAAATCAGATCGAGATCGTCGCCCTCCATCACATCGCTGGCCGCGGCGACGATCGCTCGACGCGCGGCGTGGATGGCGACAACCTCATTTCGCCGAGGCAGCGTTGCGTAGACCAGGCCGGCGGCCGGATTGACCGCAAGATTGAGAGCGCCTGACGGCAGGGCAACTTCATCGCGTATTTCACCGCTTTCGGCCGACAGGATACTGATGGCGCTGCCGGCGAGCCGCGACACCCAAAGCTCGTTCACCGCAGGCAACAGGGCCACGGCAATGGGAAACCCACCGGCCACGTCGCGACACCAATCGAGTCTGAGATCGTCCAGCGCAATCCGGCAAACTTTCCCGTCCCCCGAATGACTCACCCACGCCCAGAGCCCGTCTGCGCTGAGCACCAACCCTTCGGCGCCAGCGCCGCTGGTCAAAGCCCGCAGACGGCCGTCGGACAGATGAATTCGGTGGATCTGACCCGTGTCCGGGTTGGTGGTAACCAGGCTATCGATCACTGGATGATAGACCACCTTGTGAACGCCTTTACCCAGGTCGAAGCGCCGTGACACCGCCGCGCCTTCCGCCGCGAGTTCCAGCACCTGGCCCTCAGCTTCACAGGTGACCCAGACGCGAGCTGCCTGGGCGTCCGCGGCCACGCCGTGCGGACGAGCGCACTCCGGCAGCGGGTGGAGGGTCCTTTCACCGGTAGCTAAGTCGACGCGAGTGAAGCCCTCGCTCGGACCGGAAAGAAACGGCGGCCGCTTGGCCAACGGCTCCTGATGCGGTTTGGGATAGATACCCAGCAACGGCACGACGGCCCGGCGTCCGTCCTGACTTGCTGCCAGCTCGTGGGGGCCGGTGCCGACCGCAATTCGACGGCGTTCCACCAGCGTCAATGGGTCTAGCAGCACCAACTCACCGCTCGATCGAGCGATCACCGCCAGGGTCGGGCTCAGGGGCATCCAGTCTTCGGTTTGGGCCGCCAGGATGTCCACATCGCCGTCGCCTTTGCGAGAGCTGGCGTACAGCAGCGTCTGATCGTCCAGCCAGCGCGGCAGCAGGTCGCTGCCCCGGCTGTTGAGCTTAGACAGGGGCAACGCCGCAGTCCAACCATTGCCGGATCGTCGACTGAAGTACAGATCGCCGGGGATACTCAGGTTCTCCTCGCGACTCGACGCCTCGAAGATGAGGTAACTCCCGTCGGGACTGAGACCCAGATTCCACTCGCCCGTCGGGCTATTGACCGCCGGCCCCAGATTCTTGACCCGCCACCGAGCGTCGTCGCCGAGTCGCGCCTCATAGAGGTCACCCTGCCCCAGGCCGCCCTCTCGATCCGATGCAAAGAACAGCGTTCCGGAAGAATCAAAGACTGGACTGTATTCCCGGCCGAGACTATTGACCGGAGAGGGCAGCGGTGATGGCTCGGACCAACCGTTCCGCTCGCGCCGCGCACACCAGATATCCGCATCGGTTCGATCCGGGACCCGGTCGACATGAGGTCTGTCCGAAACGAAACACATTCGGCCGGAGGCGAGATCAAAATACGGACTGGAGTCGTTAGCTGGCGGCCTCGCGAAGGCTGCCGGTTCGCTTCTGACGGTGCCGTCTGAGCCCCGGCTGATCCGAACGATGGTCGACTGACCAGCGGTACCCCAGCGGCCCGTCTTGCGAGTAGCAAAAACGCCGAATTCGGTCACGATCGCGCCGTGTTCGACTTGGGGTGAGTTGACCAGCGAGAGCACTTCCTCAGGCGTAGGCGCCGCGAACGCAGTCGCGGCGACAGCAAACAAGCACGTCGCAACGCAAAGCCGAATCATGGCAGCTCTCCCGGCATTGTGGATCAGGCTACAGCCCGTCGGGTCATGCGAACAACCCAAAAGCAGCAAACGGGTGGCATCGCCAACCTTTGAGCAGCTTCCGCCACCGCCGAACGGGCTTCTTCGTCACCAATTCGGAGGGTATTCGCCAAGTAACGAAGGCTTTTTCGCGTTCTGGTTCTTACTCACTCCCTTCCAAGATGGCGTACAAAATTTGCCTTGGGAGCCTCACCCTGACGGCTAACCAGCTGATCGGTAATGCTTTTCTCTTAAACCAAGGTTTTTTCGAAGCAAAACACAGAAAAAAGCCGAAAACTATTTTTTGTAATTTTATTTACAAATATGGTCCTCACGCCTAGGATGCACTCCGTGATGACGGTCGCGCTGGTGATCAATCAACGCCGCCGGAGTTTTTTTGAAACCGAAAAACACTTTCGGACTTTTTAGTCAGCAACCCGCTTCGGCGGAAAAGGAGTACGACCATGAAACGTTTGAATCGAATGTTCCCGTTAACCCCTATCGCCGCAGCAGTGGCCCTGGCGGGCTCTGCGTCAGCGCAGGTCAGCGTGACCAGCGACTTCACCGGCATCTGGGACCAGACCAATCAGGAGAGCCAGGGCTTTGTCCTGCAGATCGTCGGCCAGCCCGACGGCTCTACCCAGGGCGTGGCCTACTGGTTCACCTACGACGACGCCGGCAACCCGCTTTGGGTCGTTGGCCAGGGGCCGGTCGCGGGCAACCAGATCAGCCTCGACTTCGTCAGCGTTGACGGCCCGCAGTTTTTGGAGTCAACCAACCCGAACGCGCGCAACGTCTCAGCGTTCGGATCCGGCACCATGCAGTTTTCCAGCTGCGATGAGGCAACGGTCAACGTCAACCTCGATAACGCGATTACCGGCACAGGCTTAAGATCATTCACGGTGAGCCGCCTTTCGAAGGTGCTCAATCGAAATTGCTCCGGCGGCATCTCTGACAATTTCGTCAGCAGCACTCCGGCTCAGGAAATTGAAATCGATCTGCTGAGCACCGGCATTGCGCCTGGCGCCGGCGGCGAGGCAGAACTCGAAACGGGCCCGGGCTACGCGAGCTTCGAGGTAGAGGTCGACGGCCTCGCACCCGGCGAGTATGACCTGCTGGTTGGCGGAGAGCTGGTCGGGATCATTTTTGTCGAGCGTGAAAACGGCGACACCTACGGCGATATCGAGTTCGAAAGCCCAGCGGATGATGATGACCTGCTGCTGACCTTCGATCCTCAGGGCCAGGTGATCGAAATCGCGCAAAACGGCACCGTACTGCTCACGAGCAATCCTGTCCCGCAGACGCCGACCATCACCGTTGAAGAGGTGGACATCGACGTTGACCTCAACAACCTCGGCGTTTTCCCTCAGGCTGAAGGTGACGTGTCGTTCGAAATCAACGGCTCGCGGCGCGAGTTTGAAATTGAGGTCGAGGACCTCCCGCTTGGCGACTATCCGGTGCGTGTCGGCGGACAGCAGGTTGGCGTGCTGATGATGGAAGTCGATTCCGACGGTGATCTGGAAGGTGAGCTGGAATTCGGCAACCCGGCGGACGATGACGAGATTCTTCTGACATTCGATCCGCGCGGTGAGCTCGTGGAAATCCTCGACGCCGCCGGTCCGGTCCTGTCCGTTCGGTTCCCGAATGAATCGGACAACAGCCCGGAGAATCGTTCTGAAGAGGACTCTGACGACTGGTCAGACGACAGCTCGAATGACGGTTACGACGACGACTCAGACGACAGTTCAGATGACGACTACGATGACCGTTCGGATGACAGCTCCGATGACGACTACGATGACCGCTCAGATGACGACTCGGATGACAGGTCGGACGACAGCTCAGACGACAGCTCGGACGACGGCAACGAGGAGCTCGACCTCTCCGCGGACTTTGTCAACACGGGAGCGAACCCCGACGCGGAAGGTGAATTCAGCTTCGAGATCGACGGCAACGAACGCGACGCCGAGCTGGAGCTCAGCGGTCTCGAGGACGGTAGCTACGAATTTGCGGTCGACGGCGCCACCGTACTCACGGTAAGTGTTGAAGACGGAGAAGCTGAGGTGGACTTCGGCGACCCGGTGGACGAGGACGACGAGGTACTGCTGACCTTCGACCCCCGTGGCCGGACGCTGAGCATCCGACAGGGCGGAACTGTCTTCCTGACGCTGAACTTCCCAAGCTAACTCAACTAACGGCGCCGGTCGGTTATCACCGGCCGGCGCTTCTTTTGCCGGCTTACACCAGTCAAACCCCCGTGCCGCCGCGCTCGCGGCCCCTGAAATCCTCTCCGGCATTCCGCCAAAACCTGAACTCACTCGTAGCGCTAAAAGCTATTTCCTGAACGTGAATCCAATGTTTTCAGCATTTTTCTGTTTGAAATATATTTTTCATTCAAGTTAGAATATGAAAAAAATGGAATCACTATGGCGTCAAAACTCGACGACCCGGACCTAGATCTACGCGAACGCATCATCAACGCCGCGGGTGACCTGACACCCCAGCAGCGAGTGATCGGCGAATACATCCTGGCCCACCAGCAGGAGCTTCCCTTCCTGTCGGTGCCGGAACTCGCGCAGCGGACCGACACGTCCGACGCGACGGTCGTCCGCTTTTGCCAGCGCATCGGCTATACGGGCTACAGCGATCTGAAAATGGCCCTCGTTGACGGCCTTCGGGAAGGCCTGACCCCCGAGTCACCGCCGGCCCCGATGGGTGACTCCGAGCCAGAGAGCGTGCTTGCCGCCTTTGGACGTCTCGAACAACACAACATCGATCGCACGATTGAACAGATCGATGAGGCGAGCTTTCGGTCTGCAGCGGCGCGACTGTTTCGCGCCGACCATACCTACACATTCGGCATGGGCATCTCGGCGTATCTGGCAGAGTTCGCCACGTACCTGTTCACCGAACACGGGCTGCGCGCCACCAGTCTCGCTACGCGCTACACCTCGCCGCTGGAGCAGCTGGTCGTCTTACGGCCGACTGATCTGATCGTCGCGTTTTCCTTTCCGCCCTACTCAAAGCCGACGCTGCAGGTGCTGGCTGAAGCGCGGCGGCGCGGCATCCCCACGCTGGCGATCACCAACAGCCCGCTGGCGCCGGCCAGCGAAATGGCCAAGCAGTCGCTGGTGGTATCAAGCCACGGGATGATGCTGAGCAACGCAACGTCGTCGGTGAACGTCCTGCTCAATGCCCTCGTTGTGGAGATCGCTTCACGCCATCGAGGTGAAACGGTAGACGCCATCTCGGGCATCAACCGGATTTTTAGAGATCAGACGGACGCGGTTGACGATGTCGGCTGACACGACAGCCCGTTCCACTCGGGAGATTCCCGATACCTATCTGATCATCGGCGGCATCGCCGTGCTGGTGTACCTGATGAGTTTTCTGCTCCCACCGGGGCAGTTTTCGATGGTTGAAGTCATTCGCGACGGCACAGCCGTCGACGTCGTGGACCCCGAGAGCTATCGCTCGTCGGCCGCTGCCGGGCTGTCATTGTTTTCGACGGAGGAAAGC
The DNA here is from genome assembly GCA_028285525.1 of Lysobacterales bacterium. GTDB lineage: Bacteria > Pseudomonadota > Gammaproteobacteria > Xanthomonadales > SZUA-38 > JANQOZ01. The sequence goes on from JANQOZ010000103.1 coordinate 248,304, forward strand.
CCAGGCCTGTTTAACGCCGTCTTCGAAGGCCTGACCAGCGGCAGCCGCACGGGCGGCGCGGTCGGCATCATGGCGTTCATCCTGCTGACCGGTGGGGCCTTTGGCGTGGTCATGGCTACCGGCGCGTTCAGTCGTGCCGTGAACACCATCGTCGCTGGAGGCATCGGCTCCGGCGCCGGGCTCCTGGCTGCGTTGTTTGTCGCCTTCTCGCTGGGTGGCGCGGTCTTCGGCATGGGCGAAGAGGCGATTCCGTTTGTGTTGATGCTCATGCCGCTGCTGGGACGGCTTGGCTACGACGGGGTCACCGTGGTGCTGGTGACCTACGTGGCGACGCAAATCGGTTTTGCCACATCGTGGATGAACCCATTCAGCGTCGCGATTGCCCAGGGCATCGCGCAGATCCCCATTCTCAGCGGCCTGCCGCTCCGGGTCGGCATGTGGTTCGTGTTTACCACGGTCGGAGTCGTGTTCACGCTGCGCTACGCAGGGCGATCGCGCCTGACGACAGCCGAAGGCGACGCCCAGCCGGCCGCGCCCGAAGCTCGGCTGTCATCGGGCGACTGGCTGATTCTGGCAGCCCTCGCGGCAACCATCGCCTGGATAATCGGCGGCGTTGTTTTCGGCGGGTATTACCTTCCAGAGATTGCCACCCAGTTTGTCATCCTCGGCGTTGCCGCGGGTGTTATCGGTACCTTCTTTGCGCTCGACAACATGTCTGCCAACAGCGCCGTAGCGGCGTTTCGTCAGGGCGCCAAAGACCTCCTTCCCGCGGCGCTGGTCGTGGGCTTCGCGCGAGGTATCGTCTACCTGATGGGGGGTGACGATCCCACGTCGCCCAGCATGCTCAACACCCTACTCCACTTCGCCAGCGCCAGCCTGGCCGGGCTGCCGGAGGTGCTCGCAGCCTGGTGCATGTATCTCGCCCAGAGCGTCTTCAACTTTTTTGTCACCTCCGGCTCCGGCCAGGCCGCCCTCACGATGCCGCTGATGGCCCCGCTTGCCGATCTGCTTGGCGTCAGCCGACAGGTTGCGGTGCTGGCCTTCCAGCTTGGCGATGGTTTGACCAATCTGCTGGTTCCGACATCCGCCGCTCTCATGGGGTGCCTGGGCGCAGCAAAACTGGAATGGACCGCATGGGTCCGCGTCCTGCTGCCGCTGTTCCTCCTTTTGTTTGGCCTTGCTTCCACATTTGTCATCGCCGCGGTGATGACGGGGTATTCCTGAATGAAGCCGACGCTGATTCGCAACGCTCACATCCACGCACCAGATCCGCTGGGTCCACAGGACATTCTGATCGCCGGCCACTCAATCGCCGCCGTCGAGCCTTCCATCGACCTGGCCGGTGCACACGTACACATCCTGGAGGCCAACGGTCGAATCCTGGTGCCAGGCCTGGTGGACGCGCTGACTCATCCGTGCGGTGGGGGCGGTGAAGGCGGTTTCGGCAATCGAACGCCAGAGCTGTCCGCGGCGGACTTTGCCCAGGCGGGGATCACGTCGCCTGTCGGCGCGCTGGGGACCGACTCCATCACCCGCAGTCTGGAGGTGCTCTTCGGACATATTATGGGGCTGCGTGCCCAAGGCATCGACGCCTACATGTATACGGGCGCCTACCGTGTTCCGCCGGCCACGCTCACCGGTGAGGTCATGCGAGATCTGGTGCTGATCGATCCGATCATCGGCGTCGGCGAGGTGGCCATTTCCGACCACCGGTCTTCAGCGCCAACGATCGAGGAACTGCGTCGAATCGGCGCTGACTCCCGAGTCGGAGGCATCGTCGCGGGCAAGGCCGGCACGATCCTGGTCCACGTCGGTGATGGAGAGATCGGTCTCTCGCCGCTCCGTGAGGCTCTCAAAGGCAGCGATCTCCCGATCACCACCTTCTACCCGACGCACGCCAACCGGAACCAGCGGCTGCTCGCTGACGCCATGGATTTCGCCCGAGGCGGCGCCGCGATCGACTTTACCGTCTCGACCACGCCCGAGTTTATCGCTGACGGTGAAGTTCCGGCTCTCAGAGCACTGCGCGAGGCGCTGACCAACGATATCCCGGCTGACCGACTGACGATGTCGTCCGATGCCGGCGGCTCGCTGCCTCACTACAAAGATGGGGAACTGGTGGGCCTGCAGCCTGCGCCGCCGTCTTCGCTGATCCAGTCGCTGCGAGAAGCTGCCAGCGTCTCGGACGAACTGTTTACGGCCGCTCTGGCCGCCATGACCCGCAACCCGGCCCGCGTGCTGGGGCTTGCACAAAAAGGCCGAATTCACCCCGGCCACGATGCTGATTTGCTGCTGCTGGACGCTGACTCGTTAGCGCTGACCGACGTGATGTGTCGCGGCCGGTGGCTGTTCCGGGATAACCAATTGCTCTGCTAGACGAGAGGACACAACGATGAATCCAAAAACTGACAAGCTTCGACGCCGGCCCCTCGTGCGGGCGCTGATCGCGGCGCTGGCCGCCCTGCCGCTGGCCACGATGGCGCAGGAAACACCGCCCGAAGACGAGGCGGCCGCATCGCTGGAAGAGCTGCTGGTGACGGGTACCCGCATCCAGGGCGTCGACCTGGAGGGCGCCGTGCAGGCGCTTCAGATCGATCGGGACGCCATTTTGGAATCCGGCGCAGATTCGCTTGGCGATCTCATGCGAGACCTGACGGTGACCGGCGGTGGCGCCGGCACCTTCAGCACTTCGACGGCGGGCCCGCTGTCGAGCGATACGCCGGTCGGCGCAGCTGGTGTCTCGCTGCGCGGCCTGGGCACCAGCTCCACGCTGACGCTGATCAACGGCCGCCGCGCGACCATCAGTTCTTTTGCCCGGGGGCAGGAATCGTTTATTGACGTGAACTCGATTCCCCTGGCGGCGGTTGAGCGGGTGGAGATCCTGCCCAACGGCGCGTCCGCCATCTACGGCGCAGACGCCGTCGCCGGCGTTATCAACTTCGTGCTGCGCGATGACTATCAGGGTGCGGAGATTTCGGCCTCCTATGCGGACTCAACGGCCGGCACCGATGAAGGCCGCACCAACCT
>JANQOZ010000106.1 GCA_028285525.1 Lysobacterales bacterium
GCCCAGCGAGCCTTTGAGCGGCACCTGATCAGCCGCGCCGACTATCAGCGCGCCTCGCTGGCCCGCGTCGAGGCCGGCATGGCCCGGCGTGACGCGCAGCTGACGCTCGAGCGACAGGAGCACGCGGTCGCCGAGCTAACCCAGCAGCTCACTGCTGCCCCGCTGAGCGTCGCCCAGGAGCTCGGCGAGCTGTCCCAGCGCCTGGCGCGCGCCCGCGCGCAGCAGGCGGACGCACGCTTTGCCGAAGGGTTTGTGCTGCGGGCGCCGGCGGCAGGAACGATTCGGGGACTGACCGCCAAAGCCGGGCAATGGGTGATGCCCGGGCAGCTGCTCGCAACGGTGCAGCGGCCCGCGCCGCTGGTGGCCAGGCTGCTGCTGCCAACGCGGGCGGCGGGCCAGGTGCAGGTTGGACAGCAGACGCGAATCCGGCTGGCGGCGTTTCCGTATCAGAAGCACGGGCTGATCGAAGCAGAGGTCGTGGTCTTGTCCCAGGCGTTGGTGGAAGCAGCTGAGCTCCCGTCCGGCCTGTCGCTGTCGGAACCGGCCTACTGGTTGACGGCCCGGCTGACCGACGGTCTGAGCGGTCTGGCCATCAGGCCCGGCATGGTCCTGAGCGCTGACCTGCTCAGGGAAGAGCGTCGCATCTGGGAGTGGCTGGCCGAACCGCTGCTGTCTCTCAAGCGTTGAATTCCCCGCCCGCGCTGGATCTTAAGCTCTGGCCACGCCGGCGGCGCGTCCCGCTGCGGCTGCAGTCCGAAGCCGGCGAATGTGGCCTGGCGTGCCTGGCGATGATCGCCGGCTTCCACGGGAACGCATTGACGCTGGCCGAGCTGCGCCGTCGCGAGGGTTCATCCCTTCGCGGGTCGACGCTCGGTCAGCTGGCGGCAGCGGCTCGGCGCCTCGGTCTGGCGAGTCGACCGCTGCGCCTGGAGCTTGCGGAACTGGCGGGTCTGCGCCTGCCCTGCGTGCTGCACTGGGATTTCAATCACTTTGTTGTGCTCGAACGGGTGACCCGTCGCTACCTGCTCCTGGCCGACCCGTCCCGCGGTCGACGCCGGGTGGCGTTGAGCGAGGTGAGCGACCGTTTCACGGGCGTCGCGCTGGAGCTTATTCCCGCGACCAACTTCGAACGCCATCGGCCGCAGCCTGAGCTGCAGCTGCGCGAGTTTTTCGGGGCGCTGCGCGGCTTGTGGGTCGGCCTACTGCAGATCCTTGCGCTGTCGCTGGTGCTGCAGCTGCTGGCGTTGGCCGGACCCTACTACTCCCAGCTAGTTGTCGACGAGGTGATCGTCAGCGCGGACCGTGACCTGCTGTTGATTCTTGCGCTGGGCTTCGGAGCCCTGGGCCTGTGGCGGCTGGTGCTCGGCAGCGCACGGTCCTGGCTGACCCTGTATCTCGGGACCCGGCTGCGCTTCAGCTGGGTCGTACGGCTGTTTCGCCAGCTGCTGGGTCTGCCCCTGGATTACTTTCAGCGCCGGCACGTGGGCGACATCGTGTCTCGTTTCGGATCGATCAGCGCGGTTCAGGCGCTGGTCACCACCGCTACCATCGAGGCCGTGGTTGATGGCGTCATGGCGCTCGCCACGCTGGCGGTGATGCTCGCCTACAGCCCATCTCTGACCGCCATCGTGGTTGTGCTGCTGACGCTGCAGCTCGGCGTCCAGCTCGCGTTTTACCCCGCCTCGCGCCGCGCGCAGGAGGCGTCGCTGGTCAGTCAGGCTACCGAGGCCAGCCACTTCATGGAGACCCTGCGCGCCATGCCCACCCTGAAGAGCTTTGCTGCTGAGGGGCTGCGCGAAGGCCGATGGCTGAATCGGCTCAACGCCAGTATCAACGACGAGCTGCAGGTTTCGCGGCTGGGTTTGTATCAGTCGGGCGCGCTACAGCTGTTGACGCTCGCTGACCGGATCGGCGTCCTGTACTTCGCCGCGCTGACGGTCATCGACGGCGGCATGACGCTGGGAATGCTGATGGCCTACCTGGCCTACAAGGGTCACTTCACCAGCGCGACGCAGGCGCTGATCAGCTGCTGGCTGCAGTTTCGCATGGTGTCGGTTCACCTGGACCGGCTGGCGGACATCATTCGGGCGGAGCCAGAGTCCGCGGGTGCGCTCCAGGTGCCGAGGCTTCGCGGCGAGGTAGAAGTCCAGGGCTTGAGCTTCGCTTACCACGCGGACGATCGACCCGTGCTCGACCGCGTGAGCTTCCGAGTTGGCCCGGGCGAATGTGTGGCGATCGCCGGCTCCTCCGGCTGCGGGAAATCCACGCTGCTGATGCTGCTGAAGAGCCTGCTGATCCCGTCGTCGGGCGTGATCCGGGTCGATGGATTCGACCTGTCCCGGCTGCGGCGTGACGCCTATCGGGAACAGGTTGCGGCCGTGATGCAGGAAGATCAGCTGCTGGCGGGTTCACTGCGTGACAACATCACCCTGTTTGATCCGCAGCCTGACCAAGAGCGGTTGATGGAGGCGGCTTCCATGGCGGCGATCGCCGACACCATTGCGGCGATGCCGATGGGCTTTGAAACGCTGCTGGGCGATATGGGCAGCAGCCTGTCGGGCGGGCAGCGGCAGCGCGTGCTGCTGGCGCGGGCGCTCTACCGACAGCCGTCGATCCTGCTGCTCGACGAAGCGTCCAGTCACCTGGATTCGGCGACAGAGCGCGCGATCAACCAGAGCCTTCGGGCGCTTCCGATGACACGGATTTTGGTGGCTCACCGCCGTGAGACGCTCGCGATGGCGGATCGCGTTATCGAGCTACCTGCCCGCTGATCAGCTTTACCGGTAAGGCGCGCGTCTTTGTTCAGGCAGCCAAGCCGGCGTCGTCATCCGACTTCTTCCCGAGCTTCGGCGCCGATTCTCGACGTGAACCCATACATGGAGGTCAACATGAAAAGCTTAAGCGGGAATACCCTCAGCAGGATCAGCGGCGGCACGGGGCAGCAGACCGTGCCGGTGGACGGCGACAAACCGGCGCCGGACATCTATCTGCTGCCCGAACCGACCACGCCACCGCTGCCGCTTCCCGGCCCCCCGGACTTCGACGAAGATCCCGACCTTTAGGCGGCGGGCATGCAGGACTATTTCTGGGTCTCGTCGCACGACTATTTCATGGGCTCAACGATCAGCCCCGGCCATTGGGGACGGGTGATGTCCAGCTACCTGATCGGCGTGCCGCAGCTGGTGGGCAGGCACGCGGAGCGGCTGCCCCGGGCGCTGCGGGAATACGTGTTTGAAACCGTGCGTCTGACCCTCAAGCCTCGCTACCCGAGCCGCCTGGAGGCGCTGTTTCTTTGTCCCGACTTAACGCAGGCCTGTCGCCTGATCAGCGCCTGTCAGCCGCATCGGAATCATGAGTTTGTCTACCGGGTTGAACTGGTGGACGACCGGCCGGTGGTTGCGGCCAGCATGGACCTGACCCGGATCGAGCTGGGGGACACCATCCATACACTGCGGCAAAAGGCGCACCTCTACTGGTCCGGCATGGAGACCGAAACCATGGAGCTGCTGACCCGCAGCCCCATCAGAATCCGGGAGAAGGTGCCGCTTGAGCTGACGCCAGCCGAAGACAGCGCAAAAACACCTGAACCTGCCGCGGAGCTCCCGCGTGCCTCGGCCCGCGCCTAAGAGACACTCCCCCTGGCCCCTGCTGTGCCTCGCGGCAGGGGCCCTTTTTTTTGGTGGAGTTGCGGCCCGCTAATCGACGTACTCGTCCTCGCTGAGCTGGCAATAGTCCCAGCACAGGTTACGCCCCCAGCGTTCAGCAATGACCAGGCTGCTGTCGACTAGCGATTGGCCGCTGCGCTCAAGCATCTCCTCTATCTGGGGATCCCGACCGCCGGCAGCGAGGCTGGCCGCGGTCAGATAGGCGTGGGCGGCAAGCAGGTCTTCTTCGAAGATGACGCCGTCGGTGAGGGCAATTCCCATCGCCAGAAACGCGCGCGGATGCCCGGTGAGCATCGCGCGATCCAGATATTCCAGCGACTTGGCCCGGTGCAGATCGAGGTAGTGAGGCTCGCGAAACACCCGCGCCTGTGTCTCGCGCAGCAGCCCCGGGAGCTCCTGGTAGAAGCGCACCAGGGCGGGCAGATAATCGAGATCGGCAGCCAGCATCAGCCAGTCGCTCGCGGTTTTGACGAGATCTTCGTCAGCGAACTCCTCGCAGCGCAGAAAATCATCCTGCAGCCGATCCATTGCGCGATCGAGCCGCTCGGAGGACACCCGGCGCCGCCGGTTTTCCGCAAACTGGCTGAACTGTTCCAGCCGGAACTCAAACTGCTCGTCCGAGCGAGGTTCGCCGACGCAGCTTCGCGCAAACTCGTAGGCGGCAAAGGCCGTGGCCGCGTCGATCGCGTCGGGGTTGGCGGTCGCCGCAAGGTAATCTTCCATGCGCCACGTCTCGGCCAGCGTCGTTTCGGTCAGCGCCAGATCCGGCTCCGGTCGGATGCGGTCGGTCAGCGCCGTGGCGATGCGGTCCGGGTCAGCCGGCTGATCCACAGGCGGGTTCCTGCGCGTCGGCTGGCTGTCCAGAGCCTTCTTCTCCGGCGACACTGTTGTTGCGCCAGTTCTCGGAGCCGATAGCTGCGGGGTCTCACTCGCCGGCGTCTCAGCCGGGTGGATCCCGACGTCGTCATCAGGCTGCTGATCGGTGCCCATCAGCCAAAGCGTCCCCGCCAGGGCGACGGCTGCAGCAGCGATGATGACGATCCTGGCCAATACGCGAGGCCTCAGGCCGGTCCCGGGCGACAATAGGTTTGGCAGAGATCGCGGCCGCTCTGCCGGGCCTCGCGAAGCTGGGCGGGCTCCAGCACAGTATCGAGCAGCGCCATGATTTCCTGAGCCTCGGTGTTGCCGCCGGTTGCCGCCATGTCGGCCGCAACCGCGTACGCATAGGAGGCGACGGGATCTTCGTCGAAGATGATGTTCTCCCGCAGCGCCAGCGAGTACTCGTAGAGGGCGTCGTGGTGGCCGGACTTCAGGGCCGCCTCAAGAAAGGCGGGCGCGAGCTGCTGATACTCGCGAACCCGCTCGGGGTAGCGATAGACGCCCCAGCGATCCTGACTGAGCAGCCAGCGCGCGCTCCGATGGTAGGCGATCTGTGCCTGCGGAAAGCCGCGGTTGGCGGCGAGGGTCAGCCAGTCGAGCATCAGCGGCAGCAGGGTTTCATCGTCGGGCAGCGTTTCGCAGCGGATGAGCCGCTGGCGATAGTTGTCGACAATGCCCTCGATCTCTTCGGCCGACATACGCCGATTCATCCGCTCGCTGCCGCGGATCCGCTCGACGCGTCGATCCAGCGCCTCCACCGACCTTGGCTGACGGTGACAGGCCCGAAGATAGGTATACAGCTCGTAGATCTCACGCCCGGACAGCTCGTCCACACGCGCTGCTTTTGCCTGGTAGGTCTCCACTGTCCAGTCCTCGCTGCGGCTCTGGAACTGCCGATAGATCTGGATTTTGGTGAGGTCGAACTCTTCTTCGGTAAACGCTGAGCCCGGCCAAAAGTCTGCACTGATGGGCGTGTCGGTCGCCAGGACCTGCGCATCAGCCTGCAGGCCAAACACCTTGCGCCTGGGTCGCAGCTTCGGTACGCGAGTCTCGGTATCTTTACCCACGCGGGCTTCCCGCTCAGTGCCCTCAGCAGGAACGTTGTCGCCCATGGCCATGCGCCCCGGGTCGGGCTCGGTCATGTTCAGCCAGCCGCCCAGGGCGACGGCGGCCACCGCGGTGAGCAGCAGGCTGACCTTGGTGCTACGAGCGCTCATGGTGATTAGGACCACCGCCGCGCCAAAAAGCTCCGAGTTCTGATCGACGCGTGCCGATTGCCGAGCGCGAATTTGATCGCGCTATCCGGCTGAGGCTCGGGCTAAACTATTGCCATGATTGTTCCTGGCAGGCTGCCTCAAGGCTGGACCGCAATAGCCAACCTGCAGCGGATGCCGGTCCGGCATCCGTGGCTGGCGCTGATTAAGATGCTGGTGCTGGTCATGATCCTGCCGGCCGTGGCGCAGAATCTGCCGGAGCGGGCGGCGCTGTCTTCCGGCGTGGTGGAGCTGGCTCCGGTGTCGTCGGCGGACCCGAAGTCTCTTTGGCTGGTGCCCGCTGGCCAGGTGCCTGACGGCGCTCGGGTGCTGACAAACGTCGGTCGGGGCCTTCGGCTGATTCGCGGAACCGGCGCTGCCCTGGCGCTCGCTGCGCCCCTGCGACCGACGCTGAAGCTGGCGCCCGGACTCGGCGCGGACCTAGCTGCCCCCGGTCCACTGGCCCCGTTTTCAATCACGGTGATCGCCACGCCCGATCGCAGTCCATCCTCGGTGGCGGCCTCGATCCGCCGCCGTTTGCCGGGGGTTGTGGTATCGCTGGATCACACGGTCGACCCGCCCGCGATCGTCGTTACCCTGACCGACCGACACGCTGCGCGGCTGGAGGCGCTAACCCGCCTGCCCGGAGTCTTGTGGGTTGAGCGGCGGACACCACCTCAGCTCCTGAACAGCGCCAGCGTGGGGCCGATTCAGGCTAATGCCGACTCCGGTGGCCTGCCGCCGACGGCCACGCCCATTTGGGATCAGGACCTGATCGGCAGCGGTCAGGTGATCGCAATCGCTGACTCGGGGCTGGACCGCAACGAGGCCTGGTTCACCCGGCTGAACCAGGGTCTGGGCGCTCGGACCGCTTTGACGAACGCTGAAATGACCCAGCCGCCGACGCCGGGGGCGCTGTCGCCCGCCAACAAGGTGCTGGGCTATTTTGTAATGCCCGGCGCCACGGCCTACGACAATAACGCCCTGTGCGGCATCGGTGGCAACGCTTTCCACGGCACCCACGTGACCGGCACCGCCGCCGGCGACGGCGGTACACCCTCGACGCCGCTCGACCCCAACCACGACCAGGGAGACGGCATGGCGCCGCAGGCGCAGATCCTGTTTCAGGATTTGGGCGACGACATCAGTGGCTGCCTGACCGGCGAGGGCGGCGGGCCAATGTGGGCCCAGGCGCAGGCGTCGGGAGCGTTTATCCATTCCAACAGCTACGGCAGTCCGTTCAGCGGCGGCTACAACGTGCAGGATTTTGCGGTTGACGATTTTCTCTGGCGCAACGAGCAGATGCTGCTCCTATTTGCCGCCGGGAACGCCGGCGGGCAGCCCGGCGATCAGCGCATCTTCCATTTCGGGCACGCCAAACATGGGCTGACGGTCGGTGCTACGCTCAACGGCAATAACCCGCTGGTCTGGTCTGAGTCGAGTCGGGGCCCCGCTTCGGACGGTCGCATCAAGCCGGATATTGTGGCCCCCGGCGTAGCGATTCGCTCAGCGCGGGGTGATACCAACAACACGGGCTTCGAGCCCCCAGAGCTCACCCTCTTCAGCGGCACCTCGATGGCGACGCCGGCGGTGGCCGGTGCGGCGGCCCTCGTTCGGCAGTATTTCACCGACGGCTTCTACCCAAACGGCGTGCGCAGCTCAGACGATGTCGCCATTCCCAGCGGCGCGCTGCTGAAGTCGGTGCTGCTCAACGGTACCCGCAGCCACGCAAATACCCCGCAGCTTGACGACGGCTGGGGTCGGGTCTGGCTCGACAGCAACCTGTACTTTGCCGGAGACGGTCGCCAGCTTCGGGTGTTCGACGTGCCCAACGCAGCGGGGCTTAGCGAGGGCCAGACGCTGACTTTTCCGCTCAGCGTCTCCGGCGGCGAACCGCTGCGGGCGACGCTGGTGTGGTACGACCCGGCGCCGAGTTTTGTTGCGCCCGAGGCGCTGGTCAACAACCTGGACCTGTCGCTGGAATCGGGCGGGCAAACGTGGCTCGGCAACCAGCTCATGGGTGGGGAGAGTGTCCCCGGCGGCAGCGCGGATCAGCTCAATCCAGTCGAGCAGATTCTGCTCTCCGCTCCGGCTGCCGGTGATTACGAGCTTCGGGTCACGGCGAACGGACTGACGGGAAACGGGGAAAGTGCCTCGCTCCGCCAGGGTTTTGCGCTGGCGGTCTCCAGCGCCCAGTGTGATACCGGGGTCGTCGACGCTCCGGGGATCGCGGTCAGCACCGATGCAGCCGGGGTACAGGTCAGCATCAGTCCGGTGACCGGCGCCGCCGGCTATCAGGTGTATCGGCGGCCTGGCGACTGCCGCGCCAGCGGCGAGCGCCTGGTGGGAGCCGGCACGGATCTCACTTTCGACGACACCACGGCGCAGGGTGGGCTCAGCTATGCGTACCGGGTCCGGGGCGTCGACGGGTGCGGCGAGGGGCCGGTGAGCGTATGCCGCTCCGTGGTCTCGCAAGGGCCCTGTACCTTGAGTCCAGCGCCCGTGAGCGAAGCCCCGGTGCTGAGCGTGAGCGCCACCTTCTGCGCGGCCGAGTTGACCTGGGACTCAGCGGCGGCGACATGCAGCGGTACGGACATCCGCTACGCCGTGCATCGCTCGACCGATCCATTTTTCCTGCCGTCCGCTGCCACGCTCCTAGCCGACAACCTGACCGAGACGCGCTACAGCGACTTTAGTCCGGCGCCCGATGTGACCCACTACTATCGGGTGGTGGCCGAGGATTCGCTCGAGAACCAGGCGCCGCCGTCCGCTCCGGCGGCCTACGCCGCGGTCGCCGAAGACGACAGTAGGCCGGGCCCGTACGTCGATGGCGCTGAACAGCTGGCCCTCGCCCTGACCGAATTTCCCTGGCAGATCAGCGGCGAGGCCGCCGCCAGCGGTGGTCAGAGCTACGCCAGCGCGCAGCCGGGGCTCAACTACCCCGACGGCGTCTGTGCCGCAATCACAACCCGTCCGATGACGCTCAGTACGGGTGCCAGCCTCAGCTTTAACGCTCGCTTCGATCTTGAAGACGACTTCGATGGCGTTGTGACAGAAATCTCCGTGGCCGGCGGGCCGTGGCAAGACCTGCCGCCGACGGCCGGCTATCCCGGCAGCTTTGCCCTGACCGGAAGCCCGCCCAACGCCTGCGGCTACCCCAGCACGCAGGGCGCCTTCAACGGCAGCAGCGGTGGCGTCTTCTCAAGCTGGCAGAGTGACCTCGGCGCGTTCGCCGGGGAGACGGTCCGGCTGCGCTGGCGTCTTTCCAGCGACAGCTTTCAAACGGAGCGCGGCTTCTTCCTGGACGATATCGAGGTCACGGGCGCCACCCGCCCGGCCGCGTGCGTCGCGGGAGAGCTGTTGTTTGCCAGCAGCTTCGAATAGCAAGCCATCGGGGTCCTGCGCAGGTCTGGCTATGGTCCGGCTATGACTTCGTCCTGCGCCTCAGTCTTGCCGGGGCTCGGTCATCTCAGGGGTAAACGTCAGAGTGACCCGGCTGCCCTGGCCGGGCTGACTCGACAGCGCCAGGCTGCCGCCGAGCGCGTCGGCTCGGCGCTGAAGGTTTCTCAGCCCCCGGCCCGGCTGCACGTCGTCGAGGTCAAAACCCCGCCCGTTGTCCTCAATACTCAGGGTGACTGCCGGTTCCTCGGCCGTCAGCGAGACGCTGACCCGGCTTGCGTTGCTGTGCTTCACAGCGTTTTGCACGGACTCCTGAACGAGGCGCAGCACGTTCACCGTCGACGCCGGGGGTAACGGCACGGCCTTGAGGGATCGGTCGATGGACCACCTGAGCTCGATCCCGGATGGCGTCAGCAGACGTTCCATCCGCTCGCGCAGCCTGGCCAGGGCCAGGATCAGGTCATCACCCGCGGGACTGAGCACGTCCAGGACCAGTCTTAAGTCGGCGAAAATGCTCGTCAGCTCCGCGTCCGTGGCCTCCGCCGTCAGTTTGCCCGACCGGTGGGCCGCCATCAGGCTGACCAGCTGACCGCCAACCCCATCATGCATATCCGCCATGATGCGCTCGCGTTCCCGGGCGAGCGCCAGCCGTTTCTCCTGGGTCAGCCGGGCATCAGCCTCCCGCTCCAGCTCCTGGCTGCGGAGCGCAAGCTGCCGGTTCAACACCTCGTTCAGATCCCTGCTGTCCAGCAGGGTCCGAGCCATTTGGTGCAGCACCACCGCGCCGGCGCCGACGCAGGAAAAGATGATGGCGTAGTGCGACACGTAAAAATCCATGACCAGCGTATGCTGCACATCGGACAGCACAAGCACGTCGTAAACGCCAAGCACGACGCCCATCACCGCACCCACCGATAGCCAGTGCAGATAAACATGACCCTGCGCTTTGAGCCGGCTGAGAAAGAGAAAGGCGAGGTAGACGATCAAAGCCAGCACCAGCGGCAGGCTCGAGAACAGCGTCAGGCGCATGAGCGAGGCGTAGTCTTCGCTGAGCGCGGGGTATAGCCCAGTCAGGAAAACGGCTGCAAACACCGTTGCCACGGCTATCTCCAGCCAGCGCCGCTGCAGCTTAAGGAACCGATGGGCGAACACCGTAAACGCCAGAATAAACAGCGCGCGCGCCAGCAGAAATGACCAGGTCCAAAAGGCAATGCTGGCCGGCTCGTGGTAGGCGATCAGGCTGTACAGATAGTACGAGAAGGCAAGAAACGACAGCCCCAGCCAGCCGTACTCGGCCAGTCGGCGTCGCTGGGCCCACATGATCAGCATGGCGCTGCCGAGCAGCAGGGTGATCCCAAGCGCTACGCGCGGGAACTCCTGCCTGAACAGCAGGAACCGCTGATACACCGGCTCAAGCTGACTGCGTGGTCCCAGGTAAAGCTGGCTCAACACGGCGATGCCGCTGTGGCTGATCAGCGTGAGCTCCAGCTGGTTCTGACCCTCACCGCGCAGCCGATCGTTTGGCACGTCGATGAGCAGCGGACGATAGTCATTCCGCTCACGTCTTGCTCGGTTGGCGGGCCTTAGCAGGGAGCCATTGACCGTTACGGCTAGGTCGGAGCTCGAGCGCGGAATCAGCAGCGCCAGCGTGTCGTCGGGCGCCGCATTCAGCCGGGTGTTGGGCTCGAAGCGGGCAGTCAGAGCGACGGTGGTCGGGCCGGCAGGAGCGATTCTCAGCAATCGGCTGATCGTGCGGCTTTTGGTCGTGTCGCTAGCGCCCTGTATCGGCGCTTCTTCGCGCAGCTCATGCAGCACCCATCGTTCAATCCCGTTAAACGACAGGCCCAACAGCGCCAGGGTGCTGAGATAGGCGAGCGCCAGCAACCACGGTAGCGCAATCCAAAGCCGGCGAGACCGGCCCGCGAGCCTGGCTTCGGCTGACGCCAGCGATTCAACTTCATCGGACGCGGCGTCTGAGGGCGCGGGCAGCGAGACCATGAGCCGCGCTACAGCAGCCCCATTTCGCGGGCCAGAAAGACGGCTTCGGACCGGGACCGCGCCGCCAGCTTGCCGTAGATTTCCTGGGCGTACGCTGAGACGGTATGAAAACTGATTTCCATCTGCTCGGCGATTTCCTGGTAGGTGAGCCCGCGGGCCAGCAGCGCCAGGGTTTGCTGCTGTCGCGGGGGCAGGCTCGGCCCGGTCGGTGATAAGGATGTCTCGCTCTGCGTCTCGCGGAGCTGGGCCATAATGCACTGAGCAACCGCGGGACTGAGCGCCGGCCGGCCGGCGAGTATCTCGAACAGCGCGTCAGCGACGCCGGCGCCAGCGTCCTGCTTGAGCAGATACCCCTCAGCGCCCAACCGGATGCCCCGCACGATGGTGGCCTCATCATTGAGGGCGGACAGCACCAGACAACGGGCGGGCGTCGTCTGCGCCCGCGTCTCCGGGATCAGCAGCAGTCCGCTGCCGTCTGGGAGATCGACGTCGAGCAGCAGCACGTCAGCCGCATGGTGGGTCAGCCAGGCCCGCGCTTCCGTCAGCGAACCGGCGGTTGCCACGGCTTCGATGCGCACGTCCGCTTCGAGCTCCAGCCGGAGCGTGTCGCGAGTTGCCGCATCATCCTCGACGATCAGAAGCTGGCGCAGCCGTTGGGTCACGGCGTCACTCGCCCGTCAGGCGGTGTCGTCATGCTGGGGCCGAAAGGGCCGTTCGGCGGCCACTGAATGGCCTGCGGCGTGTCGGCACTGGTGCTTGGCTTGCCCGCCATCGGAGGATATCCCGGCAGTCATCGCTGGGATTTAAGCATAGCATCGGCCGGGCAAATCGCCGGGCGGCAGCCGCTGGAGCGAGCTCAGGTCTTTTTGTCGATGGACCGGCGGGTGATGAAGTTCAGGACTTTGCCGTAGGGCGGCGTCAGGATCCCGGCCAGCGCTTTCCAGCGGGGAAAGACCAGCACCGAGCGCTCATGGCTGAATTCCCGAAAGCCCCGCTCGCCGTGGTAGGCCCCGTACCCGGATCTGCCGACGCCACCGAACGGTAGGTGCTCGACGGCAACGTGCACAATCGTCCCGTTGATCACCGCGCCGCCGGAGGTGGTGTGTTCGAGGACACGCTCCGCAGCGGCCACATTCTGGCCGAAAATGTAGAGTGCCAGCGGGTGATCGCGGTTTGTGATCATTGCCACCGCTTCGTCCAGCGACTCGTATTCCAAAATGGGCAGGACCGGGCCGAAGATTTCTTCGTGCATGATCGCGCTGTCGGGCGCCGGATTGATCACCACCGTCGGCGCGAGATACCGGGGATGATTCGCGCCGGCGACCTCCACCGAGCGGACCTCCGCCCCTTGCTTCCCGGCATCAAGAAGCAGCTCGGTCAGCCGGCTGTGATGCGCTTCGGAAATGATGGTCGTGTACGGCTCCGGTTCCGCGGGATCGGCGTAGAACGACTCCGCGTGCCGCAGGATGGCATCACCGTAGGTTGCCGCCTGCCCTTTCGGTACCAGCAGATAATCCGGTGCGACGCAGGTCTGGCCCGCGTTGTACAGCTTGCCGAAGGCGACCAACCGGCTGTCTTGTGCGAGGTCCGCGTCCGCCATCATCAGACAGGGGCTCTTACCGCCGAGCTCCAGCGTCACCGGCGTGAGATTGCTGGCCGCCGCCATAGCAACGAGCCGTCCGACTCGGGTCGAGCCGGTGTAGAACAGATGGTCGAAGGGAAGCGCGGAGAAGGCCTCGCCGACCTGCGCGTCGCCCGTTACGACGGCGACCTGGGTTTCCTTAAACACCGAACCGATGAGCTGGCTGAGAACGTGGTTGGTCGCCGACGTTAATTCCGACGGCTTCAGCATCACGTGGTTGCCGGCCGAAAGGGCTGTTATCAGCGGTACCAGCGAAAGCTGAATCGGATAATTCCAGGGCGATATGATGCCGACGACGCCTTTGGCTTCGGCCCGGGTGTAAGTTTTTCCAGGGATGTTGTTGCCGAGGTTCGCGTAACGCTTTGGTGCGGCCCAACGCTTAAGGTGTTTGATCGTGTGGTTCGCGGCCGCCACCGACACGGCGATTTCGGCCGATCTCGTCTCCAGCGCGCTGCGGCAGCCGAAGTCCTGATCAACGGCGTCCACCAGCGCTTGCTCGTACTCCCGGATGGCGTCAGCGAGCCTGCGTAGCTGGGCCTGACGCTCGGCCACAGGAGGCACGCGCTCAAACGAAAAGCTGGCCTTCTGGTGAACAAAAAGATTCTGCAGATGACTGATGGGTGCTGTCATAGGCCGAGAATAGCAGACCCGGCCCCAACTTCCACGCCGCCGAAACACCCGGGCAGGTTTTCCAGATCAATGAACTATGTTCCATATTTTATTGGAACATATTTAATTGAAAAAGGCCGTAGCACTACCTACACTGAGTGGCCGGTCTCGAGAGTAAGCAAGCGCTGCATAAGGTAACCCTCAAAGATCTTTTTCCTCTCGGAGTTGCGACGGGTGTTGCTCACTGCAACCGCGAACGTGAGCGTGAGCATCTGCGCCGGAGTCTGCGCGGTGGTCGGCACTGCTGGCTCTGGGCAAGACGTCGAATGGGCAAGACCAGCCTGATAGAGCAGGTACTTGGTGAACTCAGCCGAGGCCGGCCGGTGGTGCCGTCCGTTAAGCTGGATCTGAACGTGGTTCACGACGCTGAGTCGCTCGAGGAGCGGATCCGAGACGGCGCCGCGCGACTGGGCGTCTCGCTGATGCCACAGGGCAAAAAACACCGCGCTGCCCTCCTTTCGGCATTCCAGGCATTTGCGCCGGAGCTGAGCGTCGGTGGGCCCGGACTGTCGCTGAGGCTGCGCGCGCCGGAGGCGGTTGCGCCGGGGATCAGTGACGTGCTGCTGGCGCTCGACGAAGTGGCGGGCAGCTATGTTCGGCGCGGTGTGATGGTGCTGGATGAGTTTCAGCAGATCACCAGCCTCACCTACGGCGCATCAAAGTTCACGCTGGAAGGGGCGATTCGCCACGCCGTGGAGCGCGCCCGACACATCACCTACGTTTTCTCCGGCAGTGAGCGGCGCTTGCTACAGGAAATGTTCGAGCAACCGGATCGGCCCCTCTATCGCCACTGCGAAAAAATGACGCTCAAGCGGATCGATCAAACCGATTACCAGACGTTTCTGGATCGGGCCAGCGAGGCGCGCTGGGGTCGACTTTTTCCGTCGACCCTGACCGAACTGATCATGGCGTCGACGTTCCGGCACCCCTATTACGTTAACGCGCTGTGTTCCCGCCTGTGGGATCTGGCCCGCCAGCCAACGGAGGACGAGGTCCGAGTCACCTGGGAGACGATCGCGAAGCAGGACGAAGCGCTGGTCTCTTATCTCGTGCGAAATTTGAGCGCCACCCAGCGAGCGATGCTGGTAGGCATTGCGCTCGCGGGCAGCATCGAACACCCGACCGGGCGGAGCTTTCTGGCGTCGCTGCGTTTGTCCACCTCAACCGGCAACGTCGCCAAGGACGTGCTCGAAGACAACGACCTGATTCGCTACACCGAGGAGGGTCGCTGGGAGCTGGTCGATCCGATCATGCAGGCCTATATCCGGCGGGTACATGCCCAATGACGAACCCGGTGCCGGTGTGAGTGCAGCGCCATGAACATCTGGGTGGATGCCGACGCCTGTCCGGCAGCGATCAGGGACATTCTCTACAAGGCCGCGAACCGGACCCAGACACCCACAACGCTGGTCGCCAACCAGTCGCTGCGCGTACCGCCGTCGCGATACCTGGCGACGCTGCGCGTCAGCAGTGGTTTTGACGTGGCCGACAACGAGATCGTCAGGCGAGCTAGCGCCGGTGATCTGGTTATCACCAGCGACATCCCGCTGGCAGCCGAAGTGATGGAAAAAGGCGCATGCGCCCTAAGCCCCCGCGGCGAGCTTTATCAGCCCGATACCATCCGTCAGCGGCTCAACATGCGCGACTTTATGGACACGATGCGCGCCAGCGGCGTTAACACGGGTGGCCCGCCGCCGATGAGCCAGCGGGAGCGAAAAGCTTTTGCCGACCACCTGGATCGGCTGCTGGCCAATTGACCAGGAGTTTTGCGATCAGCCGCCGGAGACCGAAAGCTGATCTGCATCGAGAACAACCCGCGCCAGCTGCAGCGGGACCGGGTACTTGGCCTGTGACCGCTCGTCGCTGAGGGCTGCCAGGCTTCGGCCAAGCTGTTCTTCGGTGCTCTCTCCTGGGTCGATATCGTGCTGTGCAAGGCCCTGCAGCAGGCGTCCAACCCAGACAAACTCGTGGTCGTCACCATACACGCGCTCCAGCACCGGCAGGGCCTGATCCAGCGAAGCGAGCGCTTCGGAAGGCTGCTGCTGGCTGAGCTGAAACTGCGCGAACAGCAACAGCCCTCGCGCGTAATTCGGGTGCTCGGTTCCCGTGGCCGCCTCCAGCTGCGCCAGGCCATCAGCGAAGCTTTGCCGGGCGGCCGGCTGCTCTTCCTGATCGCTCAGAAGCGTCGCATAACGCACCAGCGCTACCCCGAGCTTTGGGTTGCCCGGTGAGGTCTGCGCCCGCACCAGCGGCATTGCCCGATCCAGCGTCTGGCGGGCTTTGTCCAGCTTGCCCATGCCGTGATAGCTGTGTCCTAGATTGACGAGCGTCATGACGGTGCGTGGGTCTTCAGGCCCGATCGTGTCCACACAGGCCTGATGGAATGCCTCGAAATGCGCCACCGCTTGGGAAAACCGGCCCCCATCCAGCAGCACGCGGCCGTACTGGTAGTCCCCCCAGAGCAGCTGTGGATGCCGCGGCGGATACTTGGTGCGCAGGATCGCCAGCATCCGGCTCATGGAGTCTTCCGAAACGTCCCATTCGGCGAGGAAATAGCTGGCGGTTGCCCGATAGCCCAGGGCATCAGCCACCCACGGATGATCCGGACCGAACGCATCGGTTAAGAGGGTCATCGACTGTTCCGCCGCGTTGATCGCTTCCCGGTACCGCCCCGTGTTCTCATAGTTCTCGGCGGCGGTGGCGTAGACGCTGCCCGCTACCTCGGCAAACTGCGGCTGTTTTTCGATCTTCGGTAGATCCGCCAACAGCCCCCGAATCAGCTCGCTTTGCTCATCGTAGCGCCCGGTGTGTGAATGCAGGCGGGCCAGGTCCATCCGTGCTTTGATATTGTGCTCGATCATCGACGGATCGGCGCTGGCCTCAATAATCTCTTTGAGCAACGCCTCGACCGGTTCGAGCTGGAGACTGTCGACCAGGGCGTTAGCCTGGGTCAGGCTCAACCGCACAGCGTCCTTGTCTCGGCCGACCTGCCGGAACAGGTCAGCGCCCTCCGCCGCCAGTTCCACCGCCTGATCGAAGCGCCCCAGCTTGCGCTGAATGTCCGCGAGCGCGGCGAGCACCGAGGCCTTTTGCAGCGGGAACGCCTCCAGGCGGTCGGGCAGGTTTTCCTGCGCTTTGTCCAGCAGCTGATTGGCGGTCAGCGGTTCATTCTGATTGGACCAGGGGTCGGCCCCGTCGAACATCTCCAGCAGAAAATCCTGCACGGCCTGCGCCTGCTCGGCGTTGGCGTTGGCCTGAACCAGCGCCTGGCGGGCTCGCTGAGCCTGCCAAAGGGTACTCGCAAGGCCGGCGGTGCCGATGGCAATCGTCAGCAGCGCTGCGGTAACGCCCACCTTGTGGCGCCGAACGTATTTGCCCAACCGATAAGGCGCAGAGTCCGGGCTCGCAACAATAGGTCGGTTCTGCTGCCACAGGCGGAGATCCTGAGCGAGCTCCGCGGCCGACGCATAGCGTCTCGACGGTTCCGGACGGGCGGCCATCGCCACGATGTTGGCCAGATCGTCATCTTTACGACGGAGCGTCGCCAGGGCATTGGCCGCGAGCCCGCCGTCCGCGTCCAGCCGTTGACCGGGCGCCTGGCCTGTCAGCAGCTGGAACAGGACCGCCCCGAGAGCGTACACGTCCGTCGCCGTGGTGATCTGGCGGCCCGCCTTTTGTTCGGGAGCCGCATAGCCTGGGGTAAACGCACGGGTGGTCGTCATCTCGGCGTCGCTGTCTTCAACCAGCCTGGCGATACCAAAGTCGAGCAGCCGCACGCTGCCGCGGGTATCCACCATGATGTTGGAAGGCTTGAGATCCCGGTGAACCACGAGATTCTGCTGAGCGAAAGCCACCGCGTCACACACCTGGAGAAACAGCCGAACGACCGCCGCCGACCCCAGCTTGCGTGAGCTTACGTGCTCGTCGATGCGCTGGCCGTCGACAAAATCCATCGCGATGAATGGCGTACCGTCCTCCGCCAGGCCGGCGTCCAGCAGCCCCGCGATGTGGGGATGCTGCAGGCCCGCCAGGATCTGCTGCTCGCGATCGAAATGGTCGCGCAGCCGGCTGCTGATCAGCCCGACGTTGAGCAGCTTCACCGCCGCCGTCTGGTTAAAGCTCTCCGTATCGCGGCGGGCGCGATAGACGCTGGCCATCCCGCCGCGACCGATCATATCCTCGAGCAGCCAGTCGCCGATCCGGCGACCGGTGAGCGCGCTGTCAGCGCTGGACGCGTCGGGCACCCAGTCGGAGACTGTCTGATCCAGCGGACTGTGGGTGCTGAGATGTGCATCGAGCAGCTGCTTTAGACGGCACGTCACCGTCGTCTCCAGGTTCTGCTCAGCGAGCCAGCGTGCCGGGTCTTCCGGCTGCTCCTGAAGGTATCGGCTGAAGGCCTCATCAGCCTCCCGCCACTGACGCCGCTGCTCGGGAGACAGGCTCATGGCGCTGCCGTCTGCCCGAGCTGCGCGTGCAGGAACGCGCGTGCCCGGCTCCAGTCGCGTTTGACCGAGCGGGCGGAACGCTTGGTCAGATCCGCGATCTCGTCCACCGTCAGGCCGCCAAAAAACTTCAGCTCAACGAGGTCGTGAAGGTTAGCGTCAAGCTCTCCGAGATCCGCCAGTGCATCGTTCAAATCCAGCAGCGTAGCGGTGGGTCCCAGCTCACCCGAGATGTTTTCCGTCAGCGTGATTGCCGCCTGGTCGCCACCGCGGCGCTGGGCGTTGGCTTTCCGGGCGTGGTCAATGAGGATCTGACGCATGGCTTTGGAAGCGCACACGAAAAAGTGCCGCCGATCGACGAGATCCAGTCGGCGCGCGCCTGAGAGCTTCAGGTAGGTTTCGTTGACAAGCACCGTCGGCGTGATGGTGTGCCCGGCCCTCGCGCCCGCCAGCCGCGCGGACGCCAGCCGCTTCAGCTCAGGGTATATGTCCTCAAACACCTGCTTCAGCGCCTCGCCGTCTCCGTCGCGAGCGGCGGCCAGCAGCTGGGTGATCTCTGTCATGAGCCCTCTCTGAACATCCCTCTTCAAGTGTAGACCAACCCCCAAAAATTTGGGTAAACGCTCAAGTTCACCTGGCAAATACTGAATTGCCGTATCGGCTGTTTCGGAGGCCAGCTATGAATACTCGACTCGTTGTTGTCGCCGCAGCGCTGCTGCTGGGGCAGACCGTGCAAGCCGCCACCCTCGAGGTGGACCGCATTGACGACGACCCCGGGGCCACCGCCTGCACCGCCGCACCCATCGACTGCAGTCTTCGCGGCGCCGTGATCTTCGCCGAACTCAACCCAGGACCGGACACTATCGTGCTCCCTGCCGATGCCATCAACCTGACGACGGAGGGCGACGGCGCAGCCTCCGAAGGCGACTTTGATATCAGCTCCAGCATCACCATTGAAGGCGCCGGCATCGGCCGGAGTATCATCACTGAGGGACCGGCCGCTTCCCTGCTCCGGGCTTTCGACGTGCATGAGGGCGGCAGCCTGACGCTGCAGGACCTGACCGTGACTGGCTTCGGCACAAATAGTTTCATTTTTGGCGGCGGCGCTGTCCGGATGGATGCCGACGCCACGGCCTCTCTGACCCTTCGCCGGGTTCATCTGCTGGACAACCAGGCGGCGTTCGGCGCCGCAATCTTCGCCGACGCGAACGACGACCCGGCCCCCTCGCCCCTGGTGCAGATTTTCGACTCGGTGATCGGAGCCAACGTCTCCAGCACCACCTCGCCGAGTACCTGCACGGGCGGCGGCCTGTTTCTGCGGGCACCCGCGATAATCGAAACCACCGATATCATCGACAACAGCGGGACACGCGGTGGGGGCATCTGCGTTCGGGATACCCGTGTTGAGCTGCGAACCGTGACCCTGTCCGGCAACACCTATGACGCCAGCCAGTCCGGCGGCGCACTTTATGCCTCCGAAGCGGATGTCGAGATCAGCGGTTCCAGAATCATCAACAATGGGGCCACCACCGGGGTCGGCGGCGCAATCAGGGCAGCCGGGGGGACGCTGACGGTCTCCAACACCCGGATCAGCAACAACGAATCGCGCGGCGCGGCGCTGTTCCTGGAAGAAGGGATCACCGGCGATTTTTCCGGCTGCACGATCGCAGACAACGCCTCTTTCCCCTTGGCCGCTTTCGGTGCGCTGCTCAATTTTGATCGTACCGACGTCACGGCAAACATCGGCCCGGGATTTGAACTTTTCGATACCTTTGTAACCGGTGTTGGGCTCACCATGAGCGGGTTCACGCGCCGCCTCGGCGGCGCCATCTTCGGCGACAACAGCACGCTGGATCTCGAGCAGTGCGTGTTCCGGGACAATCGGGCCCAGAACGTCGACGGTGAGTTTTCCGGCGTGGGCGGCGCGATCTACCTGCAGGACGGCACCCTGCAATTTCGGGCGTGCACCCTGGCAGATAACCAGGCCGACGCTGAGGGCGGCGCCATCGCCCTCTCCGGGGGACTCCTGCTGGCGCTGGAGAACACCACGTTCAGCGACAATGCGGCTGTCGGCGTCAGCGCCATCCAGGCGGCAAACGTCATGACGGTGGTCGACTTCGACCACGTCACGATTACCTCAACCGATCCTGGCCCAAGCGTCCAGACGCTGAATGCTGATTCGCGCTTTCACAACAGCGCCATCGACGGCGGCTGCGAGCTCTTTTTCGGCGGGGGTTTGCCCATCTCGCTGGGTGGTAACGTGGTCACCGACGCGTCCTGCCAGGTGGATCCGATGAGTGATACGCTGGTGCTGGACCTTGGGCTGCAGCCGTTAGGTGACTTCGGCGGGCCGACGCCGGTGCATCTCCCCGCACCCATCAGCCCCGTGCTTGGGGTAGCTTCGGACTGTCCGCTGTCGGTCGACCAGCGGGGTGAACCCCGCACTAGCCCGTGTGACGCCGGTGCAGTGGAAGTGCAGCCGACGGACGACGCCGTGTTTGCCGATGGTTTTGAGCTGTAGTCTGCGGAGGAATTTTTTTGGAGTCGCCTCCGCCGCGGGTTTTCATGCCGACTTGGCTGCGGACTCCGGGCTCGAGTCGGCGCTGGAGATCAGGCCCGCGATGATGTCGTCGGCCCACACCATGCTGTTGAGATAGGCGCTGCGGATGGTCTCAAACGCCACCCCCTTCATCTGGGCCTGACCCACCTCGGCCCGCTCGTAGGCCCGGCAGCAGCCCAGGGCTTCGCCGCAGGGCCCAACGCCGTCCTGCAGCGCGGCGCGAAAATCGGCGGTGAGCGGCAGCGACTCCAGCACCTCGTCCATCGGCACCTGCAGCATGACGTCCAGATGGGAAAAGAGGCCCACCGTAAAAAAGCGCGCGCCGTCGGTGTCGCCGATGGCTTCCCCGATCAGCTCGCACATCCGCGCTCGCTGCAGGGCAACTCGCAGGAGCTCAGGCGGATGGGAACGCACGCCGGCGAGGGTCAGCAGGGACGCCCAGCGGCGCACCTCGACCAGGCCCATCATCACCAGCGCCTGGCGGATGGAGCCGATTTTATTGGCCCGCGCAAAGAAGCTGGAGTTGATGTAGCGCAGCAGCCGATAGGACAGACCGACATCCCGCTGAATGAGCTTTTCGATTTCGTCGAGTTCAGCGTCCGGGTCGCTCAGCTCGTTGAGCAGCTGCAGACCGGTGGCCAGACCGGCCGGAACGCTTCGGCCGGACATCATCTGGGGTCGTGAAAGAAAGTACCCCTGGAAGTAGTCGAACCCCATTGTCTGGCACATCTCAAAATGCGCCACGGTCTCCACCTTTTCAGCGAGAAGCGCTTTCCCCAATCCGCGCAGATGATCGACGTGCTCTTCGAGCCGCTCGGCTGACAGGCTCATAACGTCGAGCTTGACGGTCTGAGCGTAGGGCAGCAGCCGCTCGGTGGACAATCCGAGCTCAAAATCGTCCAGCGCAATGTGGAAACCCTGGCTCGCGAGGCGCTTAACGCCGTCGATGACCGCCTCGTCAACCTCAACGGTCTCCAGCACCTCCAGGATCACCTGATCCTTGTTCAGCGGCAGGGTGTATTCGCCGGTGAGGAAGGGCCGGGTCATGTTGATCAGCACCGGCCGGCCGGCGCTGACCGCCTCAAAATCCAGGTCCACCAAAGCACTCATCATGACCCGGGCGGTGGCCCGGTCTTCCTCAAACTGATCGTCTTCGTCCATGGGCCGAAACAGAAGCTCGGAGGCGACGACCAGGCGGTTGGTGTCGTAGATGGGCTGACGGGCGACAAAAATATTGCTCACGGTTGGGTCTCGGCTGGCGTTCGAATCGTCAGGAATAGATCGGCAGCTGAGGCCAACTCTTTAGCGCTTAGGCCAGGATCGGACAGCGCCGGTGCGTTGCCGGTGGCCCCGCCTGATCCGGTTCAGCGTATGCCTTTATGAGCCAGGAGGAAATGGCCCATGAATGGACACACGCAATCGCCGCCTTGGATCCCCGCGGTCGTCATGCTTTACGCGCTCGCGATCCCCTTGCTGCCGCTCGATCCAGCCGCAGCCCAGGGGCTGATCGACCTCACCGGCGCAAGCGGGGCCAACCGCGTACAGTTCAGCAATACCAGCACCAGCGCCGACCGTCTGGGACAGTCCGTTAGCGGCACCGGCGACATCAACGGCGACGGTTTTGATGACGTTATCTTCGGAGCTCCGCAGGCTGACGGCGGGTTGGGTGAGGTTTACGTCCTCTTCGGCAGCGCGACGCCTGTCGCTGCGCTCGCCACGGCGGATCTCGACGGCAGCAACGGCTTTCGAATTTCCAACGGAACCCTGGAGTTCAGTCTGGAGCTGGGCCTTGCGGTGACCGGTGGCGCCGACCTGACCGGCGACGGTCGCGACGATCTGGCCTTCTCGACCGACAACAACACCAACGGCAGTGTCTACGTGCTGCCCGGCCAGGTGGGCGCCTTTCCGGCGAGCGTTACGCTCGGGCCGACGCTGCCGACCGGGATTCGACAGCTGATCACACCTTTTACGAACGAGAACATCAGCGCCCTCGCCATTGCCGGAGACGTCAATAACAACAACGTCGGTGATCTCCTGATCGGCAGCCAGGACGCTAGCGGTGGGAACAATACAGGCCAGGGCTATCTCGCTTTTGGCCCGGTGGCCAATGGTCTCAATCTCGGTTCGCTGAACGGGCTCAACGGCTTTGAAATTCCCGGGTTCCGGTTCGGTGATCGCTTAGGGAGCACCGTTGCTGCCGCCGGCAACTTCAACAACGACAATTTCGACGATCTGATCCTCGGTGCACCCGGCGACGCCACTACCTCCGAGGACGCCGCTTATCTCCTCTATGGGTTCAGTGACAGCACCGTGAGCTCCCGCGGCCTGAACTTCTCGTTTGGCGACGAGGGCGGCTTTGCGATGCGGGCCAACGCCGCTGACGAGGCGAATGCCGGCGTCGTGGGCACGGCCGGTGACCTGAACGGCGATGGCTTTGACGATCTATTTATCGGTTCACCGGGCCCCACAAACGCCGGGGTCTACGTTGTTTTTGGGCAGGCGGCCGACTACCCGCCGGCTCTGGACCTGGCCAGCCTCGACGGCGGCAATGGTTTTCGCATCAACGATGTCGCCATCCTGGGGCAGCTGGGAGAAGCTATCAGCGCCATCGGGGACATCAATGGTGATGGGTTCGACGATCTCGCGATCGGAGATCCGAGTCGCGGCCCCGGTGACCTGACTGTCCCGGGGGTTGTTTATGTAGTCTTCGGCGCCGCCACGTTCCCTGCGGTTCTCGAATTGACAGACCTTGCCGGGAGCAACGGATTTGTCCTCGAGGGGCCCGCCGGGAACCAGCGACTCGGCGCCGCGCTGGCTGGCGCTGGAGATTTCAACGACGACGGGCTGGATGATCTGGTGATCGGCGCGCCGCAGGACGGCGGCGGCCGGGGCTTTGTGCTGCTAGGCAATTCAGCACCGCAAAGCCTCGAGCCCGCCCTGGCCCTGGCGCCCACGCTCGAGGATTCCACGTCGGACGAGATCTTGGTTGGTGATCTGCTGGGCCCGGTCTATGTCGACACAGAGCCGCTGGCCGGCGTTGCGGTGATCGACAATCCGTTCAGTCCGTTCCAGGGCAGCTGGCAGTTCAACACCGGCGGCCCGTGGTTTCCGTTGGCCACCGGCCAAAGCGAAGGCAGCGCAACGGTTGTCCTGGCAGCATCTCGCATTCGCTACGTTCCGGCACCGAATTTTGCCGGCGGCCCGGTCCGCCTGCAGGTGCGGTTGTGGGACGGCAACTGGGGCATAGGTGGTGATAATCGGGACATCCGCGATGCGATCAATGCACTGGGCGGCTTCGGCGATGTTGTATCGCTCGAGATCAGCGTGACGCCCGTTAACGACCGCCCCATGCTGCTGATCTCCGATCCGCCGCCAGTGGTTGCCGGCGAAGCCCCTCAGGTCCTGCCGGGCTTCGCGTCGTTTAACCCGGGCGGCGGCGAGACGGACCAGACGGCAACCTACCGCTTTGTGTCGTTGACCAATCCGCAGCTTTTTCTCGATCTACCCAGCCTCAACAGCAACGGTGACCTGACCTATACCCCCAATGCAGGCAGCGGCGGCACGTCCGAGGTGCAGTTTGTGGTGGAAGACTCCGGCGGCACGGCCAACGGCGGCCAAAACACCTCACAACCGGTCACCGTTACGTTCACCATTTTGGATACGCAGCTGTTTGCCGACGGATTCGAGGACTGATCGTCGAAGTAGCAAAACACTCGCGTACACGCTCATTCAACGGGAGGAAATGACATGACGCATCTCAAACAGTTTTTGGCATTGATCTGCCTGTCGGCCGGGGCTGTTCACGCAGCGGAGCTGCGCGATCAGCATTTCAATCCCCGGCCGATGAGCACCTCACCCTTGAGTGAGGGTTATAACGTTGCCCAGACATTCACCGTGGGATTGAGCGGGGACCTGGTCCAGATCGACCTCGCCCTGGACTGCAAATCTGGCGGCGACGTGTTTCTGTCTCTTTATTCCCAGAATCCACCGGGAAGCAGCGATCAGTGGCAACTGGTCCACGCTGTGACGCGGCGGGCTGCAAGCTTTCCGGAAAACGGTGGTGCCTGGCCGGACTATCAGGGCGTCCGCGTACCGGCAACGCCGGTGCTGGCCGGAGATCACCTGATGTGGGTGCTAGAGCATTCCGGCGACGGCTGCCGGTATGGTTTTGCGCCTGTGGGACGCTATCCAGACGGGAAAATGGGGACCTTTGTTGGCGGTAACCTGCTCGAATTTGCCGACACCGGCTACGACATGGCGTTTGCGACCTATGTTTCGGTCCCGGACGACAATACGCTCTGCCGCTTCGATCTCTACGGCCGGCCGAGCGGCAGAATTCCCGCGTGGGTACCGGTCTGCGGTTGTCTGAGCGACATCGACGCCAACGCGTTGCAGTGCCGCTTCGACCTGCCAGAGCTGGTGCTGTTTCGCGAGATTCCGCTCTTTGAGAACGTTGGCGAGATCGAGTTCTCGGTTGTGCCGCTGATTGAGCTGGAATCCCTGAAACTCGATCAGTGGGCCGCCGACGGCCTGTTCGAAGCGCCGACGGACGCACGCTTTGAGCTGCCGCGCATGGAGGCCGAGTCATGGCAAACGCCGTTCAGCTCGGAATCGGTGGGCCCGATCCATTTCCGGATCGACACGGGCGAAGCTAGCTACCAGTTTCAGATTCCGTCAAATTTTCCGGACGAGTGAGCACGAAACTGACGTGGCTATTGACCAGCGCCAGTGGCGTTGAAGGCAACCTGTTTTGCCAGTTCCGGAACGTCGTCTACGTCGATGGCCCAGACCTGCAGTATGCCTTGAGCTTGACCACGGAGGGGCCGGTCCGAGGTAAAGACCAGCGTGCGACCGTCTGGCGTCAGCCGCGCCGAAAAATCTTCGTAGCCGGAGTTCACCGTTTCTCCGAGGTTGGCGGGCTTACTCCACTGGTCGCCGGTACGCGTTGAGGCAAAGATATCGGTGCCCCCTGAGCCACCCCGATCGCTGTAGTTCACCAGCATGAGCTGGCCGTCAGGGCTGACCCAGGCGCCGGCGTCGTTCCCAGGCGAATTGATCGGCGCCGGTAATGGCTCTGGCTTGAGAAAGCCGCCGGCCCCGTCTGCTCGGGCCACGTAGACATCTCGATCGCCGACGCCGTCGAGCCTCTCGGTCCAGAAATAGAGGTCGCCGTCCTCCGTGAGTGACGGCGCGGTCTCGTTATTCACATACCGTAGCGTCCGGACCTTGCCGCCGCGGATTCGATTGATGTCAGGTTCATCCAGCGGCACTGGCTTCGCGCCGGGGTCGTTCAGCTCAAGCGTGTAGAGGTCAAAGTCTGTGTCGACGTCTTTGCCGCGATGGCGTTCGCGGGGGACCGCACAGGAGAACAGCAGCAGCGAGCCGTCCGGAGAAACTGAAGGCCAGTCAGCCCGGCCAAGCCGAGGTAGCTTGACCGGTTCGGGAGTGGACCAGCCGGCAGGCCCAAAGGTGGACGTCTTGAGCGTTTGCGGACATTCCCAAATTGGGCTGCACTCGGACTGGGCGAAGTAGATCGTTCTCCCGTCGGGCGTAAAGGCGGGCGTCAGCGTGATGCGGCCATCTTGACCCAGCGCTTTTGGCGCGAACCGCTGGGGTTGCTGAGCGAGAACGGCCGGCGCGAGCAGCAGCACCAGGAGTCCGGCTGAAGAGTTCTTTTTCATGTCGACGCGTTTCCAGTATTTGAGCAGCGCTGTAGTTTAGATAGGCCCACTACGCCATAAGCGTCGTTTTTCGATGTACAACCGCCGAAAAACGATCTAGTTTGGCGATCCGATGACGGAAAAGTAACTATGGACCTCGATCGCCACGATCAGCGACTGCTGGCGCTGCTGCAACGCAATAACCAGCAGACCTACCAGAAGCTCGGAGAGCAGCTCGGACTTTCCGACACGGCGGTTCGACGCCGGGTACAGCGGCTCCGACAATCCGGCGTCATTACGGCGGACGTGTCGCTGCTGGATCCGGACCGGCTGGGCGTCACCGTGATCGTGTCGGTTCGCTTTGAGAAGGAAAGCCACGATACATACGCGGCCTTCAAAAAGCAGATGGGTGCCTCAAGTCCGGTCAGCCAGTGCTATACCGTTTCTGGTGAGGTGGACTTCATGCTGATCGCTCACTTCCCCGACCTGGCGGCATACGACCTCTGGGTTGGCGACCATATTCTCAACAACCCGGCGATCGCCCGCTCGACCACCAACGTGGTGTACACGCGGGTCAAATTCGAGACGGCAATTCCCTTGGGAGAATGATCCGGCGCAAGGCGATCAGGGCAACTCGAAGCCGTCGCTGAACACCGGATCTGGCAGCGGCGCCTGACAGCTGCTCGCACTCTCAAACCGGAGCACGCTGCTGCCCTGCAGGAGATACAGCTCGCCGTCTTCGTCTTCGCCGAAGCCGTAGATGCTGCCCGGTAGATTGTCGAACTCGCTGGCGCTCCAATTGCCCGGGCTGTCCTCGGTGCCGAAAAATACCCGCGCGGTGCAGAAGTCGCCGTACACGTACGTGCCCTGTAGTCCCTCGATGCAGCCCCGGTAGCGGTAGCCGCCGGTGATTGAGCAGTTGCCGGCGACGTGGGGATACGTGAGGATCGGTTCGACGAAGCTGCCCGAGCAGCCGCCCGGCCCCGGGATGTCGCCCTCGCGGCAGTTCCAGCCATAGTTGGCGCCGCCTGGGTCACCGGCTGACTGAAAGGAGACCTCTTCGCGGGAGCCGGCGCCGACGTCCGCCAGAAACAGGTCACCGGTGTCGCGGTCGAAGCTGAAGCGGTAAGGGTTGCGCAGACCGCTGGCCCAGATTTCGTCTGGCTCTGACGTGCCGACGTTCGGATTGCCCGGTGGAATGGTGTAGGGCTCGGTGCAGCTGCCGGTGTCGCACGGATCGATCCGTAGCACCTTTCCCTGCAGATCCTGTTCGTCCTGGGACGTCGACGAGGTGGCGCCACCGTCGCCGAACGCAATGTAGAGGAATCCATCCGGACCGAAGTGCAGGTCACCACCGTTGTGGTTGCCGGCGGCCTGCGCCTGCGTGAGGATCACAACCCGGCTCGAGAGATCGGCAGCATCCGGGTCGGAGGGTGACACGCTGAACCGCTCGATCACCGATTCAAGCGGGTTCGGGCCGGAGCCGTCCCGGGTGTAATTGACGTAGAAGAAGCCATTGCTGGCGAAGTTCGGGTGAAACGCCAGCCCAAGCAGGCCGCCCTCAAAAAACGTGTCGACGTCGCTGGTGATATCGAGGAATGGGGAGCTGGCAAGCCCGGCGTCTTCCCGATAAATCCGGATAAGCCCATTGCGCTCGACGATGAACAGGCGCCCGGACCCGTCGCCGGCATGGCGCAGCGCGAGCGGTGTGGAAACGCTGATGTTGAGTGAGTTGAGCGTGAGATCCGCCGGTGGTGTACCCGCGTATCCCGCAGCGTGCACCAGGATCATTAACAGGCCTAAGAACGCAGTCCCGAACGTCAAAGAAAAGCGCATAAGGTGTCTCCCACATCACCTGCAAGCACTATAGCAATCCGGGCATACATAAACGTGAACTGGGTCAGCGACACGCGGAATCAGCGCAGCCGTCATTCAGAAGGTTGGCATCAATGGCTGAACCGATCTCCGTAGTTTGCGGGCCTAACGCGGAGGGATGGACGTGGTCTGGCGCGGAAGGGATGAAACGAGGCCTGGGTTAAGTCAAGAATGACCCACGAGGTACAACTGGAGTTGACCTCCTCAAAAGATTGCCGAAGACGGCTCATAGATGAGCTCAGCTCAACTGAGTGTGGTGATTGATACGCCTCGACGCGGTTGTTTAAGCTCCTGAAAACCCGCACTTTTTATTTGGAGCAGAAACCGGGCGTTGACGGTGGTAAGCGCAAAAACGCCATGTTATGATTGCGCGCCTTTGAGCGCGGCCGCGAGGCAAGCTTGCGGACAGCGCCCGGAGTCAGAGGCTGGTTATGAGCCGATGAGCGTGGAAGCGACGCCATATTTGCGGGCCGCATCGAGCGCTTATCGCGCCAGCCTTAGAACACTTGCCCTGCTGATCGTACTAAGCGCTGCGGTTTATGGCTGGATTCAGCCCGCGGCTGGCTGGGCGGCACTCGTCGGCGGACTGATCGCCTGGCTGCCGCACCTGCTCATGATCAGCCGAGTGTATGGGATCACCCGCCGGGGTGTAAAACCGGTGACTTTAGCTGGCCTCATGCGTGCGGAAGGCATGAAGCTGGGACTGACAATGATCTTGTTTGCTCTGGCGTTCTACTGGATGCCCAAGGACCTGGTCAGCGTCACCGTCCCGTGGCTGTTCGGCGGATTCATCTTGATGCTGGCGGCCAACCTCATCGCCCTGGGCGTGACGCTGGCGAAAATGGATGCGGAGACCGTCGCAGAACTGAAGCGGCGGCAGGAACGCGGCGAGCAGGAAGCAGACCGCAACAGTCGACACCTTATATAAGAGTGTAGCGATGGCAAGCGAAGGCGAAACACAGACAGCCGGTGAATATATTGTTCACCACCTCCAGAACCTGACCTTTGGCCGTCACCCCGACGGAACCTGGGGTTTTGCCCACGGCGCCGAAGAGGCGGCGAATATGGGGTTCATGGCGATCCATGTCGACACCATGTTCTGGTCGGTTTTCCTGGGCGTCATCTTCTGCTGGCTGTTTCGGAAGGTTGCCAAGAACATCGAGGCCGGCGTTCCAGGTAAGCTCCAAAACTTTGTTGAGACGATCGTTGAGTTCGTCGACAACAACGTGCGCGACGCCTACCACGGCGACAGCAAGCTGATTGCACCGCTGGCGCTGACCATTTTCTGCTGGGTCTTCCTGATGAACCTCATGGACCTGGTGCCGGTGGACTGGATCCCCGGCCTGGTGCACCTCGCGGGCGTGGAGTACCAGAAGGTGGTGCCGACCACCGACGTCAACGCAACCATGGGCATGGCGCTGACCGTTTTTGTCCTCATCCTCGGCTACAGCCTCAAGATGAAGGGTGTCGGCGGGTTTGTCGGCGAGCTGGCTGGCCAGCCGTTCGCGGCCAAGAGCCTGGTCGGCAAGATCCTGGCGACGCCGATCAACCTGATTCTGGAAGGCGTAGCGCTGCTGGCCAAGCCGGTTTCGCTGGGTCTTCGCCTGTTCGGCAACCTGTATGCCGGTGAGCTGATCTTCATCCTGATCGCCCTGCTGGGCATCTGGCAGCTGCCGCTGCACTTCGGGTGGGCCGTGTTCCACCTGCTGGTGATCACGCTGCAGGCGTTTATTTTCATGATGCTGACGGTGGTCTACCTGTCGCAGGCCAGTGAGCATCACTAGGGAATCAATAAACCGGGTTGGGCGACAACGCTCTGCCTTTACGACTTAACTTTGACAACGCAATAGCAATACCTCGAAACGGGAGTTATGAAATGGAAACTGTGATCGGAATGACCGCCATTGCCGTGGCCCTGCTGATTGGCCTGGGCGCACTCGGTGTTGGCATTGGTGTGGGCATCCTGGGTGGTCGCCTGCTGGAAGCCAACGCACGGCAGCCGGAACTCGGCCCCATGCTGCAGGGTAAGTTCTTCCTGTCCATCGGCCTGCTTGACGCGGTTGCGATGATCGGTGTGGGTATCGCCCTGTTCTTCACCTTCGCTAACCCGTTCATCGGTCAGCTGCAAACCGCCCTGGGGGGCTAAGCAGTTTTGCGGTTCCGGGGTTACTAACGCCCCGGAAGTACCCAAGGTGACAGGAGAAATCCGATGAACATGAACCTCACGCTAATCGGTCAGAGCATTGCGATGATCGTGTTCGTGCTGTTCTGCATGAAGTACATCTGGCCGCCGATTGTGAATGCGCTGGAAACCCGGCGTAAGAACATTGCGGACGGACTGGCAGCAGCCAGCGAGTCGGGGCTCAAGCTGGAGCAGGCGGAGAAAGAAGCCGCTGAGATGGTGGGCAGCGCCCGCCAGCAGGCCAGCGAAATTGTTGAGCAGGCCAACCGTCGCGCCGTCCAGATTGTGGAAGAAGCACGCAACGACGCCATCGGTGAGCGAGAGCGGCAGGTGGCTGCGGCGGCGAGCGACATCGAGCAGGAGGTCAACCGGGCGCGCGAAGAGCTGTCCGGTAAGGTGGCCGCCCTGGCGGTGGCTGGCGCTGAGCAGCTCCTCGGTCGGGAGATCAACGCCGACGCGCACACCGACCTGCTGGACAAGCTGGCGGCGGAGCTTTAAGTCATGGCCGACGCCACCACGCTTGCCCGCCCTTACGCCAAAGCTGTTTTCGAGGTAGCACGCAGCGCTGACGCGCTGGGCGCCTGGGCGGATGCGCTGGCGGTGGCGAGCGCCGGCGCCAGCAGCGAAGCCGTGCTGCAGATGATCGCTGATCCCAACGTGGACAACGACACGCTGCTGCCGATCTTTGCCGCTGCCGGCGACGCGCCGGAAGGTTACGACAACTTTTTAAGCCTGCTGAACCACAACGACCGGCTGCCGGTTCTGCCGGAGATCGCGAGGCTGTTCGAACAGCTTCGCGCTGAGGCGGAGCGCACGCTGAACGTCACGGTGCGTTCGGCCACAGAGCTGAGCGAAGAGTATCGCCGGCGCCTGAGCGACAGCCTGGCGAAGAAGTACGACAAAAAAATTGCGCTGGAAGCGGTGGTGGACCCGAACATGATCGGTGGTGCCATCATCCAGGCCGGCGACATGGTGATCGACGGGTCGCTCAGACGAAAGCTGAATCTGCTGTCTGAGTCGCTGAAGCCGTAAGAGATCACCAACGAGATCAAGCCAGATCATACGTTTTAGCCGCCGGCGGAGAAAAGGCCGGCAAAGAGGATTGGACCCATGCAAAGCCAACTGAATCCGTCTGAAATCAGCGAGCTGATCAAGCAGCGCATCGACAAGTTCGAAGTTGCTTCGGAAGCCCGCAACGAAGGCACCGTGGTCAGCCTGACCGACGGCATCGCCCGCATCCACGGCCTCGCCGACTGTATGCAGGGTGAGATGATCGAGTTCCCGGAAAACACCTTCGGCCTCGCGCTGAACCTCGAACGCGACTCGGTGGGTGTGGTGGTCCTGGGTGACTACGAGCACATTTCAGAAGGCGACAAGGTGCGTACCACCGGCCGGATTCTGGAAGTTCCGGTGGGACCGGGCCTGCTGGGCCGGGTGGTCAACGCTCTGGGCGCGCCCATCGACGGCGGCGCCCCGATCGAGAACGACGGCTTCTCGCCGATCGAGCAGATTGCGCCGGGCGTGATTGAGCGTCAGTCGGTCGACCAGCCGGTGCAGACCGGGCTGAAGGCCATCGACGCGATGGTCCCGGTTGGACGCGGCCAGCGCGAGCTGATCATCGGTGACCGCCAGACGGGTAAGACCGCGGTGGCTGTCGACACCATCATCAACCAGGCCGCCTCCGGCATTAAGTGCATCTACGTGGCCATCGGCCAGAAGCGGTCTTCCGTTGCGGCGGTGGCAGCCAAGCTCGCCGAAGCCGGCGCGCTGGAGCACACGATTATCGTCGCCGCCACGGCGTCCGACTCAGCGGCCATGCAGTACGTTGCTGCTTACTCCGGCTGCGCCATGGGTGAGTACTTCCGCGATCGCGGCGAAGACGCCCTGATCATTTATGACGACCTGACCAAGCAGGCCTGGGCTTATCGCCAGGTGTCGCTGCTGCTGCGTCGTCCGCCGGGTCGTGAAGCGTATCCCGGTGACGTGTTTTACCTGCACTCGCGCCTGCTGGAGCGGGCCGCGCGGGTCAACACCGACTACGTCGAGAAGTTCACCAACGGCAAGGTCAAAGGCCGCACCGGTTCATTGACCGCACTACCGATCATTGAGACGCAGGCCGGTGACGTGTCCGCGTTTGTTCCGACCAACGTGATCTCGATTACGGACGGACAGATCTTCCTCGAGACCGACCTGTTCAACGCCGGTATTCGCCCGGCAATTAACGCCGGTCTGTCGGTATCGCGGGTGGGTGGTTCAGCCCAGACCAAGATCATCAAGAAGCTCGGCGGCGGTGTCCGCCTCGCACTCGCTCAGTATCGCGAGCTGGCGGCGTTTGCTCAGTTTGCTTCCGACCTCGACGAGGCAACCCGGAAGCAGCTCGAGCGAGGCCAGCGCGTGACCGAGCTGATGAAGCAGAAGCAGTACTCACCGTTGTCGGTGTCCGAGATGGCGATCTCGCTGTACTCGGCCAACGAAGGCTACCTGGATGACCTCGAGCTGAGCCAGATTCTGACGTTCGAAGCCGGTCTGCACGATCACCTGCGCAGCAACTACGGTGAGCTCGCTAAGAAGATCGACGAGTCGGGCCCCTGGAACGACGAGATCGAGGCGGAGTTCAAGGCCTGCGTGGAAGGCTTCCGCGAAACCGGAAGCTGGTAAGCAGACGAGCGACTGACGTAAGGCATTAGATAGGAACAGCTTATGGCCGGTGCCCGCGAAATTCGGACCAAGATCAAGAGCGTCAACAACACCAAGAAGGTGACGAAGGCGCTGGAGATGGTGTCCGCGTCCAAGATCCGCAAAGCGCAGGATCAGATGGCCCGCACGCGTCCGTACACCCAGATGATGAAGCAGGTGGCCGGGCACATCGCCAAGGCCAATCCCGAGTACACGCACCCGTTTATGGTCGAGCGTGACGAGGTGAAAAACGTCGGCTTTGTCATCGTCTCTACCGACCGCGGCCTCTGCGGCGGCCTGAACACCAACCTGTTCAAGAAGGTGCTGGCTCCCATGCGGGAGTACGAAATGGAGAAGGGCGCCAAGGTGTCGATCGTGACCATCGGCCAGAAGGCGAATCAGTTCTTTCAGCGTCTGGGCGGCAACATCGTTGCGCACAAGTCGCACCTGGGCGAGACGCCGCAGCTGGCCGACGTGATCGGCGTGGTCAAAACGATGCTCGACGCGTACCGCGAAGGGCAGATGGATCGGGTGTATCTGGTGTACAACGATTTTGTGAACACCATGACTCAGACGCCGCAGGTGGAGCAGCTGCTGCCGCTGCCGCCCGACCACGACGAGCAGGTGCACCGCGGCTGGGACTACATCTACGAGCCGGACGCCAACGTGGTGCTGGACGACGTGCTGGTGCGCTACATCGAGGTGCTTGTGTACCAGGCCACGGTGGAAAACCTGGCCAGCGAGCACGCGGCGCGCATGATCGCCATGAAGGCGGCAAGCGATAACGCCAATGAGCTGATCGACGATCTGACGCTCGCCTACAACAAGGCGCGCCAGGCGGCGATCACGCAGGAACTTTCAGAGATTGTGGGTGGCGCCGCGGCGGTCTAAGCCGGCATAGCCCAAACAGACAGAAACACGAAGCAGGAACGCGAACATGAGCGAGCAGAAAGGCCAGATCGTACAGTGCATCGGCGCTGTGGTAGACGTGGAGTTCGAGCGCGGCTCGGTGCCGTCGGTTTACGACGCGCTGATCATCGATGAGAAAGAGATCACCATGGAAGTCCAGCAGCAGCTGGGTGACGGCGTGGTGCGGGCCATTGCGATGGGCTCCTCCGACGGCCTGAAGCGCGGCATGACCGTGACCAACACGGGCGCCGCCATCAAGGTGCCGGTCGGCCAGAAGACCCTCGGCCGGATCATGGACGTCCTGGGTAACCCGGTGGACGAAGCCGGTCCCATCGGCGAAGACGAGCGCTGGGAAATCCACCGCGCGGCGCCGGCCTACGACGAGCAGGCCTCGAGTGCCGAACTTCTGGAAACCGGCGTCAAGGTGATCGACCTGATCATGCCGATCGCTAAGGGCGGTAAGGTTGGCCTCTTTGGCGGCGCCGGTGTGGGCAAGACCGTGACGCTGATGGAGCTGATCAACAACATCGCCGTGCAGCAGGAAGGACTGTCGGTATTCGCCGGCGTGGGTGAGCGGACCCGCGAAGGTAACGATTTCTACCACGAGATGTCCGAAGCCGGCGTACTCGACAAGGTAGCTCTGGTGTACGGCCAGATGAACGAACCGCCGGGCAACCGCCTGCGCGTGGCGCTGACCGGCCTGACCATGGCTGAGTACTTCCGCGACGAAGGCCGCGACGTGCTGCTGTTTGTCGACAACATCTACCGCTACACCCTGGCGGGTGTGGAAGTGTCCGCGCTGCTCGGCCGGATGCCGTCCGCGGTGGGTTACCAGCCCACGCTGGCTAAGGAGATGGGTGACCTGCAGGAGCGGATCACGTCTACCAAGACCGGTTCTATCACCTCCTTCCAGGCGGTGTATGTACCGGCGGACGACCTGACCGACCCGAGCCCGGCTACGACCTTTGCTCACCTGGACGCAACGCTTGTACTGTCGCGCCAAATCGCTGAGCTGGGCATCTACCCGGCTGTGGACCCGCTCGACTCTACGTCGCGGCTGCTCGACCCGAACGTGATCGGCGTCGACCACTACGAGACGGCCCGTGCGGTGCAGTCCACCCTGCAGCGCTACAAAGAGCTGAAGGACATCATCGCGATCCTGGGTATGGACGAGCTGAGCGACGACGACCGCGCCGCGGTAGCCCGCGCCCGGAAGATCGAGCGTTTCTTCTCGCAGCCGTTCTTCGTGGCGCAGCAGTTCACCGGTGCTGAAGGCAAGTACGTGAAGCTGGCCGACACCATCCGCGGTTTCAAAGGCATCGTGAACGGCGAGTACGACCACCTGCCTGAGCAGGCGTTCTACATGGTCGGCACGATCGAAGAAGCGGAAGCCCGCGGCAAGGAAATGGCGGAAAAGGCCGCTTAAGGCTTCGCCTTAAGCGGAGCGGGCGTAGTCGCAAAGCGACGAAGCCCCTCGGGTCAGAAAACCCCAGAAGTTGGAATAGGAAGAACCGGAGAAAACCATGGCCACCCTAACCTGCAATATCGTGAGCGCCCAGGAAGAGCTTTACTCGGGCGTGGCCAAAATGGTGGTGGCCTCCGGTGAAATGGGTGAGCTGGGCATCATGCCCCGGCACACCCCGCTGATCACCCGCCTCAAGCCGGGGCAGGTCCGCGTCGTGCAGGAAGACGACGAGGAAGAGTTCCTCTATATCTCCGGCGGCCTGATGGAAGTTCAGCCGCACGTCGTGACCATCCTGGCCGACACGGCGATCCGCGCCGGCGACCTCGACGAAGCCGCGGCCCTTGCCGCCAAAGAGGAAGCCGAGCGGACGCTGGCTGACAAAGAAGTCGGCATGGACTACGCCAAGGCGCAGGCTGAGCTGGCCGAAGCTGTTGCCCAGCTTGCAGCGCTCGAGCGTCTTCGCAAGGCGGTCAAGCGCTCCCGCTAAACGTGGGGTCAGAGTAAAGGGACAGAGTAAAATACTCTGTCCCTTTACTCTGACCCCGTCAATCTTGATCACGTCTGTTTTCCCAAGCATCGCTGAATTGTTTGATGGCTGACGTCGGAAGTCGCGTTCCGTGGCTGGTGGCGTCGCGTCGGGCGCTAATCTCCAGCATGGCCTGACCAATCTGCCTTGCTTTGATCGCCACGCCCACGGGTGCAAACACGCCATATAAGATCTGCTGCCCCAAGTGAGCTTCCGCCTCCGTTGGACCGATATAGTCTGGGCGATAAAACACGGCGGTGATCGCGGTGCCCTCCGTCAGTCCTTCAATCGTTTTCTCCGCGCGAATCTTTTCCCGCACCCACATGGTGTCCGAATTCTCGGAGATATCGCTGGAGCTGATGTAGTGGAAACTGACGCGCGGCCTCTCGGTAACCTCAAGCCAGTGGCGAACAAACTGCGCCGGAAAATCCACGTGAATCTTGCCGTACGTCTCCTCATCGACACCCAGCGAACTGGTGCCGAGCGCCCAGAACACGGCTTCGACGTCCGCCAGCTGGTTGATGACAGTGCTGTAGTCGAGATAGTCCAGGTGCTGGGTCATAACAACCTTGCCAGCAGCAACGCCCGCTTCGATGCGAGGGGACGGCCGACGCGTAACGACATGGATCTGCCTAACGCCAGGATCCGCCAGAGCCGCTTCCAGGATGCCGTCTCCGGCCGTGCCCGTTGCCCCAAAGATCGCGATGGTTTCGTGGCCCGCCGGTGGGCCGTCAAATGCCGGAGCTTCGCGAGTATCGGTGGCCACCAGATACACCCCGGTCAGGTAGAACAACACCAGCCCACCAATAAGCACCAGAAATATTGATCGCAAACGAGGTCGTTTCATCAATTTGCCTATAGTATTCCCGCCAGGTCCCGCGAGACGCTCTGGGTTAACCACTATGGCTAAAAAGAAACGCCAAGAAACGTGGCCAAAGTAGTAGTCGGTGCTCCTAAACACCTGGGGCCTGCACCGTGAAATTTGCGCCAGCGACTTCTAAACTGAGCGTTTTCCAGGCAAGTAGCGTCGCCATGGCTTTCAGGCAAACCCCAGAACTTCGGAAGCTAAGTCATGCTGTTGCCGCACTATTCCTTGCGATCTTGCTTATACCTATGACATCCAACGCTCAACCCGCCTCGGGCAGACTAGCAAATGCGGACCAAATCGATCGCTACCTGGCTAAGCAGGTCCGTTCCACAAAGATCCCTGGCTTAGTAGCGCTCGTCATCGACAAGAACGGTGAGCTTTACTCGGCGGCTTTCGGTCAACGAGACGTTGCGAACCAAACGCCGATGACTATGGACACGATCTTCCGCATTGCCTCAATGACCAAGCCCATTGCGGCAACGGCGGTCATGATGCTGGTAGAGGATGGGCAGCTCGCCCTTGATGACCCAATTGCCGACTATATTCCGGCGTACGCGGAGCCAAGAGTACTCGTCGAATTTGACCCTGAAACCACCGAATACACCACCCGTCCCGCGGCCACCCCAATGACCATCCGACACCTGCTGTCGCATTCGTCGGGCATGGCGTACGGATTCTCTAACCAGATCAATGGGGCGATCAGACAGGCCAATCCCGAGCTGGACCAGCAAACGTTGCCGTTGCTCCACGATCCGGGGACCAGCTGGTCTTACGGGCAAGGCATCAGCCAGGCGGGAATTGCACTCGAGCACCTCACCGGAATGGGCCTGGAACGCATCCTACAAGAAAGATTGTTTCAGCCGTTGGGAATGACTGAGACGTCCTACATCGTTTCTAGAACCAACCAGCACCGGGTCGCCACGCTGCATCGGTTGGACGACTCGGGACTTATAGAAATTCCCAACCCGATTGATATTCGATCGACGGCGAATGGCGATCGCGGTCTACACAGCACTGCACGCGACTACGCCAGGTTTATTCAGCTGATGCTCAATGACGGCGTCGCGCCAAATGGAAAGCGCCTGCTCAGCAGCAGGACGATCGGGGAGATGAGTCGCAATCAGCTTGGATCAGTGCGTATTTCCTTACAGCAGGGCAATCAGCCAGATTGGTCGAAACCCTTTCCGCTCGGTGTAGACCGCGACACCTTCGGCTTGGGCTTCCAGATCACCGGTTCTCATGCGAACGAAGACCAACGACCACCGCGCAGCTTGAGCTGGGCAGGCCTCCTCAACACGCAGTTCTGGATTGACAGAACCAACGGGATCGGCGGAATCCTCCTGATGCAATACCTACCGTTCTACGACGAAGACGCCATAGAAACACTGAAAGGGTTTGAAACGCTGGTTTACCGTGGTCTTGAGCCTTAAGCGCCATTACCAGAGCAACGCATGATGTTTTCTTTCAAACGCAGAAAGAAGCACCTTGAGCCAGCGCGATCGTCTTTCGATCTGTCTGCGTTTGTCTCTCCCACATCAAACTATGCTCAACCGGACTGGGCAAAAATATCTGCGTACCAGCAGCAAACTGATGAGGATCCAGTCCAGTTCTGGAATGCGGTAGCCCATGCCTGGACCCAGCGTGTCGCGTCTGACACTCACAAGACATTGCAGTCTGAGAACTTTCTTCTGGTCTATCCAAAAACCGTCAGCAAACCCGGCATGCTCTTGGACTATTCCGAAGCAACGCGCCAAAGGATTCTGAGGCGACTGCCGGGAATCGCTCTGGACGAAGGCCACGGGATCTGGGTGATCTTCGTATTCGACAATGCGGACCTCTACGACCAGTACCAGGAAGCCGCCTACGGCAGGGCATCTGCCATCCCCAGCTCCGGGCTGTTCGTCAATGATGGCTATGGGCACTTCCTGTTTCCTTACCTCGACCAGGGATTCAGTGAGGGCGTGGTCGCGCATGAACTCACACACGCCCTGATGAGCCACCTTCCCCAGGCACCGTTATGGGTACACGAGGGAGTAGCGGTAAACATGGAGCACGACCTTGCCGGATCAGCCCCCCTGGAATATGACAAATTTCGACAGTCGCAGTGGACCAAGGCCACAATCAAGAAGCTTTTCAACGGCAAAGCATTCCAAGACGTAAAGTTGTCCGAACATGCTTACCTAACGGCGCGACTGCTCGTCATGAGCCTGGTCAAATTAGACTACAACCGCTTCACGGGATTTGTTCAGGAGGCGCGGCAGGAGGACGGCGGGTTTGCCGCAGCACGAAAATGGTTTGATGTCGATCTCAGCGAGATGGCTGACCATCTCGCCCATTCTTGAGTGCTCCCCGACCATGCCGCTTACGAGTTTCGATGAATCCCACAGATCTTGTGCCCTAACTGCGAATTTTTGCGTAGTGGGTGACATCAGATCAGGGAACAGCAAGGCCGGCTTTCCAGTTATGCACTGATGTGTGCGGTAAGCGGTGATGGAACAAATACAGTGGCTTCTGCATCACGAATCGCGACAAGAATCTGTTCATCGGTAAATCAGCGTTTCGTCATTCGGTTTTCCTTGTTCAGTGGAGAGCCAAAATTGGTATTAGTCCACTCAGCTGAGAGCACTCCACGATCATTCAGATCATAGGAGCGGGGACGCTGAGAGATTCTTGTCCAGAACTGCACTTGTGAGATAGAGCCTGGGCAAACGTCACAAGTACTAACCTCTCGGCGAGGCGACAACGGGCCCAGCGGACAATACGTTACGTGGCTGAATGGTAGACCAATGACTAGTATCTTTAATGAGACTTTGGAATTCACCCAGGAACATGGTGCAAACATAGAATTGCTGGTTAATGGTGACGAGTTCTATGCTCGATATGAAAATTTAGACGGATACACCGTCGTTTATGACCGCGAGATGGGCCAGTTTTGTTTTGCTGAGCTATTCAATGGCACTCTAATCTCGAGCCGCATCCCCGTTAGGCGAAGGCCTCCAAAACGAATTCGGAAACACTTAAGGGACTCTTCGCGGAGGCGAAACGCGATATTTGAGCGCCGATTTGATTTGCTCCAACCACCAGCCCGACCTGTCTCCCCCGCCCATACGCTGCAGACATTTGGTCCCGACAACGGTCTTTTGAACGGTCGGCGAGTGAGCCAAGGTCCAGTCCGAGGCTTAGTCGTCTTGGTGGAGTTTTCAGACTTCCACGTCAACGTCAGTAACCAGCAAGTCTCCGACATTCTTA
Organism: Lysobacterales bacterium; assembly: GCA_028285525.1. Lineage (GTDB taxonomy): Bacteria > Pseudomonadota > Gammaproteobacteria > Xanthomonadales > SZUA-38 > JANQOZ01. Next base: position 39,918 of record JANQOZ010000106.1, read on the forward strand.
ATGCCCATGGATACGACTCCTACGGCAACTACTGTTCGGTGAGAGACTATTTCTCTGAAATGTCCGGTGGATTGCTCGACTATACCAACGAAGTCGTTGGGCCGATTCGGCTGCCAAAGCCTCGTCAGTATTACGCAACAAATCCCATGTTTAAGACGGTACTAGACGAAGTTGCGGCTACTGGTATCGATCTCAGCAACTTTGACTCCCGCGATGAAAACATTATTGATGCCATTTCTTTCATCTACGCTGGACGTACTCTTTATCAGGACTGGCTGTGGCCGCACAATCACATCCTGAACTGGGGCCACGGAGGCTACCGCGCGAACTTTTATCAGGTAAGTAGCCTGGGCGACGACGTTTCCACGATGAGTATTGGAACTTTTGCTCATGAAACCGGGCACATGCTTTGTCGATTTCCAGATCTCTATGACTACGGAAGCCGCGATGGCGATTTTGAGAAAAGCGCTGGCATGGGGCGATTTTGCTTAATGAGTTCGGGAAATCACTTGGATGCTGGAAAAACGCCGGCTCCGATCTGCGCTTACCTTCGTGATCTGGCGGGGTGGTGCCGACGAAAAAAAATCAACCGTCGCGGTCAGTACCATGCTGAGCATGGCAAATATAACGAAGTGCACTTTTTCGAGACCGATCGACTGAACGAGTATTTTTTGATTGAAAATCGCTCACAGCTAGGCCTGGATACCCACCTACCATCATCTGGTTTGGCTGTTTATCACTGCGATACGCTTGGTTCGAACGAATGGCAAGGCGGCACTGCCGAAAAACATTATCAATGCGGTCTACTTCAGGCTGACGGGCATCTCGATTTGGAACATAACGCAAACGTTGGCGACAGCGGTGATCTTTTCAGTGAGCGAACGGGAAGCTTTCTTGCCCGCAACACCGCTCCGTCGTCCTTACTCTGGGATGGGTCAGATTCGGGATTGACTCTAAGAAACTGTTCGGCGCCAGGGCATTTGATGACCTTTGAAACATGATGTTTTCCTCTGATTCAATTCTCCAAGGTGTATTTGCGATGAACTGTGCGAAGAATTGGCTTCGAGATTGTATGAGAGGAATAGAGACGCGGTCGCACTTGATTTGAAAATCAATAACGAAACCTGGTTGTCGCACCGGTAAAGTTCTTCAAGAACCGACCGTATCGAATCCGGTTTCGGTTCGGGAACAAAGGGGTTAAGTCAAATGTCATTTTTGCTTCAAATGCCACCACTTGCAGATGATGGCCTGCCACAGCTATGTGGGTCACCTACTGACATAGACCCCCTGTTTCCCAACCTAAATCCAGCCCCAACCCTCGACCATATTCTCTATCAAGATATTCGAGGCCATATGCTGAGCAGTCGCCATATCCCTCCTTCGGGCGATGAGACGTCCGCTATTGCCACATATCTGGGACAAATGATTGCTCACGAAATTGTTCCGAGTTCCACGCTGTTCCCTGATCTTGAGGTCGAGCGGACCATGAACCTGGGCAGCCTTTACGGGCACTCGGGACCCCACAACCCTCGCCCACCTTTCGACGCTGCGGGGCGTTTCATCATCGGCAAGCTGCCTGGAGACCAGTTTTTGGGGTCAGATCTACCACGTGATTGCTATACGGGGAGGGCCCTCATAGCGGATCCACGCAATGACGAGAACCACCTCGTATCTCAAATGCACACCACCTGGCTTCGTTTTCATAACTGCCTGGTAGATCACGCAACGAACAATTCGAAGGCAAAGCCTTTTGAATACGCTAAAGAGATCACGATCAAGGCATTTCAATTTGTAGCAATAACGGATTTTCTGTTTCAAGTCGTCGATCCAGCCGTGTACCGACGTTGCACAAGTACAGGGCCTCACATCCTAAACGGAGACAGCTTCGACCGTATCCCAGATTCGTTTGCCTTCGCTGGTTTCCGTTTTGGCCACAGCATGGTGCGAGACTCATACACTCTCAACCGTAGATATGGTCGACGACGTATTCACAAAATGCCGGATCTTTTCGCTGCATTTCGGGATGAGCCTTTCACGGTCGAAGAAATCGTTGATTGGCACACTCTTGATCAACAACCGGCACATAAAATTGATTGCGGCATTGTCAACGCGATGAATAAACCCCCATTTGATGGATCGCAGGCTTCAATCGTTGAAATCAACTTAGCTCAAGGTCGACATCTTCCTGCGGGCTACGATTGTGCTTCGTTCATTGCAAACGACTACCCAGACCTTGCCTCAGATGCAGGGTTAACTCCGCTCAACCAAGACTCATTACGAACGGGTCGGCTGCATTCACTAAGGCTACATATAGAGACACTTCCTCTGTGGCTCTATGTGCTCCAGGAGGCGCGAGTCTCCAGATATGCGGGCGATCGACTTGGACCTTTGGGGGGAATCATCGTCGCCGAGGTTTTGTCTTCCTCGGTGAAAATGAGCCCTCACTCAATATCTCAACTGTTGCCCCAGTCTTTTGATAGCTGGCTCAACAGCCTGGGCTTGTTTGGAGAGTTTCTTGGGCGGAGCGCCCGGCCCCGAAGGTATGGGATCAAGTTTCTCGACGTTGTCGAATTCATACAGTCGCGTTAATCAAAAAAGGGAAAATGAAATGACCGATCCAGTCGATTTTCACAAATTCATATTGATTGGAACCGCCGGTGAGCCAACATTCGATGAAGTCGCGCTTGCGAGCTATCATCCACCAACAAATGCTGCTGATCGAGTTGGATACACTACAGAATCACTGCTCGGCTCTGATGGAAACCATTGGTACGTGAAGCTTTTGCTCACGGGAAGTTGGCATCGTGAAGCAAAACGACTAACTTCAGACCTAAAATTTTTCATCGAAACTGAGGATCAGTTGCTCGCTACCAACGTCGATAACGAGGAAATTTTCGCTGATGGGTGGGAACTGACGGCGTATCGACTTCGTCTGCCGAGAACTGGCGATCCCGCGGGCACCGTCATGGTCGGAGAACTCACCTGGGAAAAGGGAACTCTTGTCAAAGTTACGAGTTGGTATTGGAAAGAATGAAGCTATGACGAGATCGCGTAACCCATTTGATCTCGCTAGAAATCGGCTAGGCCTGATAGGAGCTTTGGCGTTTCTTTTCGCCACGCCGTCGATTTTAGCTACTACGGTCTCTTCAGAAAGCTCAGGGATTTTCGTTGGACCTGGGGAAACGGATTCTGAGGAAACGATGGTGTTTGTATTACGCCCATCTCAACTCGCCGCAGAGGTACGCCTAGAGTTCCCCTCAGGGGGGTCGTTAGCTTTCCTACCTGCGATGATGCCCGGTGTGGCCGTGGCGGGTCCGGTCGCTGCAAGAAAAGCTTCAGATTGGCTGCTTGCGCCTGTCGGGAACCATGCCTCGATCCCGCACGATGTGGAGGTCGAAGTCTATCGCAATAGTCAAGATGAACAGTTTGGTTCTTACAGCACTCTAAGCGAGGCTCTGAATCGATTGTACGAGGGTACCAGCTCGGGCGAGAGAGCCGCCCTGGAGCTTCTGCAGAATCGGCTCGATCACGGTGGGATTAAAACTGATAGTGATCGACATTTAGCCTATGCATTGGCGAAAGCATATGGAGATGCGGGTAAGCCAGAATTGGCAGCAGATTTGCTCAACTCTATCGAAGCGCGTTGGCCCGATTCAAATTTAACATTCATCCATTTGGCTGGCGTCGCACGCGCCCGGCAAGCTGCAGAGGAATATGCTGCCGTAATTGAGCTTCTATCGCCTACGGTGGCTAGATACTGCGCGGATCAGCAATTTGTGTCCGAGTATGAATTGGATTGCGCGAAGATCATGCTGATGCTTGCTGGCGCCAATCTGATGCATGCTTCCCGTGGTCAGCAAAAGGAGCTCGTGCACTTAGCCAATGAAAGCCTCGAAAAACTGCTTAAGACGACAACCCTTCGAAAATCGCGCACTTTGACTGCGGACACGTATTCTTTGTTGGCATTGGCGGCGCTAATTTCGGGTTCATTCTCGGAGGCCAACACCTATTACCAACTCGCAATGGTGGAGTTTAAAAGTAATCTGACAACGCACCTGGATCAAATCAGGTCGAATCGAGTAAATCGAGCTTCCGTCTTAAATCGGTTAGGAAAGGTGAGCGAGGCGCAAAGAATACTGAGGGAAGTGCTTGCTGACTCAAGCGAGCAAATGACTGCCGAGTCCCAACTCGGAATACTCTTTAATCTTGCTCTCACATATGAAGAGACAGGCGACTGGATACAATCGTATCGATACTTCAAGCAATCTCACGATCTTGCTGAAAGGATCGGAGATCGGTTTTCAACACATCTCTCGGGCTTTCGCGCTGCCAGTTCTCTCCGAGAGAGTGGCGATGCCACAGGTGCGCTAGCAATTCATACGAGTGCCCTGAAATTCTTTGAGACTGAGTCACCCGAGCTTGCTAACCGTCTTCGCGTGGAAATCGCGCGAGACTATCTAGATCTAGGAGATCTACTTTCAGCGCAGAGAATGATTTCCGAGGCAATGAGCGTTTCAGATAAGATCGTTAGCACCAGATACCGGCTTGACGCGCTTGCGACTGCTACTGAAGTTGCCTGGCTTAGCGCGGATTTCGAAAAAATGGCTAGGTACGAACAAAAGTTTGACAGCGAGTTCCGGGAAGCAGATCTTTTACCCGGCGTGAAGATAGACCTCTATCTTCTGTTCCTGCGCCATTCGAAAGCCTTGGGCGATAAAGCGAAGGCATCAGAGTACGCTAAAGAAGCTCTGGACCTCATGGAATCGGTCCGTCGGCAATTTACGGCTCCAGCAATTCCAAAATCATGGGCACACCGAACTCATGACCTTGTTTCGGAGAACCTACGTCGACTCTTCCATGTAACGTGTTCACATACAACCAGATGTCGTGAGGAAGCATTTGAAATGCTTGAGCGACACGAAAATTATTGGGTTCGTGCTGGGCGTAGAACACGTCTCAATGAATCGCTCAGTGACGCCAACTCAGTCGAACCGGCGTTGCGGGCCTATAGAACGGCAGAGGCGAACCTCGTTGATGCTGCGAGAAAGCCTGAGCAACTCGCGGTTGCGATGGAACAATTAGATCTCGCCCGAGAGCGCTATTTGGATTCGCGCTCAAACTTAGCTTTGCCTGAAGAAATAACGACTCTGACCTTCGACGAAATCCAGGCTTCGCTCCAGCCAGATACACTGGTCATTCGATTTCATTACGATGATTCGACGGAAACAATTACTGCATTTGCCGTGGGCGCAACGCAATTTCAGTCTCATGAGCTTTCGGCGCCAGATCTCCCCAGGCTATTGAATCAATTCGCCCTGGACCGAGGTGCAGATTCCCATGTTGCTGGACAACTCTACACTACTCTATTTGGCAATCTTGGCAGCGTTAATTGGGTTGAGATTGACAGGCTGGTGTTTGTGCTACCCGCGCTGATGGCCTCAACGCCCCTGGCTGCGTTGCCAATCCCTGGTTCACAGGAACATCTTGCGACAAGGTTTCAGATCATTCAGACCCCATCGGTCTCTGATTTCCTTAACGAAAGGGTTCAACCTACCCCTAGTGCCAACGTCGCGGATATCGCGATATTCGCTGATCCTATTTTTGGCGAGATGATAGCAGCACAAACCGAAACCGAAGCATTCCGTAGCTGGAGTCAGAACCTCAAACGTTTGCCGTTTACTGCTCGTGAGGCTGAGTCAATTCAGAGGCGTTTCACCAATCGAAACGTAGTTTTAGCGGCCCGACGTGCCGCGACCGCAAATAATCTGCTATCTGAACCCTTTCGAAACGCGAGTGTCCTTCACATTGCGACCCACGGCTATTTTTCGGAAAAGACACCGGATGTAGTCGGATTAGCGGTGAGCCCTTCAAACGAAGTTGGCGACCGCGGTTTTGTGTCGCTATCGCAATTTCTGGCAAAAGATATTAAGTCTCGCCTCGTTATTATCAGCGGATGTGAAACTGCACTGGGCAAACAGTACAACGGCGCTGGTCTGGAGAGTCTTACCAGCGGGTTGCTTTCCCGAGGTGCTGGATCTGTGATCGGAACTCTTTGGCCGGTAGATGATCGGGGAACGGCAACCTTTATGTCCCACTTCTACGCGGGTCTAGATCTCCATGACGGTAATGGAGCAATGGCTCTGCGGTCAGCTCAACGAGCCATGGTCGATTCTCGGAGATATCGCCACCCGAAGTATTGGTCGGGTTTCGTCATGGTGGCTTCGAACCAAAGCTATACCAGAGTACTCTAAGGCCTGAAGTGTCACCTATTCTGCCACGACCGAGTAAGAAACAGTCGGCGTTGATTCCTCAGCAGTGAATACCTCGATCACTAAATCGCCCGTCGGAAGGAAACCAGAGGGGATATAGATTTTCACCTCACCATTGTCGGATTTCAGTCCCGAAAGTTCTCCTACTGCTTCGCCGTCCGGTTGAGTTATGACTAGGCGATATGAGTCGTTTGCGTTCACAGGTACGCTGGCGTAAACGAGCGAATGTTCACTAGCAGAAACCCGAGTGGGTTGGATTTCTCCCGAACGCATAGTCTCTAGGTATACCAGGTCTACTTTGTCAGAGATTGCACGCGAGGCTTCGAGCATTGCTTGGAGCTGTTGATTCTCCCGGCTAGCTGAAACCAATAGAGTTCCCAATCCTACAATGGCCGCTGCCGCGGCAGCCGCAGCAAGTAACGAGCCTGTTAGCCACTTGCTCGGATCCGTCTTTCTTGGTGATGGCCCAGGAGCGAAACCCGTCTCGGCGGCTAAGTAATGATCAAGGGCTAGATCTGCGCTCAGATCAAACAACAAATCGGGGTGCTCTGCCAGCCAAAGCTCAAACTCTTCCACTTCACGAGTGCTCAGTTGGTTGGCTTGGTATTTCCTAGCGAGACTTTCATCCAGGCCGTCAAGCGCGAGACGTTCCTGGATTTCTGAGTAAGCCTCGGTTTGGGTTTTCGCCGTCATTCTCTTCGGCCGTCTAAGTGTTTCTTCGTAAACAACTCGCGAAGCCTACCTTTTGCCCGGAATAGCACCCGATCAAAAAGACCAGAGTCTAGGTTGAGGTCCCGGCAAATTTCGCCTTTCTCCGCACCTAGAACAAAGTACCGCCGCAGAATATCTCGGTCTCTCGGTACTGTTAGATCGTCTATGCATTGTTTTGCACACTCGATTAGATCTATCCACTCCGTTTTGGCAGCTACATTTTCAGGCGAAGCCTCTAGTTCTGCTAACACCTGCGGATCGGATAGGAGTTGCTTGTTTTCACGAGTCATAAACCTTGCGGCCATTCGAAGACCCGTCCGCCGAAGGTAACCAAGAACTCTATCTGGGTTCTCGACCTTTGCGTCTTGAAGGCTCGTGATTGTCACAACTAGCGCCTCCTGTGCAATGTCTTCAACCCATGACGACTCGACGTATCGCTTTCGTATGATGAAAACCAGCCAGCGATAGTACTTCTCATAAAATTGACTCTCCGCATCCTTGTCTCCCTCCATGATTCTCCGGGCCAATTCTCCGGCCGCGGAGCCTCGGGATGGCTCCGACTCGTCCCCCACGTCGACTCCTGATTGCTGAACTCATGCGCTACGATCGATTGGTGTCCAGTTATACCACTCGCGCGGCTATGGTTCTAAGCGGCGCTGAATTTCCGTTTTTTGGCGCCGATCAGGATTTATTCCTAGTAGATAAGTGCCTTGAGAATTCGAAACCTATCACCGGCATGTCGTAAAACTTGCCTATGCTTTCTTAATTGGATGCGAGCTTTCCCAAGTCCTGTTCACTACTAACGTATGTCAAGGCTACTGATCCATAGGGTCTGTCGGCAATTTCTGCGCTTTGCCGTAGGAATCTTCAGAAATTCATCAGATTTCTTGCCGCGACAAAAAAGTCCCTACGGTTCACTGTGCTTTTCCCACACGACGCCCCGGAAAAGCACCATGGAATGCGTAGCAGAGGTCCCTGCGATCCACCGACGAAAAGAGCCGATCCGCAGTAATCTGGCCGAACATTTTCTACGTGCCCGGCACGGCGACCAGCAGGCAGAGTCTGCTTTGGTTAATCACCTCTACCCACGGGTGACACGATTCGTCCGGGCTCAGACCCGAAACACGGAGCTTGTTGAGGGGGTGGTTCAGGACACCTTCCTGGTATTCCTAAAAAAAATTCGTGCCGGCGCGCCGGCAGACCCGGCCAAGATCGAAAGCTATGCGTTCGGGATCGCCCGATTCACCCTAATCGCCCGCTGTCGACTGCTGGCCCGCCTTTCAGAAACGGAGATCTCCGAAGAAATCTCCTGTGACAACGAAGGAGATTCACCCCTGGATATCGTCCTAGCCGAAGAGGTGTACGCCTGGGTTGAAAAAGCGATCGATCGGCTATCCAAAGAAAGAGACCGACAGTTGATGAGGCACTACATCGCCGAAGAGTTGGGCACCTCAGATTTGTGTGATTTGATAAAGGTAAGCCGAGACCATCTATACCGCGTGCTGTGGCGTGCAAAGAAGCGCCTGGGTGAAATCCTCAAGGAAAGCGCCAGGACGCACGAACTGCTTGAATCGTAACCCAATGACCCAGGGGCAAGTGAGAGGAAATGGCCAAACGCAAAAAGATCGCCATCGTCGGAGGTGGTCCTGCCGGGCTTAGCGCCGCGTTTCATTTGACGCAGGTTAAGGACTGGGATGCGCAATATGACATTACGGTCTATCAGCCGGGTTGGCGGCTGGGCGGTAAAGGCGCTACCGGCCGGGGTGAGGATACCCATTGGCGCGTTGAAGAACACGGGGTGCATGGCTTTTGCCGTTTTTACTTCAACACCTGGGGCATGATCAAGGAGGTGTATGAAAAGCTGGACCCGTCACACTACCCTAAGTTGATGTCCACTGAATTGCCGGATGCGTTTCTTCCAACCTCCTTCAGTTACCCTATCTCCAACGCCGATGAGCTTTATAAGCCGGAGCCGTCGGCGCTGCCGCGACATACCGGGAAGCCATGGTGCACGCCGCTGGCTCCGCTTCCTGAGCCGATTACGCTGCTCGAGAAACTGCTCCGATCGATAACTCATCGTCAAAATCTCAACGACGCCCTCGCATCCTTCAACCGGGATCTGCAAGAAATTTACACGTCCAGCTTTCAGCGAATCCTTAATACGCCGAATCGAGTCAAGCTGATGATCGCCATTCATCGTGCCAAAGCCGCGGTGGAGCGCCTAAGCGAGCGTGAGCATGTCACGGATGCAATCCGCGATACGCTGATCAAGCGATTCAAATCCGTTCAGAAGTACACCCATCAGGAAATCAAGAACCATGAGAACGACCAACGGGGCTTCAGCTACCGGCTGACTATCCTGGATATCTTCACTGCGACCATCATTGGGGTTCTTAAAGAGGGGTATCTGACCGAACCGGAGGCTGAACTCGATCATATTGACGACTTGCGCGCGGACGTGTGGCTGCGGATGCATGGCGCCCATGCCTCGTCGATGAACTCACCGGCTTTTGTTGCAGTGCCGAATATTCTTTTCTCCTCGCCCAGCGGCAACGACAACCGTTATCCTGAGTTATCCGCTGCGTCGTGGCTGGGTTGGCTGCTTCGCGCGCTGACAGGCGACGGCGACTATTACTACTTTTTCCAGGCCGGAACTGGCGAATCGGTGATGCTGCCCCTCTATCTTCATCTGGTGGATCAAGGGGTGAAGTTCGAGTTTTTCCATAAGCTTCGATCAGTCACTACGGCAACCAACGGCCGCGGTGACCGCAGAATCCATACCCTGCTATTCGATCAACAAGCGCAGCCAACGGACGGCGAGTACTACCCTCTGATCAACATGGACTGGGAGAAAGAACCTGGTGCGCCAACCACAAAAGAGGTCTGGCCTAACGAACCGCGCTGGGATCAACTTGTAGACGGCACTCAGTTGAAAGACAGCGGGGTCGACTTCGAAGCCTGGGAAAGCCCCTCATCGCCGAAGCCGGGTAAGGTGACATTAACCGAAGGGTCGGAGTTCGATTTTGTCGTGATGGCGATCCCGCCGTCCGTATTTCCTCTGGTGGGACTGGATTTCGGCGCGTGGCAAATCGCGAACGAACGTCTCTCGACGACCGCAACCCACGCCGCCCAGGTCTGGTTTACGAAGAGCACTGCAGAGATGGGCTGGTCATTTGATCCGGACCTGGAACTCCCGCACACCAGCCGGTACGCATCACCCACGTTTCCGGCGCCGCTCAGTGCCATGGTGGCTTTCGATGATCTGATCCAGTACGAAGGCTGGCCCAAAGATGATCCGCCGGAAGGGCTCCTTTACGCCTGTGGGCCAATCCAAACCGACAAGAAGGCCACTGAGCCGGAGAAACTCATCCGCACCCAAACCCACGCTGAAAGCATCGTGCGAGTGCTGGGCAATTTTCTTAAGGACGGTCGACTGGATATCGAAGCGCGCCATGACGCCATGACGCTGGATTTTGAACTAATCTACGATCGGGAAGGTCGCGAAGGCCCGCAACGGATGGGATACCAGTTCTACAAAGTGAACGACGACCCGATGGAGGCCTATGTGCAAGCGCCCCCGCGCAGTGCTTCCGGTCGAATGCACGCTTGGGAAACCGGGTTAACCAATACGGTCGCCGCCGGGGACTGGATCTATACCGGCATCAATGTCGGCGCCTTTGAGAGCGCGGTGACTGGCGGAAAGCTCGCCGCTTTCGCGCTAACCGGTGAGCCACATATCGACGAGATCAAGGGTTTCGACTTTCTCCACGCCGGCGCCCGCCGCAAGGCGAACAAGGCACAAGCTGACGGCCTCATTCCGCTCATCTAGGTTCGGCGGTCGATGACTCAAGAATCCCTCCTAGCCTGCGTGATGTCAGTTCGTCTTCAGGGGTCCGGGGGGGCGCCGAATGAGTTGGAGAGCCTCGAACGCGTGGTTGCTGGCCGCGGTGGGCGAGTCATCCAAATCGACAGCCAGAGCTTCTTCGGCATCTTGCGAAGCGCAAGTGTCACGATCCAGGTCAGCGTAGCGCTGGCCCGATTTGCGGCCCAGATGGATCAAACCCAAATCCAAATCGGCATCTGTGCCGGCTCTATCTTCCTGGCCGGTAAGCAGTGCACGGGTCAGGCCACTGTGGAGGCCTCGCTGCTCAGAGACGCTGCCTCACAGGAGACACCGATCTTGTTGTCGCGCGAGGTCCGCCGGTTTTTGCTCTCCGAAGAATCGGTTCCTGAACTAAGAAAGCAGGAAAGCGGCCACTATGCCGTGAACTGGAAGGAAACCGCGACAGAATTCAGCTTACCGTTGTTCCTGGTCCCTGGTGATCAGCCCATGGTGGGTCGCACCGCAGAACTTCGAGCTCTCAAGCTTTGCGTTTCGCCGCCCCAGGACCAGCCCATGCTGGTCACCGTTGTCGGCGAAGCGGGGATTGGTAAAACTCGTCTTCTGTCGGAGTTTGCGTTGTTTGCAGCCAACCAGGGTGCCCGAGTATTAGGAGGGCAGGAACACGAAGGGCTTGGTCAACCGTACGCGAGTTTTCACGATTGTCTCTCACTTTGGCTAAACCAAGTCGACCATGTGGCCCTGCAGTCTCTCGCTTCGGTCGCGCAGCTTGAAAAGATTGTCCCGGAGATCTCGGAGAGGCTCTACGGCTTAAAAAGCACCGAGGTCGAAAGCGCAGAAACAGAGAAACAGCGTTTGTTTGATGCGTTGGTTGAGTGGCTAGGGCACCTGGCCGCCGCTCAGCCCACCGTACTGATCTTGGACTCGCTTCATTGGGCCAGCGACAGCACGCTAAAACTCATCGAAGGTGTCATTGCGAACCTTGATCAAGCGCCGGTCACCATCGTGCTGGCCTCCCGAGAGGAAGATCCGCGAATCAAGCCGCTCACATCACTCGCCGCCGATCAATGGGGCTTGTCCCAGGTTAAGGAGATTTCTCTGGGAACGCTCACTCGCGACGACATCCGCGTCTTTTATGGCAATACTCTGTCGGACGAGCTCGCTGACTTTATACATGTCACAACTCAGGGACGGCCGCTGCATCTGGTCAACCTGATGGATTTTGTTTCCAAAGGAATCGATCTGCCAGAGTCTTTGGAAACAGCCCTGCAGGCGCGTTTCGAGGAGTTGCCGGCTGCTGCTACGTCCGTTCTGCAAGCGTGTGCGGTATGCGGCCCCCGCTTTACGGCCCGCGTGATCGCTGATGTAAACCGGGATCCTTTGGATGTGTTTGAGGCGCTGGATCGCGCGACTGAGCTCGGGCTGATCAAGCTGGTCGATTCCGTCAAGCTCAAGTATCAGTTCGCCCACTCTCTGATACGAGCACATCTCCTGAAGGGTGTCGGTGCAGCCAGACTGGCTCATTTACACGCGCGAGCCGCCGAGGCTTTTCAGCTGCCTCAGAATCGCGAGCTGGCTTCTCCTGCAGACTTGGCGAGGCTTTATGCCGGTGCTATCTCCCTGGGCTACGTTGCTGAGGCTGCAATGTGGGCAGCGCTGGCTGCCGACGCTGCGCTGAACCAACATGCGAACGAAGAAGCGCGCGACATGTATGAGTCTGCCTTAGGTCTTCAGCCCGACCAAAACACCTCCGCGGCTTGCCGCCTCAAGTTGGGTTTAGGCATCGCGCTCGCAAGAATCGGAGATACTCGCAGCGACGAAGTTCTGTGGCAAACGGCTGATTTGGCGGAATCGCTTGGCGATGGTGTATTGATGGCGCGCGCGATGCTGTCGACCTATCGCTTGACGTTCTCCCGCGGTCGAGACGTTGAATTGGAGGCCGTAGAACGCCTGAAAAGGGCTTTGGCCATGCTGCCGGCTGAAGAAACTGCCTTGGCTACAAGGGTAACGGCGCTGCTAGCCGTTGAGCTCACTTGGTTGGATGACCGCAATCAGGCGGTGGAGACCTCCCAAAGAGCGCTGGAACTGGCTCGATCAGAATCTTCCGAAATTCTCGCCGAAGTCCAGTCCCGTCGGCTCTGGGTGTTTTTCCACCCCATCGAGCAGCGTCTGAAAGAAAATGTAGATCTGCTGAAGCTTGTGGCCAAGGCCAAAGACCCGGTGCTTCAGTTTGAGGCTGCCGGCCATGGCGTGTTCACCGCGGTGCGGATCGGTCAACGCGCCATGCTCGACCAGAACATGGAATCGATGCGCGCGTCCGCCCGGGTGGTCAACGATCCAAGCGTAAGGAGCATGTGGTATCTGCGCGAATCGGCCGTCGCATTGCTTGAAGCACGCTACACCGACAGCTTGACTTACGCTCAACGGCGATTGGAGCTCACCAAACGGACTGGTCAACGTGAGGGAAAGAACGCTTTTCGTATTCAAACCTTCTGGGTTGCCTACGAAACGGTCGATAAGGCCGATATGTTGTTTGCCTTGGAGAAGCTGCTGGCCATATTGCCTGGCAGTCCGCTAGAGGAATACGCCATCGCTGCGCATGTTGCCGCAGATTGCCAGGAATCGGCGTTGGTCCAGCCGCTGCTTGAACGGTTTGCCAGCTTTGAGTTTGCTCACGACCAGACCTTCCTGTGGTTGAACTGCCTGCTGGTGGAGCCGGCAATTGCTGTATGCGACCAGGGCCTGATTGATCGACTCACCTTCAACCTGTCTGATCACCACAGCGAACATGCCAACACGGTGTTTACTTACCTTGGGCCAGTTGCCCGTTACCTGGGTTTGCTGGAACAGCATCGCGGGAACAATAGCTCAGCGGAGACCTTGTTCCGTCAATCCGCCCGGTCGGCCCAGGACCTTAAGTCGAAATTTTGGGCCAGCAAGAGCAAACTCAATCTGGCGGCGGTATCCGAGAAAGACTGTGAGTCGCTAACGACTGAAGTGGCTGCTCAATCCTCGCAATATGGATGGAAACGATTGCTAAGCCAGTCTCACCAGTTGGCGGCGAAAGTCTAAGCGAGTGTTCCTACCCCCTGCGGTAAATCATCGGGGCCAATAAGGTCGATCGCCTCTCCGCTAATTCGAAGCTCTCGTTCAGAAGCTGACTTGAATAACGAAGTCGCTCGCTGAATCGCTCCGCCCGAAGGGGTTGAGCCCCCCATCAGCACATCGCCGGCACAGATACTCCCTCGAACCGTCGGTCCGCAGAACTCGATGATCGACACCATTTTGGCGACGCTATTGGTCACCACCATCATCGTGCTTCCGGCCCGGTGAATTTCCAAAGTACATCCGGGCGATGGGTCGAGCTCAACGAATGGTCCCTGCGTCGGATCAATTTCGAAAATGCCTACGAGTGCGCACAGAATCTGATCAGAAACGGATTGTTCGTTTCCAATCTCATTGTCTAATCCAGCGGGCATGGGTGCCTGGTCGATTGCCGGCGAAATTACCTCGATTTCGCCCATCAAGCAGTAGCCAACTTTATGAACCGTTTTGACAAACCTGGGCGGCTTGTCGTCCAGCGCGCGGCGGAGTTCCGAGATACACCGGGTCAGGGAATCTTCTGTAACGATAGATTTGCCCCAGACCGAGTCGAAAATTTGGTTACGCGTAACCACTTCTCCCGGCCTGTCTGCGAGGCACATGAGCACGGACATCACCCGGGGCTGAACATTGGTACAGCCTTGAGGTCCTTCAATTCGCCCTTCTAGCGGAAAGACTTGGTTATCACCCAGCCGAAACGCGGCTGATTCTGGAATGCCCACACCGTCGCCCAATCAGAAGGTCAAGTATCTGAGGCGCACAAGCACAGACATTCCGATCATGATTTTCACGATCTGGCCCCTGTTCTTTGCATTCTTCTTTCGAAAGCCAACCCATGGCTTTTGCGTCATGGCTTGCTGGACATTTAACAAATGACGCGCTACCCAACGCGCCATCGCCACCCCTCAAAACAAGAGGTTTTACTTATCACGTCGGAAATTTTTCTTCAAGGCTGAGCCAGCTGAATCATGGGCATTCACTATGTGCCATTGGATCTCTCAATCTCTCACCTGACGCATGGGCGCAGCCATTGCTCTTCGGCTCTTAGAAATTATTTGTCGATACAGGTGATAGGAAACCCGTTGGTATGCCACCTATTTGAACAAAACGAACAATCAGGAGCGGCATGACTATGGCAATCGAAATCTCCCTGGCGGAATCCGCTGAGGAAATCTCAGCAGCTCGTAGATTCTGGTACGAGGTTTACGTTGTCGAGATGGAGCGTCATCAAAGCGACGAGCGGACCAGTCACGAGGCTCGCGAGTTGTCCGACCCGTTCGATGAAATTGGTGCGCTTTTTGTGGCAAGAGACCATGGTCGAGTCGTTGGGACAGTGCTGGGTACCCAGGGCAGAGATACCCATTTTGGGTACTACGATTCGCTATATCAGCTTCATGAGCTGCCCCCGAACAAGCGCTTGAACGCTTCGCTAACGAACAAGCTGATCGTGGCGCCAGAAAAGCGTCGATCCACGCTCGCACTGAAACTGGCGAGCGAGATTTATCGGCTTGGCCTGAGCGACGGTGTTACGCAGAACTACATTGACTGCAATGCCCATCTGGTTGGTTTTTTCAAACGCATGGGCTTTCGACGTCACCGAGGGTGGGTCATCCACAAAGATTACGGGCTTGTCTACTCCCTCGTACTGCATCTGGAAGATATCGATCATCTGCGAACCAAGCGTTCGCCTTTGATCTCGCACTATGAATCTTTCCGAGCCACCACAACCCAACCCAACCCTCAACAAACCAACGGAGCCAACAACAGTGAATGCCCTCCCCGCTATCCAGCAGCAATTTGAATCCGCCCTGACGGAGTTTTCCAAGTGTCGCACCATTCAGCTGCTTCGCGGCGGCGACATCACGGTGGACGACTACAAATGGGTGATGCGACAGATCTTTCATCACGCTCGGGAAAATCCGCAGATTCAGGCCCTCGCCACGGTGTACTTTCGCGGCGAGCAGCGCGAAGCGGTACGAGGTTTTCTGACGCACGCCGTTTCCGAGATTGGCCACGACAAGCTGGCGCTCAATGATCTGGCTCGTTTGGGGGAAGACGTGTCAAGCATCCCCACCGAGAACGCCCTGCCGGCGACAACCGCATTGATCGGTTTCCCGTTCTATCAGATCTATAACCTCAACCCGGTCGGCTACCTCGGTTATCTGTATTTTCTAGAGTTCACGCCCACCTCTGTCGGCGGTGCCTATATGGCGGCGCTGACCGCCAAAGGTGTGCCGGCCGAAGCTATGACCTTCCTAAAAGACCACGTCACGATCGATGTGGGGCACAACAAGTTGATGGAAGGCTATGTCGAAAAACTGGTGAATACCGAGGCGGACCTGGAAGCAGTGGGTTACGCCATGCAGGTTACTGCCCGGCTGTACGCCAACATGCTGGATGGGGCCATCGAGCAGGCGCGCAGCGGTGTGGACTTCGGGCGCAACCTCGAGGAAACCCATCGCTTTGTTGTTCCCCAAGGAGGGCGGGGAGCGTCGGAGGCAGTAGCCTGAACATCGGGGTCAGTCCTCAGGCTCTGCCTCTATCGCGGGGCGGCGCGACCCAGGGGTCGCGCCGCCTTTTAACGCTCACCATGTGCATTAGCTTGGTCAAAGCACTTATTCCTAAAGACCAAAATTCACCGCCGGTTCTCGAGACCGGTGGGTCACCCAATCACCCTTGAGGCAAGAAAATGGCAAGAGATCGCGCGCAACAAACCTTTGATTTTCGTGTTGAGGCCGCCGAGAAAGCCCGTCAACGTCAGCACCCGGATCACGAAGCCAACCCGGATGAGGTCCGCTATGGGTCGGCCAACTACCCGATGAGCTTCACGAAAGGTCTGGCGCACGATCCGACCACTGGGCTGGTAGCCGAAGCGGCTCATTTTGAGGCGTTCCGCGCGGCCATCGACGACGGCTATATCGAGCCTTTCACCACCCGAGTACCGGTACCGCAGGATCCCAATTTTGGTCGAAGACTATGGGAGGCGCCAACGGCGGGCCTCGTCCATGAGTTGCAGGGTCCCGACCCTCAGGCTGTAACGATGCCGCCGGCACCTGCGCTGGGTTCTGAGGAATTGAACTATGAGATGGCGGAGGTCTACGAACTTGCTCTGGTTCGCGATTTGCCGTTTGACCAGTGGAACGCTGTTGGCGGGCCAGGCAATCCGACCCTCACCGCCTCGATCGATCGGCTCAACAACATGCCCTTCGCGTTGGATGGTTCCGATGGACGTCCGCGAACGCATGAAAACGGCGTGCTCACTTTCCAGAACGCATTCCGAGGCTCTTCCCACGGCGTAGACCATGGTCCCTATGTCTCACAGCTGATGTTGATCGGCACGATAGATGATCCTTGTGATGGATTGGTTGGCTACGGCGCACAGCAATTTGATCAACGGGTTCCGCAAGCCGCTGACGGTGACGACTACATGATCACCTGGGATGAATGGCTGGCGGTACAAAACGGTTTTGAGGTGCGTGGATCATCCGATGAATGCACGCCCACCGGACCTGGTCAGAACTTCTGCGGAAATCATCGAAGGTTCATCTACACGCCGCGTGATCTCGCTACCTATGTCCATATTGATGCGCTGTATCAGGCTTATCTCACGGGCTGCCTGATTCTCCTCAACAAGGGCACGCCGTTCGACCCGGCATTCGAAAGGTTGTCGGCCAGCACCTCAGGCGAAAAATCTGCCCCGGCATTTTTTGACGCCATCAGCGGGGCTCAAGCACCCGCCAACGCCGGTGGTTTTGCGCTCTTTGGTGGGCCTCATATCTTGAGCTTGGTGACAGAAGTTGCTACCCGAGCTCTGAAGGCCGTGCGCTACCAGAAGTTCAATGTCCACCTTCGGCTCCGTCCAGAAACGCTCTCCGGGCGGCTGGAACGAGCGGCGGAGATCGAGCAGGCGCATCCGGTGATTTGCGAAGCGTTTTCCAGCATGGCCAGCGCGCTGGCGCCAACCATCGACGCAATTCGGAAACACAATGATGGAACCGGAGGAGCGCCAACCGCGCTGCTGCCCATGGCGTTTGCGGAAGGTTCGCCCATGCATCCGACTTACGGTGCGGGACACGCCACCGTCGCTGGAGCTTGCGTCACCATTCTTAAGGCATTTTTTGATACCTCTGCGATATTTGCGCGGGTCACCAAGGGTAAAGGCAAAAATCGCGACGTGCAGGCCGGGTTTTTTGGTGCCGGGCAAATTGCTCGGTTCCGGAACTGCGGGTACACCGTTTCGTTTGGTGCCTACCAAGCCGTAGACGGTGGCCAGAGGCTGGATTTCGCCAAGACCGATTGTCCCCTGACGCTGGAAGGAGAGCTCAACAAGCTTGCGGCCAACATCTCGATTGGCCGCAACATGGCCGGCGTTCACTACTATTCCGATTACTACGACAGCGTAAGAATGGGGGAGGAGATCGCGATCGGAATCCTGGAAGAGCAGGCGCTCGGCTACGTTAAGGACGATTTTGTTCTATCGCTGAACACGTTTGACGGAGACGCGGTGAGAATCGGCAGGCCGTGATTAGGTCGCCTTGATGGCTGTTGCTGGAGTCGAGCACGGACAAGCTACCAAACCAATTCTCGGACAATAAAGTACGCCTCTAAAACGGCATTCTGCTGCCGCTGACGTTCCGGCAAAATGGCCGCCCGGATTTCATCATTGAGCCATTGACGCCACGCGGCACGTTCATCGAGAGGCTTGGTTTTTTCTTCGTTAAGCAGCTCAACAATTCGCTCAAGCACGGCATACCCGCCGGATTCCTCCGGCCAGGATGCGCCCTCGGGCACAACATATGATTCGGGCAGGGTCACAGAATTGCCGGAAAGATACCGCTGCCAGTAATTTGCGAGGAAGTGGTCAAATTTCTCGTTGATGCATGGCAGATGAACCACGCGTCCTGCCCGAATAATCTCATCCGGCAGCTGGTAGACGCCTCCATCCTCTGTAAAGAGCTCGGGGTATTCGTACTGCTGGTGATAGGCTTCTGAGTAGGTCAAGCAGCCGTAACGTTGTTTATTGCCGGTGATCCGGGCACGCAGGAAATCACTGCAGGGTATGTTGGATTTTTGTAATCGTCCCATCCGGGTCACGTTCATGCCGGCTGTCGGCGTATAGAAATGGAAGCCCGGCGTTCCCGGAAGGGCCTGTGGATTGTTCATGATGCTCTTGCATTGATAAATGACCTCAATGAACCGCTTGATTTGTTCGTCTTCCGGTGGTTCATAGTCCGCCATCAAGGCGCGGTAATCAGACAGCGTCAAAGGTCGTGATTCCAGCCACTTCAGAAGAACTTGCGGCTCTCTTCGAACGGGAGTCTCCGGTTGGTCGCGAGGTGTCGTTTGGTCATCGAAGGGAGAGCGCCATCCGCTTTTTTCAAATAACGGGTATCTGTTTTTGCTGCTCCGCCAGGGATCTTTCGGCACAGCCAGCTCGTCCCAGGCTAATTCACGACCTTCAGTGATTTGGCTGGGCGACATGCGCTTTTCGAGCTTCTGTCGAGCTTTAAGGGCCTTCCGATCGCCCCGTAGGTATCCAAGTGTGCACCATGCATACGCGGCGCTGAGGTTCTTGACGACTCCGGTACCGGTCGCCAGGTTTTGAGCAAGTTGTCGTTCGTGGCCTTTGAATTGAGCTTTTCGGGCAATGACCAGATGATAGTGCGCCTTTGCAAGATCCTGCGGCACCCCCAGTCCGCGGGCATAGAGATTCGCCCATGCCTCGTGAGCGTGAGAAGCGCCAGCCGGAGGCATTGAGCCCTTGAGGAGATTGAAAGCTTCGACGTGATGATCGGGATTGTCAGACAGGGTCAGCAACCTGGCGGCGTTCTCCGCCATGCCGACTGCCTGATAGATCTCTACGGCCCTTTCCGGATTGTGTTCGACTCCGTCGCCTTTTTCGAGGAGTTTGGCCAGCTCCCTCCCACACCAGGGGTCTCCTTCTTCGTACCCTTTTTCGAAACAGCGTGCGGCGTTCACGTAATCACTCGTCGAAAACCGCATACCGCAGTACAGCATGCCGAGGTGATACCAAGCCTTGCCGATTCTCGCTGCAGCGGCAACCCAGGCCTTGTGCCGCCAGTATTCACTTTTCTGTGGATCGAAATAGGGGCAGTCCGCCTGGCTGTAGGCTTCGGCAAGAAACAGGGCAGCCCCAGCAGCCGCTGCGTCTTCGGTATCGGAGGCTTCGCCCAGCTCCATTAATGCCCGGTTCACATCTTTTGCTGTGCCGGTGCCGTTGAGCATCATCACGCTTGTATTGAAGGCCGCATTGAGGCGCCGTTCGCGAGCCAATCGATACCAATTGAAAGCAGCCTCTGGGTCTTGGTCTTCAAAGGCCCGGTTCGCCAGGTCGAACGCGATGAACTCGGCACCCTTGTGGTGCGCCTCGCGGCCGAACTTCCTGGCCAGCTTTCGGTTTTGACGCACGCCAAAGTTGCCGCTGAAGAAACAGTGGCTGATCCACGCCAGCTGCTCAGAGCTTGCCGTCTTTGCGTGCTTAATGAGCCATTTGTCAGCCCGACCTGGGCCCAAGATCGCCTGCCAGTAGGCTTCTGTGAGCGAACTTTTTGGTTGAGCCTTTTGTTCCGGCACAGAGTTCCTCAGCCAATGCTGGGCGAAGATAAGAGCCAGAGTGATCAGGCCGGGGAAATACCAGGAGTCCACCTTGTTTTCTCATAAGTCTTGGCTTGGATGAGAAGTGCGGTTTCCGACTCCAATCTCTCAGGCTCGAATGAACCGTCTGCAAGCCAAGTGACGAAACTGGCAGGGGTTCTCCGATCGGGTCAATCGGTCCTCTTTTTCCGCTGACCGTCTGGTGCTTCTAGCTCAGCCCACTCGATAAATACCACAGATCTTGTGCCCGTCCGGATCCCGGAAATAGCACAGGTGCATGGCCCCCGCTGAGTTGTCGCGGAGGCCCGGTGGATCTTCGATGCTGGTGGCGCCGTTGGCGACCGCCACGTCGTGGAACTCTTGGACCTGTTCGGGTGAGGCGCAGTTGAAGCCGATGGTCGATCCATTGCTAATACTGGCGTCTTCGCCATCGATGGGTTCGGTCAGGCAGAACACCGATCCATCGTGTACATAGAAGATCCTGGTGTGGCCGGTGTCGTTGACGTTGGTCATTCCCTCGCGCGCTCCGATGACGCCAAGGACGGTGTCATAAAACTTTCGGGCGTTTTCAATATCGCTGGTTCCGATCATCACGTGGTGGATCATGGGTGGGTCTCCAAATGGCTTTCCCGATTCTACTTCTCCTGGCGCTCTCCTCGAAAGGGTTCAGGGCCATCCGGATGGGGAATTCCTGTCGTTGATTAGCAGCCGGAAACTGTGGCGGGATTCTGGAGTCGTATTGAAAGGGTCATGCGTTCGATATTTCGCAGACCCGTTAAACGAGAGGGGAGTTCATGAGTATCGAGTTCATTCTAACGTCGCTGGTTGTTGTTCTGCTGCCGGGCACTGGGGTTTTGTACACGCTGGCTGTCGGGCTGGGGCGCGGCTTTTTGGCGAGTGTCGCCGCCGCTTTTGGCTGTACTCTCGGCATCGTTCCAGCGGCAGCGGCGAGCCTGGTGGGCCTGGCCGCCGTGTTTCACACCAGCGCGCTGGCGTTTCAGGTCGTGAAGTATCTTGGCGTCGCCTACCTACTTTATATGGCGTACAGCATCCTTCGCAGCGGCGGCACGCTGGACGTTGACGAAAATCGCGCGGCGGAGCCGCATTGGCGAACCGCGCTCAACGGAACGCTGATCAACGTCCTGAACCCGAAGCTTTCGCTGTTTTTTCTGGCGTTTCTCCCACAGTTTGTTGACCCGCAGCGCAGTGGCGCAACGCTGGAAATGGTGCTGTTGGCAGCGGTATTTATGCTGCTGACCTTCGCCGTCTTTATCGCCTACGGCGCGTGCGCGTCGCTCGCCCGCGACTACGTGATCTCTCGACCGGAGGTTATGAACTGGCTGAAGCGGGGTTTTGCCGCCACCTTTGGTTTTCTCGGCGTGAAGCTGGCGCTGAGCGAACGCTAGGACAGCGTTTCCGCCCATCATTCCCGACAGCAGGGTGCCCGACCCGGTTCAAGGCGTTTCGAGTGAATCAGAAAATATGCGCGGGTGCTCGATCATCGTTCCAAAAAAAACGTCGAACTGGTTCTGCACCTCGCAGCTGGAAAATCTGAGTCCCTGGGTGAGTCGAGCGGCAGCCTGATAGCCGCCACCGGCTCGCGAAGCCGCCGCGCAGGTGCTGGAAATCGCCAGCGGGTCGCTGGGGAGCCTCAAACCGCCCGGGCGTGCTCCGGAAGTGTTGACGCCGACCAAGGCGTGCAGCATGTAGCGGCGCTCAGTCGCGGTGCCAAACTGCTCAGGCGAAAGGGCGAGCAATACCGCATCAAAATCGGCGCCTGCGGCCTCGGCAGCAGTGGTTGAGGTGACCGGTGAATCGGATAGGACACCCATACGAAAGGTGCACTCGATTCGATCGTCGGTCAGGATGATGATCTGTTTGAAGGCATTCGGACGAAGCCATGCGGACCAACCCGCTGGCTGCTGAAAGAACTCGTCAACGATGGCGCCGTCGAACGTCTTGAACATATTGCACCAGGTATCGAAACTCAGATTTCTCACGCTGTAGTGCTTGAAGTTTGGCGTGTTGGCTGGCTCCGGAGGATTGAAGGCGCAGGCGCCAAAGGGGATGGCGCCAAGCGGATTCTCGAAACACAGCTCTGCCGTATTGGTCCCAAAGTCACCGATCACAATCACCTGCGGATCCATGCCGGCGTCCTCGAGAGGCTGAACCAGACTCGGGTACAGGTTCTGCTCCAGCGCCGCGTTTTCTGTGCCCATGCTGACGGAATTGTCGACCGCAATGATGATGTCCCAGGGTGCGCTCAGGACGTCGGGGGAGACGTCACCGGCGGATGGCGAGCTGAAATATGTAAGAAAACTCATTACCCAAAGGCTCCGCAAGAATCCGCTGTGCATAACTGACTTCCCGTTTAACTTCACTCCTTTAACGTTGTCGTTTCAAAAAACTGCACACAAAGCGCCACCGCCAACCGCAATCCACCGGCTGTCCTGGCAGTAAAGCTCCTGACGGCTGTCCGTCAGGAGCCGGTCAACCTTTCGTCAAGTTTCTTCCTGGATGACGGCTTAGCCTGACGCTGTACTCAAGGAGAAGAAGCCATGCGAAGTGTTACGGGGTTGTTAGCGGGACTGATTCTGGCCACTGTCCAGGCGGCGTCAATCGAAACCACGATTACCTATCAGGGCCAGTTGTCTCAGGCAGGAGAGCCGGCCAGCGGCAACTTCGACCTGGAGATGCGCCTATTCGATGTCGCTGATGGTGGTCTGGAGATTGTCCCGGTGATCAATCTTCAAGACGTTTCCGTGGCGGACGGCCTGTTTACGGTTGAGCTGGACTTCGGTCCGACCCCCTACGCCGGAGATCAGCTCTGGCTCCAGGTCAGCGTCCGCGAAGGTGGAAGCAGCGGCGGCTTTACACAGCTTCTGCCAAGACAAAAAGTCACGCCCGCGCCGTACGCGCTACACGCGGAAATGGTGGCGGTTGGCGCGGTCGCGGGTGCCGAGATCGCTGACGGGACCATCGGCGTGGCGGATATCAACATCAGCCAGGTGCAGCAGCGGATCGGGGCCGACTGCCCGTCCGGAAGCGCCATCAGGCAGATTGACGCCATCGGTGCGGTGGTCTGCGAAACTGATGACGATACAACCTACACTGCGGGTGACGGCCTGGCGTTGGCCTCAAACGCGTTCAGCGTCGACTTTACAGGCGACGGCGTGGCATCGACGGCGGCGCGTAGCGACCATCTCCACGAGGATCGCTATGGTGCCGGGGACCTTGCAGTGCGCGTTGTGGCCGGCGGTTCACCCGCTGAAAACGGTGCCGCGCTACTTGCTGCTGTCGCCGGCATAACCGACGCCTCTGCCGCCCGGCCCTACACCATCCTGCTATCGGGCGGCGTGTTTGATCTACCGGCCGCGGGGGTCGTGCTGAAACCGTTTGTCAGCCTTAAGGGGGTTTCAACTGAGAGCACCGTACTGACTGCGCCCGGCAGCGACAGTTTCGGCGCGGCACAGGCGACAGTGACGCTGAGTGACGGCGTCAGAGTTGAGCGCCTGACCGTTATCAACACAGCTGGGGACACCAACAGCGCGATCGCCATTCTGGCCACCGGCGAGGGGTTTCGCCTGAGCGACCTGAATATTCGCGTTGAGCCCACGACATCCTTCCTGGTGAGCGGGCTGACGTCGATCAACAGCAGCAACGCCATCAGTGGTCGCCTGTCGCGCGTGAACATCGAGGTTGATGACGGCAATGGCCTGGGAGCCAACGACCCAACTGGCGACATTGTCGAGCTTGTAATCGAAGACAGCGTGATCCGGGTCAACGGAGCCGGAACTGGCATCAGCGACCCGGGCCTCGATTCGAGCGGAACGATGCAGGTGAAAAACAGCCTGGTCGAAGTCCTTGGCGGGGGCACTGGATTCGCCGTCAGCGCGAGCAACCTGAGTGACAACCTGACGTTGGACGGCGTTGAGGTTCGGGTCAGCGGTGGTGTCGGCGCTAACCGCGGCTTGTTTCGTGCCGGTAGCGGGTTTCGGGTATTGGTCCGATCGAGCGTCATTGATGTGTCCGGAGCCAGCGGTAGTGCTGCGGTACGCTTCAACAACGGTCGTGTGACGATACAAAACTCCCGCATCCGGGCGCCGATTGGTCTGCTCGCGAGCAGCAACGGATCGTTTGCTGGCGGCTTCTTCTTAGACAGCAGTGTGCTTGACGTCGGAACAGCTATTCAGATCGAAGGTTCCAGCACTGGCACCCACCAGGTAAGAGTCGGTGCCAGCAAAATCGACGCCTCCAATATCGTCAATGTGGTCTCAGGCCTCGCCAACCTGGTGTGCGTGAACGCCTACGATGAGAATTACCAGGCTTTGGGTAGCGACTGCCTGTAACGGCTTGTCTTCTTAGGCGTACTAGAAAGGCGCACTGCGCCCCGGCGCCTGCGCCAGTTTTTGGTATTCGCCCGGGGTGACGCCGAACGCTTTACGAAACACCCGGGTGAAATGGCTTTGGTCTGCGAAGCCCGTGATCTGCGAGACCAGCGACAGGTCGTTGCCTTCGTTGATCAGCTCTCGCGCCCTGGCCAGCCGTAGTTGTCGGAAGTAATTGCCCGGCGTGACGCCATGACACGCGTGAAAGTCTCGGATGACCTGATTGCGACTGACCTCGGTCTCATTGGCCAGCCTTTGAAGGTCAATCGGCTGATCCAGGTGTTTTCGCATCAGCGCTTCGTACGCTGGCGTTCTTTGCTGCGACCGATCGGTCTCCAGATCGTCCTTCGGCGGCGTCGCTGATACCGCGAAGCGGTCCACGAGCTTTGCGAGCGCCTCAATGGCGCTGGACTGACGATCCAACAGCTCGCCCTGCTGACTGGCCCGATGCGCCGAGAGGAGCGTTTGCGCCATGTCTTTGTCGGCAATTTTTGGCGCCGCAAGCTTTACGCCAGCAGCCAGGCCGGCCGCAGCGCCGAGTTCTTCCATCAGCTCCCCCGAAAGGTACCAGGTCTTGTGCGACCAGTGGCCGTCTTCGATGGGACCGCAGCCGTGCAGCTCTCCAGGGTTGGCAACGGCAATCTCTTCGGCTTGAACTGTGATCGTGTCTCCCTGGTGATGAAAAGCTTTCCGGCCTGAGTCCAGGACGATGATCGAGTAAGCGTCATGGGCGTGCACCGCGTGCTCGTGGGGCCCGGGTTCCGCGCTGAACAGCGTCAAGCCATCAATTTCGGGGTGAAGCGCAAGCGTTGTAGCGGTGCCCATAGCTGCTCCGATGGTGACAGGTGAGTCGAAGCATGAGATGACGTGGGACAAGCTGTTGTGACGCCAATCACAGTGCAGCAACCCTGCCTGTCTTCCACGTCAATTTGGCGTCTCAAACGAATCTCGGAAGAGGTCGTTCGACGTTGCCCTGACCGACATGTAGGCGTTGTACTCCGCCATGAACGTGGCGTCCGTGGCGATGTTGCGACCGCCGATGTAGGTCAGCTGGCCGGTGCCGCTGACGGTACCGTCCACGTCGATCATCAGGCTGTCTTCCAGGTCAACGCCTTCGCGACCCATGTACCAGAATCCGGGGGTGTCGATGAGCGTGATATTGGACGCCCGGAGATAGGGAGAGGTGTCCAGAACATCCTTCCACATCGTAAACGCGCCGGGTGCAAAGCCGACAAAGGTCACGTTATCCACCCGCGGGTTGTCCCCGCCGCGTCGTCCGCCCTGAAAATGCATGCCGCCGCCGAGGTGTCGACGATTCCCGATAATTTGATTCTCGCCGCCGATGAGATTGTCGGTCTGCTGAATGGCGACGATATTCTCAATGTTGGATTGGTGGTTGAAAATCGCCATGGAGCTGTCGGCGATGATTGAGTCTCGAAAGGTGTGGTTGCGATTTTCCAGCCACGCGCCGGCCAGGGAATTCTTGTAGGCGGTGAACTGCTCGAAGACCACGTTCTTACCGAGACCCGCGTAGTGGGTCACCATCAGCCCGCTGGTGCGGGTCTTCGGACCATAGGTGGGAATGCCGCCACCGGGCAGCACGCGATAGTGGGAGTGAGCGACGTTGCCGCGAAAAATGTTCGGCGTCTCGTTGTACACAATAAACTGCTGATCCCGATGGCCGATAACCTGCGAATCGAAGAAAAACCCGATGCCCTGGGCCCCGCCCGCTGCGTGGTTGTCCTCGATGATGTTGTGATAGCTACGCATCCAGAACCCTGACGGGCGATGCTCCGCCTGGTCCGACTCAGTGTGGTCATCGCGCGGAAACGAGAAGTCTTCGTTGGGTCGCCGCTTGTACAACACCGCCAGGTTTCTGAGATAGGCGTTGCCCACCTCGGTGCCTGTCTCGGACGGCACGTAGGCATGACCCCACACGTCGTAAACAACGTTGTCGCTCACCAGCACGTTGTTCACCTCGTGGGTGACCACACCGCGCTGAAAACTGTTGTGGATGCTGGTGTCGCGGATGTAGCTGCCGCTCGCATCCAGCCCGGGATCTGAGGGGCCATGCCAGTGGGCTGGATAGCGGCCCTGTTTACGGAGCTGGCCGCCGCGCGTCATCTCGACTCCCGAGATCTGTACCTGGCTGTGAGGCATAAACATGGCGTGGAAGCCAAAGTGATCTGCCTCGGAGGACTCGGGCGCCTGGATCCGAACGTTCCGGGTCAACAGGCCGACCTCAGCTCGCACGTCGAGGTCGCGACCGACAATCGTTTTGACATGGCCGAGGTGCGGATAGGCGAGCGCCGGCGTAACCGACACGGTATTCCCATCGATCGCCGTAATCGACAGCTTCTCAGATTCTTCAGCATGGAAACCGCTGGCGGCAATCACGATTTCTTCCCCGATCGACCAGCCTGGCGCAGTTGCCAGCGTCAGCTCAGTGTCACCCGGATTCACGTCGGCCGCGAGCTGCGTCCAGCTCGTTTTGGCCGCGCTGGCGCCGTGCAGGGATAGCGAGCCGCCGCCCATGACCCCAAGCACCCGGTTGCCCATGGCCCCGCTACCCAGGTCGGGTTCGGTCAGCTCGATCACCGCGTTGGCGGTGAAGGGTTGAGTGGCGGTGCCCACCTCCAGAGTGCCGCCTGTGTGAATCATGATGCGCGCCACCTCCAGGCGTAAGTCCTGATCCGCAAAGGTCAGCGTCCCCATGACGTCGAGTGAACCCAGCGGTGGCGGCGAGACGTCGAGCGTGATGACCTGGCCAGCTGGAATCGTGACGTTCTCACCAATCCCCGGAACGCCACCCGGCCAGCTGGCCGGGTCCGACCAGTTTCCGGCGTTAGCAGCCACCGCAAGAAAAAGCAGGGAAAGCGCTAGAAGCTTCATAGACCATTCCTTTCTCGATCGGCAGCGGGAAGCGGTGCCGGACTGGGATTCACTATCGAAGCAACGTTTGACAGTCGTATAGAACAGAATCAACGTGCGCCGCGCAGACGCGCAGTGAATTGTCCAATCTGTGACCCACTTCCGAAGAAAAGCGGTTTGGGAGAATTGGAAATGCATCGACAGGCCGGTCATCCGGCGTGCCTCTCGGAGCCACCCCTTTAGTTGCCGAAAAATCGGCCGTTACTTTAGGTGTCGTCTAACGGGAGTGGGCAAAGGAACGCATGCGTGCTTCGTTTCTGATTGTCATTGCGCTGGCTTTAAGCTCGGCTGTGCTCTGCGCCATCTTCGCGATGGCGTATCTCCAGCTGGGCCGGCGCCCGCACGCAAAAAGCTGGGCGCTCTCTTTTGGGGTTGCTGCGGCGATGTTCGCTGTCTCGCTGATCCGAGATCTTTTTCCCTCCGTGACCAGCTACTGGATTCTCTCAGCGGCCATGTCGTTCACGGCGGTTGCGCTTGGGATACGCGGACACCTCCAGCGCGTAGGAAAACAACTCGCTGCCAGCCACCTTTTGATTACCTTTGGCGGGTTCGCGCTGCTGGTCTGGTCGACCCTTATCAACCCTCACTTCGGGCTGCAGATTTCGCTCTTGCCGCTCCACGCGGCCATCTTTAACGGCTGGGCGGCAAGGCTCATCGTGACCTTCCGCGAGTCGCCTTCGGCGGTCGAGTGGGGAGCGGCCACGTCCTGCTCGGCGTTTGCGCTATGTCAGCTACTGGCGGGACTCATCGCGCTTTCTCAAGGCGCAACGATGAACCCCGAAACTATGGCGCTCTACTCAACGGTGAATTTTGTTGCGATGCCCGCCTGCTTCCTCGGGATGGGGATGTTTGCAGTTTTCATTCTTGCCAGTGATCTGGCGGAAGAGATGCGCCGGCTGGCGGGGGTCGACCCTCTTACCGGGCTCGCCAATCGCCGCGGCATGAAAGACGCCATGGTTCGAGCCTGGTCGTCAGCGCAAAGAGCGGATCAACCGGTGTCGCTGTTGCTGGCGGATTTGGATAGCTTCAAGAAGATTAACGACAGGTATGGGCACGACGCAGGTGACTCGGTGTTGAAGGAGGTCGCTGAGCGGCTCACCGCTCATCGTCGCGCTGATGACCTGGTCGCCCGCTGGGGCGGGGAAGAGTTTGTGGTGATGCTGACCGGGCCGTCAAACGATGAAGCGCTCGCCATCGCGAGGCAGATTGACGCCCGAATTCAGGCGTCTGCTGTTCACACCCTGGCAGGCCCGGTTGAGGCGTCGGCCAGCATCGGCGTTGCCACCGCAACAACCGACTCCGGCAGTATCGAGGAACTGCTGCGCCAGGCAGATGCCGACATGTACGAACGAAAAGTCGCCAGGAAAGCCGAACGAAAGCGCAGCCTCCATTCGGAGGCTGTGCCGTCACTCTCAACGGTACCAGGGCTGTCTGGCTGACTCCCTAGCTACTCCATGTCGACGACGATCGTGACGCCTTCGGGTACCGCAAAGAGCTCTGAGGGCAGAGGCTCATCGAAGGTATAGGTCGCCTCGAGCGTCATTCCGTCGCCAATGTTAGCCTCGAGCCTTACGGGCTGGTTGGTATCCACGTCAGCCCACAGGGTGACACGCGTCGCGTCAATCTCCAGGCGGTAGCCGCGGCAGGGCAGGCCGTCGATGGTTCGAGTCTCCTCGAGCGGCTCGGCCATTCCTTGAAAGTCTCTTAGTTCGGCAAACCAAGCCAGCGACTCGTTACCCACCGCGGCCGCATCAACTGCCGAGTCCCAGCCCGTGTTGGCCGGAATGGCGATGCGCATCGCTTGATTACCCGGCAGCAGCGTGGTCATCGTGGCCGATTCCGGGTCGACGATGTGGGTCACCGGGCCCGTTTCGATGCGGGCAAAACCGCTCGCTTCCGCCATGACGTCGATTTCCGTAACGATGGCGCCTCCGGTCTCGAATGTCATATGCATGTGGACGGTTTCGAAGTTTCGAAACCACTCCTGGACCGACGCAAACGCCACGCCGTTGCCTGGTACCAGGAGCGGAAACAGCCCAACGCAAGCGACGAGCACGAGGGCGGCGCTAGCCCAACGCAGGGGGCCTGCGAAACGGGAGGCCGGGCGGGGTGAGGGCAGTTGCTCCTGAAATCGTCGCGCCGCCTGCTCAACGGCGGCCTGCGGCGTGTCAGATCGCGCAGCTTCGACGCAGGTGTCCAGCAGGTTGTTGGTCATTTCCGTAGTCATTGTGTTTCTCCAGTGATTTGAGGCGCGGCATCCAGGAGACGGTTCAGGTCCTCAGACAGGCGTTTGCGGAGCCGGTGCAGGGCAACACCGACGGCGTTTGCGCTCATTCCTAGCTCACGACCGATTTCTGCTTGATCAAGGTCCGCAAAACACTGCAGCGAAAACAGCTTGGCGTCGCGTTCAGAAAGCGCCGCGACGGCGTTACGAAGCGCCTCGGCACGCTGGCGTTGGACCAGCTGTTCGTCGGGTTCTTCGGGCTGCGTTAGATCGACCGGAAGCTGCGACGGATCCCGGCGCCTGCGCAGCCGATCAATCGCCCGATTCACCGCCATCTTCTTGAGCAATGCCGGCCAGCTTCGAACTTCCGCTGGACGTTTCCTTAAGAGCTTCTCTGCGATGTCCTGGGCAACATCTTCGGCTTCGGCCACGTCGCCAAGCACCCTGGCCGCTGCGCTGATCATCAGGCCCGCATGGGCACGAAGCGCCTCGATGAGTTCCTCCTCATCGACGCGGCTGGGAAAGAAGCGCGCCATCAGGTCCCGCGTTCGGGTGGTCATTTCATCGTCCTCTCGGCTGCCGTTCGACAAGGAGACGTGGGTCTGCGGACTTTCTTACACACGCAAGACAAAAAAAGGGGTCAGGTTCGGACATTGAACCTGACCCCCGTTTTGGCAGCACCCGTGCCGTCAGGCGGAATCGATCTCTAGCAGGTAGCGGTTTTGGATGTCGCCGACGCCAAACACGCGCAGCGTGTATTCGCCGCCCTCGCCAGGGGGAACCAGATAATTGACCGATTCGTTATTGGTTGTGGAGTCGCCTCGAGCGACCACAGTGCCAGAGGGGTCGAGCAGCTCAAAGTCAATGTTGCCGTCGGCATGATCAAAAGTTGCCGTGAGAAACACGACCTCATTTTCCTCCGCCGTAAACCGAAAGAAATCGTCATTGCCACCGCAGCTTACAAAGCTGTCGCGCTCGAACGGCGGTAGGATGACTGTCGGCGCCGCCATGGAGTCGTTGGGTTCCCAGCCGTCGTCAAGCGGGCAGAGCTCTTCGAGGCCGTCGGAGAATAGTTTGCTGGTTGCGCCCACCTGGCTGAAAAATACCCGGCCGAAGAATTCGTTCTCGTTGGCGTTGGGTGATTCCAGGATCCGCAGCGTGTCGAAGACAATTGGCGTCCATATTCCGACGAAGTTGTCTACGGACGGGTTCGGCGTTCGAAACGAGAGCGTCCCGACTTCCCGGCCGAGTAGAAACATCACGGCGTCAAAGGTGGAAGGGCTGGATCCGCCGGATGCGTCGTCAAACTCAATACCCAGCCCTCGAACCGATTGGCCAATTGCCTGGATATTCAGGTTCTCGGCGTCGTTGATCGCCAATTCGATGTTGTTGTCGCCGGGAAAGTCCGCCGGCCAATTGCTGAAATTGAGCGACGAGGGTGCCACCGCCGAGAGCGTGACACCGCCGCTGACAAAAGGCTCGCCCGGGCTGCTGTTGTTGGGATAGGGGTCTGATACAACAAACCCCGCCGGTGCGCCTTCAAACACCTCCCGACGGGTGATCAGCAGCGGCGCCTCGGCGTCAAACTCATAGGCCCCGATGTCCGGGCCGCCGCCAATTCGTCGGGTCGCGCCGTCCGCGTCCAGCCGGAAGGAGCCATCACCGCTGGCACCCCTATCGATCAGGAATGACTCTTTGCGCAGCCGGAAATCGGCACCGGCAATGTCAACAAACTGAGGATCAAGCGCCATCACGCCGTCAGCCGCCGAGCCGTCCAGCCCCACATCCGGCTGACCGTTGTTGAAGCTGTTGTTGTTCAATACCAGCAGGCTCGAGGCAGCACCGCCAAGGTTGAGCCGATACCCCGACTGGCGCGCTTCGGAAACCGTGTTGTTGATGATCCTGAGCGAGATGACGGCGCCAGCGTCCACCACAAAAACGTCAATGCCGTCACCCATGCGTTGGATGTCGTGCAGCGTGTTGTGTTGAAAGTCAGCGTTGACCTCCGCCGCCTCTTCGACGCGAAGCTGAATCCCACTGGCGTTGCCGCAGGAACATCCGGCGACCGAGTAAACCACGTTGCCGTAGGCCCGCAGGTCGTGTGTCCCGGTGCCGATAATTCGGTAGCTCAGACCGGAGTTGCTCTCTTCCGGCAGGCTGGTGGTGACAATGTTGTCGAGAAAGTCGACAGTCGTTGCAGCGCCCTCGCTCTGCACCCGGATGCCTTGCCCGGTGCTCGCAATATGATTGCGTTCGATGACCGTCGTGGTCGGAACCTCCACCCGCAAATCGATGGCGCCGGAATTATTGTTGTCCAGCTGGAACGTCATCCGGTTGTTTCTGAGCAGCAGCTCATGGCCCGTGCCAAACCGCACCACGCCGGTCAGCCGAGCGTTGTCGAACGTCAGATCTTCGACGATGACCCGCTGGTTGTCACCGCTTATGCCCGTTTGCCCCAGACCACCAAAATCGATACCGCGAGTGTTTTCGCTGCCGCCGATCACGGGCGTAAAGCCGGGAGCGGGACGCAGCCTCAGGGTGCGTCCGATGAACAGCTGTTCGTCGATCGGCGTGTTGGTCGCAATGTCGATGGTGTCACCCTCGGCGGCTGCGGAGATGCAGCCCTGGAGCGTCGTGTCGCAGGGGGCCGGGCCTGGGTAAATGAGCTGGGCTGCCCGCACCGATCCGGCGATTGACAGGACCGCAAGCGCAAACAGCGCTGGAAGGAGGGAGGTGGTGGCCTGCACAAGGAGATTCGTTCTTCTGCCCCAAATCAAGGGCGCGATAGTCGGCTTGGTCATACGGTTCCTCGTTGATCCACCAAGTCTCACCCTAGCGGCGATTAGCCTTTTTGACTACAGGGTGCATGAAGCTGGTGTGGCCACTAACCTCGCTCCGGGACCGCCTCGGGCGCCACATGCTCCTCGATGCCTAACAGCCGGTGGAAGAAGACCTCGATGCCTCGCACGTAGGAGAACACGACGGGTACCACCAGCAGGCTGAGCGCGGTCGACGAGATCAGGCCGCCGATCACCGCAACCGCCATCGGCTGGCGGAAAGTGCCGCTGCCGCCGAGGCTCAGCGCCAGCGGCGTCATGCCGGCGACCATCGCTACCGTGGTCATCAGAATCGGGCGCGCGCGTTTGCGACAGGCGTCGATCAGGGCCTCGATGCGGTGTTTGCCCTCCTCCTGCATGCTCACCACGGCAAAGTCCACCAGCAGGATCGAGTTCTTGGTGACGATACCCAGCAGCATCACCAGGCCGATCAGCGACGGCAGGCCCAGCTCGCTGCCGGAGATCAGCAAGGCGATCATGGCGCCGCCCACCGACAGCGGCACCGCGGACAAAATCGTGATGGGCTGGAACCAGTCTTTAAACAGCAGCACCAGCACGCAGTAGACGCACAGCACGCCCGTCGCGAGCGCCAGCAGAAAGCCTGAGAACAAGGCCTGCTGATTCTCAGCATCTCCCGACTCCAGCAGGGCGACCGAATTGGGTCGGCCAGCTATGGATGGCAGCGCCTTGGCGGTAGCCAGGGCTTCACCCAGCGGATAACCCCCCAGATCTGCGGTGATGCTGACCTGGCGCTGCCGGTCGTAGCGATTGATCTGGGTGGGGCCACTGGAAACCGAAATATCGGCGACGCTCGCCAGCGGCACCAATCCGTTCCTACCCGGCACCCGCAGGGCGGAGATCGCGTCGAGATCAGCCCGTACGCTCTCCGACATCATCACCCGGATATCGATCTGACGCTGGTCCAGGTTGAGCTTCGCCAGCGATGAGTCAAAGTCGCCGCTGAGCGCAACCCGCAGCGTCGCGCCGATGGCCTGGGTGGTGACGCCCCGCTCGGCGGCGCGCTGCGGGTTCGGGCGGATCACAATCTCCGGCCGTTCCAGGCTGGCGGTTGAGGTAACCCCGGTCAGGTACGGTACGTTCCGAAGCTCCCGCTCCGCGGCCTTGGCGGTGGCGTTGAGCGCCCGCGCGTCGCTGCTGGCCAGGATCAGCTCCAGCCGGCGGCCCGGGCCGCCACCGGTGACGGAGAAGCGGCCTCCCGGGACCTCTTTCAGCCGGTTCCGAATATCCCACTCGATATCCTGCTGGTGCCGTCGCTGGCTGCGTTCGGCCAACACCACCGACAGCGTGGCCTGCCGCACCTCGCCGGCGTTGCTTTTGTCCGGGTCGCCCACCGTGGTGAAGATGGTGACCACGCCCGGCGTCTGCCTGATCGCGCGTCGTGCTGACTCGGCGATCTCCTGTGTCGACTCCAGGCTCGAACCCGGCGGTGACTCGATCGTGACGGTGGTGGTGCCGGTGTCGGTGGCCGGGATAAAGCCGGTCGGAATCAGCGGAACCAGCAGCACGGCCATCGCAAAGAAACCGATTCCCGCGGCCAGCGTCGTTTTACGGTGATGCAGGCACCAGGCAACAAGCCGCAGGTAACCGGCCAGCAGCGGCCCGTCGCGCTGGTCATGTTCCTTGGTGGGCTTGCGCACCATCCAGATCGCCATCACCGGCGTGATCACCCGGGCCACCAGCAGCGATACGACTACCGCAAACACCACCGTCCAGCCAAACTGCTTGAATACCAGGCCGGGTACGCCGTCCATAAACGCCGTCGGCAGGAACACCACTACCAGCGTCGCGGTGGTCGCTACCACCGCCAGCGCAATCTCTTTTACCGCATCAACGGTGGCCTGCCGCACCGACTTACCCTGACGCAGGTGTCGGGCGATGTTTTCCACCTCGACGATGGCATCGTCGACTAATATGCCGACCACCACCGACAAAGCCAGCAGCGTGATGAAGTTGAGCGTGTAGCCAACCCAGGACATGAAGGCAAAAGCCGGAATGATCGACAGCGGCAGCGCCACGGCCCCGATCAGCGTCGCCCGCCAGTCGCGCAGGAACAGCCAGATCACCAGCACCGCCAGCAGCGCGCCTTCGTACAGCACGCGCATCGATCCGTCGAAATCGCGTTTGGTGGTGGTCACCGTGGTGGCCACGAGCTGATACTTAACGTCCGGATAGGTCTCGCCGACCTTTTCCAGTACCTCGGCCACCCGTTGTGCCGTCGTGATCTCGTCGAAGCCTTTGGTGCGCAGCACCTGGAACCCCAGCGCCGGCTGGCCGTCCAGCAGCGCCGCCTGCGTTCGGTCGGCGTGGGTGTCCGACACCGTGGCCACCTGGTCCAGGCGGATGAAACGTCCGTCGCTGAGCGCAATCGGCAGCGCCGCCAGCTCGTCTGCGGTTCGCACCGTGGCGATGGTCCGCACGCCCTGCTCGCGTCCACCGACCGTACCCCGGCCGCCGGAGGCTTCCGCCTGCACCGTGCGCAGGGCGCGGGAGATATCCAGCGCGGTGACGTTGAGCGACGCCAGCCGCGTCGGGTCCACCACCACGTGCACCTCCCGCTGTACGCCACCCAGCCGCTGGAACTCGCCAACTCCGGGAATTCCCAGGATCGGTTTGGCCAGGGTGTCGTCGACGAACCACGACAGCGCCTCCTCGTCGCGCTGGTCGCTGTAAACGCCGTAGCTCAACAGCGCGCCGCCGGGCCCAACCTGCACCTTGCTGATCTGCGGCTCTTCCAGGTCCGCAGGCAGGTCCGTACGGATCCGGTCTACCGCGTCCTTGACGTCGGCCAGCGCCTGCGTGAGCTCTGTATCCAGCTCAAAGTCCACCCGCATCGTGACGTTCCCATCGGTGATGGTCGTCTGGATATGCTTGAGTCCGGTTAGGGTTGCCATGGAGTCTTCCACAGGGCGCGCCACCTCGGTCTCGAGCTGGGCCGGGGCCGCACCCGGCAGCTGCAGCTTCAGGTTGATTCGCGGCAGATCCAGGTCGGGAAAGCTCTGGACGGACAACGTGTTGAATCCCACTAACCCCGCCAGCGTCGCCAGCGCAAACAGCAGGATCGACGGGATCGGGTTGCGGATGGACCAGGTGGCAAGATCCATCGTCAGGAGTCGCCGCTCTCGCCGGCAGCGTCAGGGTCGTCGACGACTTTCACGAGGTCACCGTTGTTGAGGAAACCCGCACCTTTGAGCACCAGCTTGTCGCCGGGCGAGATGCCGGACAGAATCTCGATCAGGTCGCCTTCGCGCCGGCCGGTATCGACCACCAGCTCGTCCACGACGCTGCCCCTCAAGCGAAACAGCAGCGACCGGCCGTCCCGGATCACGATGCTTGCCGCCGGCACGACCACCGCTGGGGCGTTCCCCAGCTCCAGCCGGCCGCTGGCGAACATGCCGGCGCGCGCGTTGCTGTTCGGCTCGATGTCGACATAGGCGAGACCGAGCCGCGTCTGGTTATCCAGCGAAGCCGCCCGCTGACGTACGGTGCCTGTCGTGGTGGTGCCGTCGGGCAGCGTCAGCTTTGCGGTCATGCCCGGGCGAACGGCAGCGAACTGTGAGGGGTTCAGCTCGGCTCGCCATTCGAGGCGGCCCTGCCGGATCATGCGAAAGAGTTCACTGCCCGGCTGCGGCACCTGGCCGAGTGTCGCCGAGCGTGCGGTAATGACCCCGTCATCCGGCGCGATCACCTGGGTATCTTCCAGCCGAATCTGGAGTGACTTCAGTGAGGCCTCGGCCGCCGCAACCTGGGCGACGGTCGTGTCGGCCGTGGTAACCGCCTGCAGAATATCCTGCTCGCTGATCGCGCTGGATTTGCCCAGCGCCAGCACCCGATCTTTGTTGACCTCGGCCTGTTTGCGCATTGCTTTGGCCTCCGCGAGGTTAGCCTCGGCCTGGCTGATGTCGGCCTCCACGGCGCGAGCGTCAAAGCGGGCCAGCATCTGGCCTTGGGTCACCGTATCGCCGACGTCTGCGCTGATCTCCACCAGCGTGAGCCCCGAGACGCGCGCACCAACGACCGCCTCCTGCCAGGGCGCAATGGCGCCCTGCGCCACGACTACCTGCGGCCAGATCTCGCTGCTGGCGCTGACGGCCGATACCACGGCCACCGGAATCGGCTCCTGTGATGGCTTCTCGACGTCGTCGGCATCCTTCGGCGCTCGCACGAAGAAGGTAAGCCCCGCCAGCACGGCAACGGCCAGCAGGGGATAGAGCACTTTCTTCATCAATTCCTCAGCAGACGTTCAGTCCGCTTCTCCCGGGTGGCGGTTGGCGAGCTTCATTTGACCAAAGTGAGCATGCACATTGAAACTGCACGATTCTGTGAACAACTTAATTATCGCCCACTTTGCCCGTAAGTTTTGGTTATGGTACGCGCTTTGAGGAAGGTCGAACCGCAAAGTAAGCGGCAAGCTGGAGATACGGTTCGCCGTAAGCCGGATCAGCTCTGACAAAATGTCGACGGATGGCACGATAGCGTGCTCTTATTGATTCAGACCTGCACGAATATTCGGGCATGATCAGACCATGGCAGAGCCAACAATCACCTTCGGAAGCCGATCCATTGCCATCCACCTCATCAGAGGCGCCGGGGCCGCGGCTGTCCTGTGGGCAGGTTTTTTGGCCAGCCAAATCAGCCCCTGGCTGACGCTTCTGAGCGTCTTTTTTGCGCTGTGGCTGATGCGGGGCTGCCCGCTTTGCTGGACGATCGGGTTGTTTGAGACGCTTTCTTTTCGGCGCAAGAATCACGACATCGACGCGAACCGGTCCTCGGCCGCGGAGCCGTCGAGTGTTCGCGCGCCGCTGCAATAGCCGCCGTTTGCCGGTCAGCTATCCGCCGATTGACCCCTGAGGCAAATTCGCAGTCGAGCATGGTAATTGCGACGGTTGCGTTCTAGCCTTCAAACCCATTCCTGAACAGGAGCCGGCCTGCCGGGCGTGGCAGTGGGCGCAGCGACCCGGCGGGTGCGGAGGCGGGAACGTTGGGGTCACGCATGCCGGACCGGTTGCCGTCAAACGAAAAGAGCTCCCAGCCGGTTGACTGATCCTCTGGTGGTGGCAGCCCCTCCAAAACAGCGGGCGGCAGGACGGACAGGTCCTCAGCTTCCTGCGTACCTGCAAAATATAGCCGCGTGCCCGCAGCAATGGTGAGCTGTTGGACAGATCCGTCAGTAAATAGTGGCGGCGCCGTCGCGAGTTCGTTGCGAAAGATCGAAAAATGATTGTCTTCCTCCGCCATCAGCCACAGCTCGCTCTGGTAGCTTTGGGATGAGGGAAACCGCTGCCTCACATAGGCAAAGAAGCCGTTGAAGCTCTGAAACTCGCCGAAGAGGTTATCGGAGATGTCGTCAGACCAGGGAACCATGACGGCCTGAGTGCCCGCCGGCGTTCCGTCCGTACGCCAGAAGGTGGCGCTGCGGTTACTGGTGTTGTTGACGGCGAAGTAGACAAAACCGTTGTGCAGCGCCGAGCGATTGAGGCTGTCGTTGCCGATGCTGTGCGGCAGCATAAACAGCCGGTGAGTACCGGCAGGCGTGCCGTCGCTGACGTAGACCCCACCCGCGTCGTTGTCATACATCAGCGCCAGGCCGCCCAGGCCGCGGTTGTTGAGCAGTCGCAGCCCATTGGGCGGCGCATCGCTGCCCAGCCAGCTGCTTACGGGTGTGGCCAGGGTTTCATCGTTGGCAACAAAGTAAACGTCTCGCGCGGCCGGCGCGTTGGCGTCGATGAACAGCCCGTTTCGCATCGGTGCGGAACCCCACACCACGCCGGAAGCGGGAAGCTCGATGTTCTGGGTGCCGCCTGGGTAGCCATCGCTACGCCAGACAAAACCATTGGGGGCACCGCCAACATCCGGCAGGGCAACAAAATACAGCTGCTCGTCGACGCTGTTGAGTATTTGATAACCCGCAGCCGGGATACCGTTATAGGTCGCTCTGGCGAAAACGCGGGTTTGCGCCGGCGTGCCGTCGCTTTGCCACAGCGCCAGGTCGGTCAGGCCATCACCATCGGGTGGCCGGGCCCGGAAGATCTGCAGGTCACCCAGCTGAAACGGGTCACTTTGCATGAGCGGCTCAAGATTGGTCTCCGTCAGCGCCCCGGTTTTGGCATCCAGACGATACCACTGGGTTTCGATGCCCTTGGCGTGCGCCGATTTATTGCCGACAAAAAGGATCAGAAACGCGTCGTCGACCGCAAAAGCAGCGTTGACGCTGCGGTCATTGCGGCAGAGAAAGGGGGTCTCGCCGTTGATGTTGACAGGTGATGGCGGGCCAACAGGGCGGTGGAGAAAATACGTTGTCAGGCGCTGGCTTCCATTGACCAGCCCGTTGTAGGCGCAGCTCAAGGCCACGTCTCCCGAGGTTGCCACAATCCGGCTACCGCTGTCTTCAGGCCCCTCGACAGCCTCACCCACCGACTCAGCCTCCACCTCGCTGAGCGGAACCAGCAGCTCAAAAAGCTCGCTGCCTTCTACCAGGGACAAGGATGACTGGCGCAGGCGAAAGTAGTTGAGCACGTCCAGCCGACCCGCGCTGTCTGTTCCCATCCGGGCATACGTTCGGGAATAGAGATTGACAAAAAAACTGGTTCCAAACTCGGTCGTCATCGGGACATCGATGACCACACTCTCCGGAAAGGCCTCCAGGGGCTGCGGCTGACCGCCGGAAATCTGCACCACTCTCTCGGTTCGCTGCAGTTCGATGAAATCGGATTCAGTGGGGTCTCGGAATCCCCGGTAGTAGTGGTCGTCATCAGGGGCTGGTGTTTCCAGGCGCAGAAGGTCCAGCGAGCGATAAAAGGTGGCCGGCGATGCTCCGGCCCACTCGGCGCCAAACAGGTCGTCTTCCAGCGTCGGCACCCCGTCACTGGTGAACAGCAGGGATTCGGCCTGGCCCCAGCTGCAGTCCAGGACGTTTGGATCAAAAGCGCAGCTAAAAGAGCTCAGCGAATCCGGCGGGTGGGCCCAGGAGACATAGTTGGCGTATTTTAGACTGAACAGAACCGGGACCGAGGTAGGAACCTCTGCGCCGTCAGGAAGATCACCGCGAAGCACCAGCTGGTATGGCAGCGTGACCAGCCCTTCGTGCTCCAGGCTGTCGACGTTGACGTAGTCAGCCGGCGCATTGCGATCCGGCAGCGTCCCGATCGGGTCGAGCACGCTGTTGCGTCCGACGCTCACCCTCACGCTGTTCAGTAAACCCGTGCCCGACCCACCTCGATTTCTGAACTTGTCCGCAAAACTGTACCCCTCGGTGTGCCAGCCTCGAGGCGTCAAATCAGGTGCCCAGAAGTTGTTCTCGGCGGTAGCCGGGAACGGCTCATAGGGTGAAAAAAAGCCTGGACCCGTGAAGTCGTCATCGAACCGGGTTCCAATGCATTGGAGGCCGAAATATCCCGGCGACAGATTAAAAAACGCGCCCTGACACCACTCTTCGGGCGTGATATCAAAAGAAAGCAGGGGTTCCTGGGTAGGCAGGGTTGTGTTGTAGATCTCCGGTCCGCCGGGATTGTAGAACACGCCGGGGTTCAGATCGCCTTCTTCAATTCGCTGTACGTATAGCCCCTCGTCACCAAAAGAGGGGTAGAAATCCAGCGCTTCAAAGTCAGACCGCAGTTCATATTTAGCGCCGCGCAGAAAGGCCGTGCTCGGCCAGGTCCCCAGGATCTGCGCAGGAGCACCACCTTGCGCCCAGGCGCCTGAAACCATGAGCAGCCCCAGGGCTGCCAAAGAGTGAATAGTCCGAACAGCCATATCCCTATGTCACTTTTTCTGTCCTCACTGACTATCTGGACGAAGCGAAGGCAACAAGCGTCTCAGTAGCGCCGGAAACCGAAAGGGGCACGCGGCGGATTGTCCACGCCGTTGAGGCTTTGGTCACAGCAAAGGCCCATGGATAGAGTGATCAGCCTGAGCAATACGCTTTGGTGGATCATCGAGCTGTCCGAATTTCTTCGATTGCCGCGCAAAGCACGCTTCCGACGCGGTATTGTCTGCGGCCGACGAGTAATCGAGTTCACTCGCTATCTTGGTCAAGGCCGCTTAATCTTTCCCGCTATGACGCTAAAGCAATTTCAGGTGGATGCCTTCGCTTCTCGACCTTTTGAGGGAAACCCGGCGGCGGTTTGCCCGCTCGCGCGCTGGTTGAGCGACGAGCGGCTCCAGGCGATCGCTGCAGAAAACAACCTATCAGAAACGGCCTTTCTTGTTCCGGATGGCGACAGCTTTCAGCTGCGTTGGTTTACGCCGCGCAGCGAGGTGGATCTCTGTGGTCACGCGACGCTGGCCACGGCGCACGTGCTGTTCGAAGAGCTGGGCTACGGTGAGCCAAGCATCAACTTCAATACTCGCAGCGGTCGGCTGACGGTCGAACGGCTCGATGGTGCGCTTGTCATGGACTTTCCTGCCCAGCCGCCTGAACCCTGTGACGCGCCAGAGGTGCTGATCGAAGGCCTCGGCGTAAAGCCGGTTGCGGTCCTGGCAGCGGACGACTATATCGTGGTGGTCGAGAGTGAGGCGGCGGTCCGGTCGGTGCAACCCAATCACGCGCTGCTCAGCGAAATCGACCTGCGAGGTGCCATCGTGACTGCGGCGGGAAACGACGTCGATTTTGTCAGCCGGTTTTTTGCGCCAGCGCTCGGTGTCCCCGAGGATCCGGTCACCGGTTCAGCCCACTGCGAGCTGGCGCCCTACTGGGCGGATCAGCTCGGCAAAAACCGCATGACAGCCCGACAACTGTCGGCCAGGAGCGGCGAGGTGATCTGCGAGCTACGCGGAGACCGGGTTGTGCTGACCGGCCAGGCCGTCACCGTGATGCGAACGGAATGGCTGATCGACCTCTAGCCGATCTCTTTTGCGGTCCGCCGTTATGTCCAAGCCCTTCAAACACCCAGCTGTCCGCCCTCAAGGAGTCCATCAATGATCACCGTTCATCATCTGGAAAACTCTCGCTCGCAGCGAATCCTTTGGCTGCTCGAAGAGCTCGGCGTCGACTACGAAATTCAGCACTACGAAAGAGACAAAAAGACGAGCCTGGCTCCCCAGGCATTGTTCAACGTCCACCCGCTGGGTAAGTCGCCGGTGATCACCGACGGTGACGTGACGGTGGCTGAAACGGGCGCCATCTTTGAATACGTGATGGATCAATACGCTGATGGGCGGCTTCGCCCGGGAGACGACGCTGCCGCAAAGCGCGCCTACACCTACTGGCTGCACTACGCAGAAGGCACCATCATGCCGCTGATGGTGATGTCCCTGATCTTCAACAAAATCGAAACCGCTCCGATGCCGTTCTTCGTCAAGCCGATCGCGAAGGGCATTGTCCGGGAGGTGAACAAGAGCTATCTCGGACCCAACATGGAGCGAAACCTCGAATTCATCGAGGCATCGCTGTCGCAGTCCACGTGGTTTACCGGCCAGGAGATGACGGCGGTCGATATTCTCATGAGCTTTCCCATCGAGGCGGCGGCTGCACGGGGCGGGCTGCTGGACGGTCGTCCGAAGATGAAGGCCTTTCTGACGCGTATCGGCACGCTGCCGGCCTATCGGCGCGCGCTGGAGCGGGGCGGCGACTACGCCTACGCGGCCATTTGAGACCGTGATCTGCGTCCTGTAGTTGAGCTCAATTCGAACCCGACGACCGCCGCCGTGCGGTCCGTCTAGCCGGCTTCGTCCTGCAGACGGACCGGCCCCGGACCCTGTGCGGCTAATTCGTCTTCCGGGTTGTAGATCGGACAGCTTTCCAGCGACAGGCAGCCGCAGCCGATGCAACTCGTCAGACTGTCTCGGAGCGTCTCCAGCCGCGCGATGCGATCATTCAGCTTATTGCGCCATCGCATGGACATCTGCGACCAGGCCTTCTTACCCGGCGCCCGGTAACGCGGCAGCGGCGCAAACACCTCAGCGATTTCCTCAAGCGATATACCCAGCTTTTGCGCCGCTTTGATCACCGACACACGACGGATTACGTCGCTGCCGTAGCGCCGATGATTGCCGGCATTGCGGCTGCCGTGAATGAGTCCTTTAGCTTCATAAAAATGCAGTGCCGAGACGGCCACGCCGGTGCGACGCGCCACGGCTCCAACGCTGTAAGTTTGTGCCTTCATCTCTTGACCTCAACTTAACTTGAGGTTTTAGCATGCTGGCGCACTGGCTGGCAAAGCCGTTAGCGGACTCTATGATGACTACCAAGGCAAGCTTCGGGCCACCGGCGGGCCCAATCCGACAACGAATGGTCGAGAAGAAGCAGCGTTTACTTCGAGCGCTGAAGCAAGGGTTTTCCGACCCGGACTTTCGGCGGCAGCTTCACCAGCTTGCTGCCGGCGTGATGAGGAACAAGTAGACGGTTGAGATTGACCGAAACGCTTTCGCTGTAGCCCTGCACAAGCCCGGTCGGTGGGTTATGCTTCCCTCGAAGCCTCGGAGCGCCGATCCGAGGGCCAAGAGGCCATGGACCTTTAATGACACAAGAGCAGGGAGCCAACCGTTCGCCGCAGCGCCTCGGCTGGTTCGGTGAGCTGCGCCGCCGGCACGTGTTCCGCGTAGCGGGCGCCTACATCGTTGCTGCCTGGGCGCTGTTGCAGGGTGCGGACGTCTTGTTCGGCCTGCTTGAAGTGCCCGACTGGTCGATGCGTGCGCTTGCCGCACTGCTTCTGGCCGGCTTTCCCGCGGCGATTATCCTGGCCTGGTTTCTGCAGCTTACGCCGCAGGGCGTCAAGATCGACGACCCGGCAGAAGACGAACCGCCCGAGTCGGTTTCCACTCGCCCAATCGATACGTTCATCCTCCTTGGCCTGGCGATTGTCGTCGCCCTGTTTGCCGTAGAGCGTTTCTGGTGGCGGCAGCAGTCCCCTGCTGGCGCGCCGGTGCCGACGGTAGCGGTGCTCCCGTTTGCCAACCTGAGTGGCGATGAGACACAGGATTACTTTTCTGATGGTCTGTCAGACGAACTCATCGGGATGCTTGGGCGGATTCCCGAGCTGCGCGTGATCGGACGGACCTCCTCTTTTCGCTTCAAAAATCAGCAGCAGGACCTGCGTCAGATCGGGTCTGAGCTGGGCGTTACACATGTGGTGGACGGCAGCGTCCGCCGGTCGGGTGACACCGTTCGGATCACAGCGGAACTGCTGTCAGCCGAGGATGGGGTGCAGCTCTGGAACCAGACCTTCGATCGCGAACTCGATGACCTGCTGCGGGTACAGGCCGAAATCGGTCGTGCGGTGGTCGGGACACTCAAGGTGGAGCTGCTCGGCGATAGTCTGGCGACGCCAGCAACGCTGCCGGTCGCAGACGCCTACGACCGCTATCTGCGCGGACTGCGTCTGCGTCGAGCCGGCCTGACAGAACTGGACGAGGCCGAGGCGCTGTTCAAGGAAGCGATCGCTCTCGACCCGAAGCTGGCGGTGGCGTGGGACGGTCTGGTATCGACGTATATCAACCAGGTCAGTCTTGGGCTTCGGTCGCGGGATGAAGGGATTGCCCTGGCCAAGGACACCATTGCGCACACGCTGGCCCTCGATCCGGAGCTGGCCGACGCCCACTATGCGCTTGGCTTTGTGCGTATGGTGTTCGACCGCGACTTTTCCGGCGCTCAAGAAGCGTACCG
The DNA here is from genome assembly GCA_028285525.1 of Lysobacterales bacterium. GTDB lineage: Bacteria > Pseudomonadota > Gammaproteobacteria > Xanthomonadales > SZUA-38 > JANQOZ01. The sequence goes on from JANQOZ010000106.1 coordinate 84,456, forward strand.
CGAATGCCTGAGCCGTGAGCCCAACCACTCCGGGGCCAACAGCGGTCTGGGTCTGCTGCTGGCCGCCCTCGGGCAGCATTCGCAGGCGCAGGATCGCGCACAGCGTGCGGCAAAGCTGGATCCGCTCAACCTGACCAGCTATCACAACGTTGGGTTCGTTTCCTATCTAGGTGGCAGCTTTGCTGAGTCCGAGGCGGCCTTTCGTCGCGGCATGAGGCTGGCCAACGGCGCCTACGCGCGCGGCAACAGCCGCCTGAGCATGACGCTGCTGGCGACGGGGCGGCCGCAGGAGGCGCTGGCCATGGCGTCGCAGGACCCTGCTGACCTATGGCGGCTGGCGTCCGAGGCCCTGGCGCTGGATACGCTCGGGCAGGGGGGCGATCTGCAGCTTAATCAGCTGATCGAGGAGTACCCTGACCGCGCGGCGACGTCCATCGCCCGTATCTACGCCTTGCGCGGCGCGGCTGACCAGGCCTTCGAATGGCTCGAACGGGCCGAACAGAACAGCGATCCCGAGATAGTCTGGGTGAAGTCCGACCCGCTGTTCGAGTCGCTGCGCAGTCACCCCCGTATGGAATCTCTGCTGGTCCGGCTGGGTCTCAGTTCCTGATGGCGAACTCGACCAGCGCGAGATTTTAGGCCCATGATCCATCGCAGAGAACCGGCAGCCAAAGCTTCAGCTCGAACGCTGCAGCTTAGCGACGGTGACGTCTACGTCCGCACCACTGGCGGTTCAAACAGACCGAAGATCCTACTGCTGCACGGAGCAACGGTGCCCGGCTGGGAGTTTGACCGGATTGTGCCGTACCTGGTTAACGCCGGGATGAGCATTATCTGCCCGGACCTTTATGGTCATGGCGCTTCGGCGCGCCCGACAGTCCGCTACGACCATGACCTGTTCGTTCGACAGGTGACCGAACTGCTCGATGCACTCCAGGTCGACGAACCTGTAAACATCCTGGGTCATTCCCTTGGGGCAGCCATCGGTGTTCGGCTCGCCTGCGCTGAGCCCACCCGGGTGAGTCGGCTGGTGCTGACTGCCCCGCTGCTGGACTTCCTGTCCCAGCAGCCGGCAGGAAAGTTGCTGAAGGTCCCGCTGCTGGGTGAGCTGATGATCCACGGATACGTCAAACCCATGCTGCTGCGGCGCCGCGCCCGCCGCTACGGCCCCATCGAGGACGGGCGCTTTGCCCGGATGTTTGCTGCCCAGTACGACCAGCCGGGGTTCGGGCGCGCCCTGCTCTCGCTGATCCGAAACGGCGGGCTCGGAGATCAACGCGATTGTTATGAGCTGCTTGATGCGCAGGGTCATCAGACGTTGATCCTGCGCGGTACCGATGACGAAATTTTTTCCGCCGCACAGCTGGCGACCATTGGACGACTGGTCCCACGTGCACAAGTTGCTGAGGTCCCGAAACTCGGGCACTCGATGATGATGACGCATCCGCAAGAGGTGGCTCCGCTGATCACGGAGTACCTTGCGGCCTGATCGCCCCGGGAGGCCCGAGAGTCGACGGGCGGGATAATTTGGATGTGCGTTGTTCTAGCGACAGGGCGAACCCGTACTTTTTCTGTTGTGCCTTGCTATCCTGAGCCGATGTCGCGCGCCTATCCGGAATCGCCCACGTCGGCCCGCCACTCGCCGCCTTATTTGCTAGTTTGCCTCGCCATGCTGTGGTTATGCATCTCGGCGGCCAGCTGCGCCGAGCCTGTTCTGCGTATCGGTTCGCACCTGCAGGCCCGCACCACCGCAATCTCAAAAATTGTTCTTCCCTGGCTGGAAGCCGTGCGTGCTGAGGTTGGGGATCAGGTCACCATCAGGGAGTATTGGGGCGGCTCGCTGGGGCGACACGCGGACAAGCAGATGGAGCTGGTGGAAAGTGGTGTCCTGGACATCGGTTACGTTGTCCCGGCCTATACCTCTGGCCAGTTCCCCGAACTGGGTATCTTTGAGCTGCCTTATTTCTTTGAATCGGCTGAGGTTGCCGGGCTGGTGGGGTGGTCGCTGTATGAGCAGGAGAAGCTCAGCGGCTTTGACCGGGTCCACCTGCTCGGAATATTCGCCACCCAGCCGGCGGGGCTGTTCATGAGAACACCCGTCACGCGCGTCGAGGACCTCAGGGGTCTGAAGGTTCGTTCCCTTGGCGCGATTCACAACAGCTGGCTGGAAGCATTCGGGGCTGCGGCGCAAACGATGAACCCGATCGATATGAATCAAGCGCTGAGTCGGGGCATGCTCGACGGCGGCATCCAGGGCTGGTCCGGCATGCGCACCTTCGACAGCTTTCCGCTGGTAGATCAGGCCTGGTCGGTTCCCCTCGGCACGACCGCCTTTCTGCTGTTGATCAATCAGCAGAGCTGGGAGGGCCTCCCGGAGCCGGTGCGTGAAGCCATGCGCAGGCACGGCGGTCCGGCACTGGCCCGCGCGAGCGCGCTCGCCTTCCAAGCGTTTGGCGAGCGGATTCAAAGTGATCTGCGGCGGGAAAATCGCGTGGCAATTGTGGCGCCCGACGAACGTATCGAGGCCGAGTTTCGTCGGCGCTCAGAGGACATTCATCGCGCCTGGGCGACGCGCACGCCAAAGGGTTCGGAGATCTTTGATGCTGCCACTCGCCTGCGAGACGATTTGCTGAGCGATGGTGTGATCGAAAATTGACCCTGACCTCTTCGATCGACCGCTGGTTTGACCGGCTGACGGGCGCACTGGCGCTCGCCGGATTTGCCGGCCTTGTGCTGTTTGCAGCGCTGACCTTCTACGACGGCACCGCGCGCTACTTCAACTGGCCCCGCGTGTCGGGCTTCAGCGACTATGCGGCGCTCTGGTTTCCCGTGGTGATCGCTTCATGTTTCCCGGCCAGCCTGATGAAAGGGTCCCACATCACCGTCAAGCTCGCCGGCAGCCTCGGCGGGCCGGGATGGCGGCGATGGCTGGACGGTTTTGCCGCTGCCGTCACGCTGGTGGTTTTTGCACTGGTGGCATGGCAGCTGATAGAGATGAGCCGCGAGCTGGCGGCCGCCGGACGAACAACCCCCACGATTGAAATGCCGGTGGCGCCCTGGTGGTTTGCGGCGAGCGCCATCTTCGCCTTAAGCGTTCCCGTCCAGGGCTGGGTGCTGCTGCGGACGCTTGGCGGGGCGTGGCGCGGTGAGGACGCGGCACGGTCCGCGGGAGAATCGCTTTGACCGGGGATATGTGGATCGGCCTGGCTGGGCTGGCGGGACTTTTCCTGCTGATCGCCCTGCACGTGCCTATCGGCGTTGCGCTGATCCTCGTCGGCGTGCTCGGTACCGGCACGCTGATCGGCTTTGAGCCCGCTCTGAGCCTGCTGGCGATCGAGCCTTCAGCCTCTATGGCGTCAGAGGGTCTGGCCATCGTCGCCCTGTTCATCCTGATGGGAAACCTGGCGCACGTCAGCGGCTTGTCGGCTGAGCTCTACCGGGTCGCCGATCATTTCCTCGGCCACCTGCGGGGCGGGCTGGTATTCGCCACCGTGGGCGCCAGCGCCGGTTTCGGTGCGGTGTGCGGTTCGTCGGTTGCCACGACAGCCACCATGGCCAAAATCGCCCTGCCGGAAATGCTCGACCGCGGCTACGCCCGTTCGCTGGCGGCCGGGTCCATCGCTTCGGGCGGGACGCTCGGCATGATGATTCCGCCGTCGCTGATCCTCATCCTCTACGGCGTCCTGACCGAAAACTCCGTGATGGCGCTATTCATTGCCGCGATCGTTCCCGGAGTGCTCGCGGTGGTGTTCTACGTACTGAGTGTTTTTCTGACCGTGCGGTTACGCCCGTCGTTGGCCGCACCAGGGCCACGCCGCACCTGGGCCGATCGGCGCCGGGCGCTGGTCGACAGCTGGGGCATTGTCACGCTCATTGCTGCGGTGTCGGGCGGCATCTATGGCGGCATCTTCACCGTGGCAGAAGCGGCGGCGGTAGGAACCACCGCGGCGCTGCTGCTCGGCGTTTTTCGAAGGCGCCTGAACGGCCGCAAATTTGTCGCCTGTCTGCGCGATTCGGCTTCGAGTACCGGGATGATCTTTGTCATCATCATCGGCGCTTCGGTCTACAGCTACTTTGCTACGCTGTCGGGTCTGCCGACGGCGATCGTTGAGTGGATCAGCGGGCTCGGTCTGCCTCCGCTCGCGGTGATCTGTCTGCTGCTGCTGATGTACCTGGTGCTTGGCAGCGTGTTCGACACCATTGCGGCGATGGTGTTGACGCTCCCGGTGGTGTACCCGCTGATCCTCGACATGGGTTACGACCCGATCTGGTGGGGCATCATCAACGTGGTGGTGATGGAGCTTGGGATGATCACCCCACCGTTTGGCATCAATGTCTTTGTCCTGCGGGGCATGGCTAACGACATCCCGTTGGGCGCCATCTACCGGGGCGTCGTGCCTTTTGTCGTCGCCGACCTGCTGCGTTTGGTGGTGCTGGTGCTGCTGCCGGCGTTGACCCTGTGGCTTCCAGTGGAGATGGGCTGGATCAGGGGTTAAAAGATTACGCGTCTACGCCACCCCAAATGGCGTCCGCGGTCTGGACCACCAGCTCGAGCTTACGGCGCTGATCGTCGAACGTCAGCTCATTACCTTCCTCGGTAGAGGCGAATCCGCACTGAGGAGCGATCCCGAGCTGCTCAAGATCGACATACTTGGACGCTTCGTCGAACTTGCGCTTCACCGCGTCCACCGACTCAAGCTTGGCTGTTTTGGTGGTGATGAATCCGGGCATGACGCGCTTGCACCCTTTGGGCAGCAGCCGCAGTGGTTCCAGTCCACCTGCGCGATCGCTGTCGTACTCCATGAAGTAGATATCGACATCGGTCTGGTTGAACACCGCATCCGCTGCCGGGTCGTAGGCGCCTTCCGCGGCCCAGGTCGAACGGAAGTTGCCGCGGCAAAGATGCATGGCGATGACCATGTCGTCAGGCCGGTCCTCGATCGCGTCGTGCATCATCCTGGCGTACTGGGTGATCAGCCAGTCCGGGTCCATTCCCTGCGCCCGTTTTTCCTCGCGATGCTTCGGATCGCACAGATAGGCAAAAAAGATGTCGTCCATCTGCAGGTAACGGCAGCCGGCGTCATAGAACGCGTGGACGGCCTTGCGATAGGTTTGAGCAATGTCGTGAAACAGTACTTCCGGGTCCGCGTAGGCTTCGACCCGGATATCCTCGGCCGCGGTACGGAAATGGCACGCGCTGGGTCCGGGAATGGAGATCTTGGGCTGCACCCTGCTGACCGATTTGAGAAACCGGAAATGATCGAGCATCGGGTGATCCTCGGGGAAATCGAGCCGGTCCGTGATGGTTGGGAAAATCGGGCGCAGGTTCATCCCGTGAAAAGGCAGCCCTTCGTCACGCTCCACCAGCTCCAGACCGTTCAGCGCCGCCATAAAGTCGTAGTGCCAGAATGAGCGACGCATCTCGCCGTCGGTTACAGCCTTGAGGCCAACGCTTTCCTGCATGGCGACCGTGTCGCGGATCGCGTCATCTTCGACTGCCTTGAGTTCAGCGCAGGTAGAAAAACCGTCAGGCCCCAGCTTTTCTGCGTGGTGGGCCTTTCGGGCCTTGTGAACCGAGCTTGGCCGGAGCAGGCTGCCAACGTGGTCTGCGCGGTAAGGAGCTTTGGCACTCATGTTGTTCTCCCTCAAGACACCGATTGATCCCGGCAGTCGCTATGGTAGCGTCTCTCCGATGCTCTCGGGTGACTGACGCTATGGATACCGCGCAACTCTTCCAATTCGCTGGCCAGGCCGCGATGCTCGGCTGGGTGATTCTGCTATTGCTGCCGCGACACCGCTATGTGTTCTGGCTGCCACGCTACGCCATTCCTTTCGGACTATGCCTGCTCTATGCCGCGTTGTGGTTTGGCTACGGTTTTACAGGGGATGGTGGCTTTGATTCGCTATCCTCGGTGCGGGCCCTGTTTGAGCGCGACGAGGTGCTGCTGGCCGGCTGGGTTCACTATCTGGCTTTCGATCTTTTTATCGGCAGCTGGATTGCGCAAGAGGCGGACGTGCTGCGAATCTCCCGCCTGCTGCAGGCGCCGCTCCTGGTTGCGACGTTTCTGTTTGGGCCGGTGGGCCTCGGCATTTTTCTGGCGCTGCGCTCCGGCTATCGGTGGCGTCATTCTGAGGTCACGCCGTCGTGAGCCGTTCCGACCTGCTGTCGCTCCGACTGCCGCTCAGCGGCGCACAAAATCCGGATCGAGTGACTCATCTGCTCGCTTCGGCGGCGCTCTTTGCCCTGGCGATGTTTGTGGTGCTGCTGCCACCCTGGCTTACCGATCCCCGGCTTATGGAAGGCGCGCCGATCTTTTCCAAGCCGCAGAAGTTCAACCTGTCGATGGCGGTGCATTTCTTCACGCTGGCGCTGCTTGCTCAACAGCTACCCCGGGCGGTCCGGCGCGGGCCGATACTGCTAACCACCAGCTATCTGGCGGTGGCGGCGATGCTGCTCGAAATTATCTACATCACGCTTCAGGCGGCCCGCGGCCGCCGCTCCCATTTCAATTTCGAAACGAGCATCGAGGCGAATATGTATGCCGTCATGGGCGTTGGTGCCGTCACGCTGATCGCCGCTGCCGTTGTGCTGGCGATCCAGCTCTGGCGTCGCGGACAGACGGATATGCCGGGCTACCGCTGGGGCTCGATCCTGGGATTGATCACCGGCTTCGTCGTTACCGGCGTCGTGGCGGGCGTCCAGTCCTCAATCGGCACACATCCCGCTGACGCCCACCCGTCCGGCGGTGCGGTCATCCCGTGGATCGGCTGGTCGCGCGAGGTCGGCGATCTCCGGCCCGCTCACTTCGTCGCGTTGCACCTGATGCAGACGGTACCGCTTATTGGCTATCTGGCGGACCGTCGGGGTCTTGCCGCGGTTCCGATCGTGATTGTGGCAACCCTGATCCAGGTGGTGCTGGCGTTTGCGCTCTTTGCTCAGGCGCTGGCGGGTAAGCCGCTCTGGCCGGCCTGATCAGGGTTTATTGCCCTGGGTGTAGCTCGTCCGGCGAATCCGAGCCGCGTTTAGGAGAACGCTGACGGAAGAAAGCGTCATGGCGATAGCGGCGACGACCGGCTGTACCGCGCCCAGCAGGGCCGCCGGTACGGCAATCAGGTTGTAGAGCGCCGCCCAGATCAGATTCTGACGAATGATCTGCTGCGTTCGGCGCGTCAGCCGAAGTACGTCGGGCAGCGCCTCAAGGCCTCGCCCAACCAGGGTCACGGCCGCGGCTGACCGGGCAACGTCGGTCGCCGGGAAAACCGCAATTCCCAGGTCAGCGGCGGCCAGGCCAGGGCCGTCGTTGAGGCCGTCGCCAATAAATGCCACAAGTTCGCCCCTGTCCTGAAATTTTTTAATCTGGGCGACTTTGTCTTCCGGCGACTGCTCGCCCAGGACCTCCAGTCCAAAGCGCCGCCCTGCGGCGTCAGCCGCCGCCTGCGAGTCGCCGCTCAGGATAGTCGGCTTCAGGCCTTCTGCCGACAGCCAACGCACCGCTTTGAGGACGTCCGGGCGATCAGAATCTGTCAGGTCTATGGCGCCCAGCAAACGACCGTTGCGGGAAACCCAGACTCGCGTAGCGCCGTGCCGCGGCGCTTCGATCTCCGGCGAGGAGTGCGTGCTGACCCAATCGCGTTTTCCGACTCTGACCCGGTGCTCCGAGCCCAGCCATTCCACGCCTGCTCCGGCCGAGACTCGGGTTGTGCCGGTTATGTCACGTGCCGGAGAGGCCGCGACAATTGCTCGCGCCAATGGATGCTCCGACCCACTCTCCGCCAGGGCCGCCCAGCTCAGCACCTCGCTCTTCGAAACGCCCGGCTGAGGATGTACTTCGACTACCCGCGGCTCGCCGCGGGTGAGCGTGCCCGTTTTGTCCAGAAACACCCGGTCGGGCCGAGCGGCGGAGAAAATGGCGTTGAGATCCCGAAAGATAATGCCCGCGGACGCGCCCTGAGCTGCCGCGAGCTGAGCGGCCAGCGGCGCCGCCAGTGACAGCGCACACGGGCAAGCAATCACGAATACCGCCAGCGCACGAACGGCCGCTTCGCTGGCCGACTGTCCGGAAGCCAGGGCGAAGATTGCGCCTGCCATTGCCAGGGCCATCGAAAACCACAAGAAATACCGGGCCAGCATCTCGATCCGCTGCTGCCATGCTGACTTCTCAGTCAACGTTTGGCGCACCAGCGACGCAAGCCGATCCAGCCGCCGCCGGCCGGCCGTTGCTGAGAGCTCGATCTCCAGCACGCCGTCCAGCACCAGATCGCCTGCGTACACAGTGCTTTGGGGCTGGATATTCACCGGGCGGGCCTCACCGGTCAGCAGGCTTCGGTCAACGTGTGCGGAACCGGCGCTGACGGTACCGTCAGCCGCCAGCCGCGAACCCGGCCTGATACGTACGCGATCGCCCGCCTTCAGATGCTTCAGGTCGGTCGTCTTCTCCTGGCCAGCGGGCGTTATCTGCTGCATGCGCGCGGGCGCCAGGTCGACCAGCGCTGAGGCGGCATCCCGGGCGCGGCGTCTGACTCTGAGGTCGATCAGCCGGCCGATCAGCTGAAAGGTGATCAGGGCCACCGCCACCTCGAAGTACACCTCCGAGGAGCCGCCGATGAGCGAAGCCAGGGACAGCGTCAACGCTCCAAACACGCCAGTGCTGATCATCAGGTCCATCCCGGGCACGCCCGCGCGCAGGGTTCGCCACCCCATCCGGTAAAAAGGCAAACCGGCATAAAACACCACGGGCGATGCAAACAGCCCGGCTGCCAGGGCGAGTCCAAAGAGCATCTCAGGGGCTTGCGATGCGCCGAGGTAAAGCGCGATGCTGGGCAGCATGGTCCACATGCCGAAGAACGCGGCCACGACCAGCCGTAGCGCCAGATCGCGGCCGGGGTCGTTGGCCTCGGCGGGCTCGCTCTCAGCGCTAAGCTTGCTGACTCGATAACCCAGCTCGC
>JANQOZ010000003.1 GCA_028285525.1 Lysobacterales bacterium
GGGTTCAATACTGAGTGTCGAGAACTTCGACGCCGAACGCTACGCCCGTTTGCAAAGGGTGCCTCAGACGCGCGCCCCTTGGGAAGTCTGGGTAAACAACCGGGGTGAGCGCTTCATTCGGGAAGTCGAGCCCGACGCGTACACGCGCTCGATGGCGGTGCTGCACCAGCCCCGCCTGCGCTACGCCATCGTGTTTGACCAGGCGATCCTGGATCAGGCCCCGCCGGGTCTGCCCCGCTGGTCACGGCAGAAGCTGCTGGAACACTTCGATGGTCACCCGATGTTTGCCAGGGCCGAAACGCTGGAAGAGCTGGCCCGCAAAGCTGGTCTGGACGCAGCTGGACTCCACAAGACGATTGGCGACTACAACGAGGCGGTTGCCACCCAGCGCGACGGCCTGGGTCGCGAGCACCTTCCTTTGCCGATCGCCAGTCCCCCGTACTATGCCGTCGTCCACCTGGGCCATTCGGCAACGTCATCGACGGGTGTTGTGGTCAATCGCGATTTCGCCGTAATGCGCGGTGACGGCGAGCCGGTGCCCAACCTTTATGCCGCCGGGGAAATCCTTGGCTCAGGCGCCACGCTCGGCAACGCCTTTGCGCCGGGCATGATGCTCACGCCGGCGCTGACCTTCGGGCGACTGCTGGGGCAGCGGCTGCCGATCGGCTAGCGTTCTTTGCGGGCGCCGAACACGAACCAGCCGCCTTTGCCGTGGGGCGGGGTAGGCCGGTCGCCGGCGATACAGGCGTCGGCCACCTCCACGCCGCTGCTGGCGTAGTCGGGAATCAGCCGGGCGAAGATCGAGTCTTTGGAGAAACCCGCCTCGGAACAGAGCGCAGCAGGGTCTTGCGATCGGAACTGCGTGTAGAACGGTTCGTTGTTGTTGCGCGTGTCCCAGTTCCAGAAGAAGTTTTCGTAATCGGAAACCGCGTTCTCGTTCGGGAGCTCCATGTGGACCATGACACCGCCTGGCGCTAACAGGCGGTAACACTCCGCCAGAATTCGGCGCGTTGCGACCACCGGCACCTCGTGCAGGAAAAAGCTGGAGGTGATGAGATCAAAGGATTCGTCTTCGAAGCGGGTCTGCTCCGCGTTTTGCTGGCTGAAGTGCACGGGAACGCCAAGGTGCTCAGCGTAGGCCAGGCCGAAGCGCAGTGCCGGCGCACCCACGTCGATGCCGTGAAGCTCAGCATCCGGAAATCGGTCGTGGAACGGCACGAGGTTTTTGCCGCTGCAGGTGCCCATATCGAGGATGTGTTTTGGCTTGAGGTCCGGAAACTGTTTGTCCACAAAGTAGCTCACGGACTCACCGACTGCGCCGTACGAACGGCGATAGGGATGCTGCCCGGTAAACACCTTGCCGCCGAAGGCGACCACCGCTCCCGAGGCGATGTCGTCCTCGGTGTATTCCCGATGCGTATAGCCGGGCGCCAGATGGATATCGAGCCGCGTCACGTAGGAAGGAAGCTCCAGCCCCGGGTCGAGCGTCAGGCTGCCGCCCGCCGTTGCCTCAGCGGCTGCCTGGGAGGCGGTTTTCTTCAGGTCCGAAAAGTTGCGCTCGATAGTCGGCTGTACCGACATGAAACACATTTCCTGCGCGTTGTAGCGCGTACTGCTGTAGAAGCGGTAGACCGGATCGTCCTGCATCGCTTTGCTGATATCTCGCCAGCTTTTTGGGGATCTGCCCTCGGCCTGCAGCTGCGGCTCAATTGATTCGTCGTAGCGCGCCTTCAGCTTTTGGGTCATGTCCAGGATGGCGTGTTTGCGCAGCATGCTGACAAAACGCTGGCGCGCGTGCTCATCGTGGGTGGGTTTGAACTGGGCTTCGATGTCGGCGCTCATGAGTGATCTCCGGCCTGCTTCGGTTCAGGAAACATTATAAGCAATGGTGGTCAGGTGTCTTCTTCCCAGGCCTGTGCGCGAACCACGGAGGCCTGATAGCTGCGCCGGCCGAACCACAGCACCGCGATGCCGGCAACGCCGCCCACGGCACAGACCGTGGCCAGGCTGGGCGCTATGCCCTTGGGGCCAGTGAAAACGAGGTCGGACAGCAGGCCGACCGCCAGCGCTCCGACGCCCACACCCACCAGGCCGAGAAACAGCGTGTAGACCGCAACCACCTGGCCGCGAAGCTGGTTCGGCGTCACCTGGTTCAAGGCGGTGAGCGCGGAGGTGACGGCCCAGGTCGCAAACATGGAAGTAACCACGTGACCGGCAAGCGCCAGCTCCGGAGTCGGCGCAAAACACTTGTAGGTGCCGAAGATCGCCCAGGCCGCGCACTGCACCATCATCACAAGAATCGGTCCATCAGTGCGCCCACGTTTCGCCATCCACGACAAGATCCAGCCCGCGGTGATCGCGCTGAGGAGCCCGACGGGCACACCCACGAGCGCCAGCGCGGTGCCGATGCGCGCCGAATCCCATTCGTGAACACGAACGAACAGCGTCGGAAACCAGGAAAGCTGGGCGTTGACGATCATCACGTTCATGATTGCGCCAAACATGATGGCCAGCAGCGCGATGCGGTTAACGCGCAGCTCCCGCCAAAGCGGTAGCAAGGAAACCTTCGGGGAGGTCTCGGTGGCGCCGCGCCGCTGTGGCTCGCGGATCGTTAAGGCCATCAGCACCGCGAGCAACAGCCCCGGAGCACCAACCACCATAAAAACGATCTGCCAATCGGCAAAGCTACCCAGAAGTGCAGGAAAGTCTTCGCGTAGGCCACCGGCGAGTCGAATTGCAACGGCGCCGAACAGGTAGGCAATGCCGATGCCCACCGAGCCGCCCATCATGAACACCCCAAAAGCGCGGGGCCGAAGCTGCGGCGGGAAGTAGTCGGCGATGACGGATGAGGAACCGGGTGTGGTGGTTGCTTCCCCAGCCCCCACTACCACCCGAGCGGCAAAGAGCGACCAGAAGGAGCGCGCAAACCCGGCGGCGACGGTTGCCGCGCTCCAAACCGCAATACCGATCCACAGCACCGGCACCCGCCGCCAGCGATCGATCAGCAGACCCACCGGCAGGGTGAACAGGCTGTAGAACACCGCGAAGGCAAAGCCCTGGATGATGCCCATCTCGGCATCGGAAAGCTGCAGGTCGTTCTTGATCGGTTCGACCAGCAGGCCGATGACAATCCGGTCGACGACGCCGGACGCATAGGCCAGCACCAGCAGCGCCACGACATACCAGGAATACGCGGGGTTTGGCCAGTTTTGATCGGCTGTTTTAGCGGGTGTTGCCACGACTGATTCTGCTTCGGGTCAGGGGTTTGAGCGAGCGATTAGTGATACTCCTCGCCGCCGGAAACGTTCATGGCTTCGCCGGTGATGTAGTTGGCCTCCCCGGAACAGAGGAAAGCACAGGCCTTGGCCGTGTCTTCCACCAGCCCGACTCTGCCCAACGGAATCCGGCCGCGCATCGCTTCGAGGTATTCGGGCACACTCTGGTTCCTGGCTTTGGCCATAAACGCGTTCTGCCACTCGCCCAGGCCGGTCGTCACGTGGTTGGGGCAGACGGCGTTCACGTTGATGCGCTGTGGCCCCAGCTCTACCGCCGCAGACCGGGTCAGTCCCACGAGGCCATGCTTGGAGGCCGTGTAGGCTGAGGTCAGCGCTGATCCGCTTTTGGCTGCGCGGCTGGCGATGGAAATGATTCGGCCTCGGCCCCAGTCTGGATCTGCCTCTTGGGAGACCATTTGTTTGGCCGCCCACTTGAGCGCAAAAAACGCGCCGCGAAGATTGACGTCCATCGTGGTGTCCCAGCGCTCCTGGGTCATCTCCAGCAGAGGCGCAAAGAGAAAGCCCACGCCCGCGTTGTTGATGAGGACGTCCAGTCGGCCGTAGGTATCGACGGCAAAGTCGACCAGCTCCTGCACCTGCTGTTCTGATCGCATGTCGGCTGAACAGATGCTCGCCTCGCCGCCTGAGTTTCGGATTTCATCCGCCACGGCCTGCATCTCCGCCTCGATGCCAAGGCCGTCCTGTTTCGTATCTGATTCCATGCGCGAGCCGATGTCGTGAACCACCACCGAAGCGCCCTCGCTGGCAAGGCGCTGCGCAATCGCTGCACCCAGGCCACCCTGGCGTCCCGCACCGGTCACGATCGCTACCTTGCCTTTGATGTCTGGATACACAGCTCCTCCGGTTTTAAAGCTGGTTGCCGACCTGATGGCCCTCGTGGGTGGCGACCATCACCGACCGTGGCGCATAGCAGTCCCCCACCAGGTGCATAGGTATCCCATGCTCTCGCAGAGCGTGCGCCAGCTCGTCGTTTGGTACGCGTGCCGTGGCATGCGTCAGCAGCGCGAGGTCTTCCAGGACGTGCTCCTCGCCAGTGAGTATATGACGAATCCGGAGCAAACCCTGCTCGATCTCGTCGGTCCAGATAGGTGCCGACCAGGTCATCACCCGAATGCCTTTGCCGTAGATGCGGCGATTGATCCCCAGACGGTTTACCAGCGCCTCCTCCTGCGCCAGCGCCTCGCGGGGGGTCACCAGCACCACCTGCTCGAAGCGTTCGCACAGGAGCTCGGCGGTGGCGTAGGTAAAAGCGGTGTGATCGTGATCGTAGAGGACGGCTGTGCCTGCCGTTCGGTCGGACCGCCCCAGCAACCGGGCGGCCGCGGTGCGCACATCCGGAAACCAATCGCTGTCGCGGTATTCCTCCGGAAGGTAGGAAGGCCAGGCGGGTCGTGACCCGGTCGCCAGCACCACCACGTCGGGTTCCAGGCTCTGGACCTTCGCACCGTCAGCGTGTTGGCCCAACGCATACTTAACGCCATAGCGCTGCGCCTGAAGGGCCTGGTAGTCGTAGATGCTGCTCAGATGCTCGCCGCCGGGCAGGGCGCTGTGCAGGCGGGTCTTGCCGCCCACCTCGGCGGATGTTCCGAGGACGGTCACATCGTGTCCGCGACCAGCGGCCACCCAGGCCGCTTCCATGCCGGCGATGCCGGCTCCCACGATGACAATCCGCTTTGGCTTCCCCGCTGGCGTCGGACGCCAGTCCACTTCGTCAGCCAGGCCGACGCGTGGATTGTTGTCGCACCGCAGGACGTTGTTCACGACAATCGAACCCCAGCATGAGTTGCACGACACGCAATAGCGGATGTCGGCTTCACGCCCGGCGGCTGACTTGAGCCCCCAGGCCGGATCGGTCACCAGCGCGCGGCCGAGCATGACGAGGTCCGCCTTGCCGTCCCGGATGATCCGCTCGCCCTCGTTCGGATCGGTGATCAGACCCAGCGCGCCGACGGCAATGTCGGGCGCCGCTTTGCCCAGACTCGCAATCGCCTCAACAAAAGGGGTGCGCTCGCCATGCAGATCGGGCAGGTGCCAGTCGAGCGTGTTCGCATGGGCGCCCCAGCAGTAGGTGAGGTAATCGACGTCGTCCGCGTCCTGCAGCAGGCGGCTCATCTGTGCAGCCTGCTCCAGCCCTATGCCGTCAACAAGGCCGTCGTCGCCAGGCAGCTTGACGCCGATCAGAAATGCCGGGCCGCAGACCCGGCGCAGGGACTCGATCAGCTCAAGGATGAGGCGACAGCGATCGGCGAGGTCACCCCCAAAACGATCGCTGCGTTGATTGGATCGCGCCGCCAGAAACTGGTGGAACAGGTGGCCATGACCGGCGGATAGCTCCACGCCGGAAAACCCAGCGTCGGCCAGCTGGCCGGCGGACTGCGCGAACTGTTCGATGAGGCGTTCGACCTCAGCCGTGGTCAGGCCATGTGGGACCGTCCAGCTCATGTCGTCCGGCAACGGTGATGGCCCGATCGCCCGATGGTTGCGGCCCGCCTGGTGTCGGCCGCGACCGGAATCCTGGATCTGGCCGATCAGGTGGCCACCTGCCTCACGCACCGCTGTGGCCCAGCGGGCCAGTCCTTCCCGGTTACTGCCGTCATGAACCTGGACCCGGAATCCGTCGGTCTGGTGGTCGAGCATGCCCAGCGGTTCGCTGACGGTCATCGCAGCGCCCCCTCGGATTCTGGAGACGTGATAGTCGATGAGGCGTTGGGTCACCTGGCCGTCTTTGACCATACGTGTGGACATCGACGCGTGGACGATCCGATTGCGTAGGGTCAGAGCGCCCAGCGGCAGGCTGGAAAAAAGGTGGGGGAAAGGCGACTCGGAAGCAGGCAAGACCGCTTAGCGTCGTGCGGTCGTCATTCTGGCACGTGGAGCCGCAACACCCGTTCGAGAAACGCTTCCCGCCACTGGGTTCGCTCGGCCTCTCCGTCCTCGTCTGGCCGAAACGCCTCAACGTCAGCACGGCTGAGCGTGCCACGCTCATCGAGCAACCGCTCGAGCGAATCCTGGCGCTCGCGCAGCACCGCAACCTCGGTCGTCAGCTCCAGGATAAAGGTCATCATCTGGTCCATCGAAGGGTCGTCAAAGAAGCTCGGTCGGGTGCCCTTGGTGCTTCGCGGCAGCTTGATGCTGTCTGGGGATGACTCGTCCATGCAGCAAGTATAGGCCGCAGCGCTTCAAAGTACGATTCGATCATCGTCGCCGGGTCATAACGGGCCTCGGTTGAAAGCGGTTGGTACAAGCCGGAAGATGGATAGGGTAATTTTGGAGCTGTACACCATGCCGATGAAACGTCTTTATCCGATGAACTGCTGGCTGCGGCAAACGATCGCTTTGCTGCTGCTTGGGATCGCCTTGACGGCCGCTGCGGAGCCACAGCTGCAGCGCATATCGATGGCGACGGTGCCGACCTCTGACCTTGAGGCGTTTGAGCAGCGCTATTCCCGCTGGCTCGGCTACCGCGTGCGCGAAAGAGGACAGATCTCGAAGGCGCTGGCGGAGAGCTGGGGCGCACCGCAACTCGCGGATCGTCGTTACATTTTGATGAGTGCTAACGGACACCCGGAGGTCTACGTGCGTGCGGTCGAGGCCCCGCGCGTGCCGGGCTATGTGCCGATGACCACCTGGGGCTGGAACGGTATCGAGATCATCGTCGATGATCCGGTGGCCCTGCGCGAAACGTTTCGCGGGTCGCCGTTCAGGATCATCGGCGAACCCAAAGGTCTGAACAGCTATCCCTCGATTGTGGCGTTTCAGGTTGTCGGGCCAGACGACGAGGTGCTTTACCTGACCGCCGAGACTGGAGACCGCAGCACCTCCACGCTGCCGCGGCCAAATGGCGACGTGGGTCGGGTGTTTATCATGGTGCTCGCCGGGCCGGATATCGACGCGCTGCTCAACTGGTATGGCAAAAGGTTCAGCATGCAGCACGGCCCAGCCCGCCAGGTGCCCGTCGGCGTCGTGCAGCGGGCTCAAGGGCTGGCTGCCGACGAGACGATCGGGCTGGGTCTGATCCGGCTGACCGAGCATGGCAACCTGATCGAGTTCGACGGCTACTCACCGTCCACCTCGGGCCCGAGACCGTTTGTAGCTGGAGAACTACCGCCGGGGATCGCCATGACCAGCTTCGTCGTGCCCGATCTCGATGCCCTGGATCTGCCCCTGATCGCGCCGCCGGCGCGGTATGAGGGTGGCGCCTACGCGGGCCGGCGGTCGGCCGTGCTCAGGGGGCCAACCGGTGAGCTGGTCGAGCTGATCGAAGCGGCGCGCTGAGCGCACCGTTTCGTCAATCGATCGTCTCCGCTTCCCGAAGCCCGGAGATCATCGACGCTCGAAGCAGAAACTCCCGGCATCGCTCCGGGTCCTTCGCGATATTGCGCTGTTCGGCAAGCCGCTCCAGCTGTATCGGGAGGTCCATCGTGGCCATGCGTTTCCGGTTGGCCGACGCCTGCGGAATGACCCGTTTCGCCACCACGTGGCGGCGCTGCCGGTCGTAGCGCTGTAGGAGCTTGCGGTCCTCCCCGTTAATGACCCGAACGAGTTTTTCCGTCAGATTCATCGCGTCGTGAATGCCGCCGTTCATGCCCATGCCGCCGCTTGGCGGGTTTAGGTGCGCCGCGTCTCCGGCCAGCAGTACGCGGTCGACGACAAACCGGTCCACGCATCGCTCGTGCACGCGGTAAGGATTGATGTCCTGGAGCCGCGCGTTTTTCGCGGCTGGACAGATGTAGGCAAGCCAGTCCCGGACACGGCTTTCTTCCGCCGCGGCGGCAAGGTCCTCCACGCCCGGATAGAGACTGGCCCGCCAGAGCTGGCGCAGGCGCAGCAGACTGAATGGGCCACGCTGAGACCAGCAGTAGGTCACGTCACGGATACCCTCAAGATGTTCATGAAACGGAAAGTCCGTCGACACCAGCACCGAGGAGTGGGTGTAGGTCATGCCCCCATAATCCAGGCCCAGCGACTTGCGTACCCCGCTGCCCGCGCCGTCGGCGCCGATCACCCAGTCAGCGGTGATATCGCCACCGCCGTCCAGCTGCACCTCAACCCCGGAGGAATCCTGCGTGAGTTCGGTGACGCCGGCGCTGAACTCCACCGCAACACCCTGTGCCGCCAGCGCAGCGATCGCCAGATCGCAGTAGCGATGCTGCTCAACCTGAAGGCGGTAGGGGTGGGCAGTCGCGTCGCTGATCAGCCCCAGATCAAACTCGACGGATTCGCCACTTTCGTGCTGACGCATTCGCCAGCGCGGCACCTTGATGCCCTGATCGATCAGCGCCTGACCCAGGCCAACCTGGTCGAGCATATCGAGGGTCGGTGGATGGAAGGTGGAGGCCCGCATGCGCCGATCGACGTCCTTGCCCGCGTCAACAACCCGCACCTTGACGCCGGCCTGAGCCAGGGCCAGGGCTGCCGTCAGCCCCACCGGCCCGGCGCCAACAACTAGTACCTGAGTTGCGTTGTGCTTCATTGGTCGTTTGCGGCCAAAGAGGTGGCGAGCCGGCATGTTAGCAAAGCTCAACGCCATCGAAACGGTGGTGCTGAACGGGTGTCGCGTCGTCCTGCGCACGGTATGCTGCCATTTTCGCTCTGAGTCTCCCCGGGCCATGGCCACGACCCGTTCTTCCATCCTCTCCTTTGCCCTAATGGCTGTATGCGCCGCGCTGACGGGCTGCGGTGCCGCTGGCGGAGCCGGCTCGCTGAAGACGTTTCAGGATTGCGACGTTTGTCCGCCGATGGTCGAGATTGCACCCGGCAGTTTTCTGATGGGTGCCGAGGGCGGCGAGGAGGGCAGGCCGGAAGGGCCTGTGCACCGTGTGTCGATCACCCGACCGTTTGCTCTGGCGAGCACGGAAACGACCCTGGCGGCGTTTCGTCTCTTTGTGAGTGACAGCGGCTATGAACCTGCCGAGGAGTGTCGAACGCTGGTGGATGGATCGTGGCAGAACTCCGAGCGACACAGCTGGCGTGAGCCCGGTGCGACGATCGAATACGATGACGACAGTCCAGTGGTTTGCGTCTCCTGGCGTGATGCGGTGGCTTACACCGAATGGCTCAGTAGACGCAGCGGCGTTGCCTACCGCCTGCCCAGCGAGGCGGAGTGGGAATACGCGGCCCGTGGCGGCAGCAATGGCATATTTTTCTGGGGTGACGACGCCGCTGACGGCTGTCGCTTTGCCAACCTCTATGATCGCAGTGCCGCGCCTTCGCTGGGGTTTCGCTGGGACGAAGCGCCCTGCAGCGATGGTTATGTGACCTTGGCGCCGGTGGGTGCACTGGCACCCAATCCGTTCGGCCTTTACGACATGCTGGGCAACGTCTGGGAGTGGACCGCCGACTGCTACATTGCGCCCTATCCTGAGGTGGCCGATCCACAGCGACCGATAACAAGCGACTCAAAAAGCTGCGAACGACGCAGCGTCCGAGGAGGCGGCTGGATCACGAGACCGGACAGGCAGCGCCTGACGTTCCGGGGGCGCGACCCCGAGCAGCGCCGCATGAGCTATTTCGGTTTCAGGGTCGCGCGGAGCCTCTGATCCGTGCGGGCGCCGTCGTCGCTCAGTCTGATCAATAGGCGGCAGCCTGTTTAGCCTTGGCCGATTCGCTCTGTTCCACCCACTTGCTTAGGGTTTCCCGGACGAATGTTTTGCTCGCCTTGGCGTTGTAGGGGGTGTCCTCCCCGATGCCGCCCGCGTACTGAAACATCACCATGAACAGCGACTGATCGTCCACTTTCTTCGGCACGTGGAAGCTTTCGTGCTGATCAAAAACCTCGTTCCACTGCTGGCGGACATCCGCCCAGAAGGGCCCGGTTGTTGCCCAGTACTCGTCGCCGGCCGAGAAGTCGTGATCGATGATTCGTTCGTAGCGGGCCATGCCCTGCTCGCGGGCCAGATACGGCTGCACCGGGTCCGGCTCGCCGTCTTCGGTGAGTACCAGCTTGAGGTTGTTTTCCTCCTGGACCCAGCCGCTAGGCGTGATCGTGTGGCGGTTGGTGCCTTCCAGGACGTGATAATCGTCTCGCACGCTGAATTCCCGTCGGGGCAGGGGGCGCATCGTGTTGCTGCTCAGCCAACTCGAGAAGCTGGGTGTGTGCTCCCAGCGACCGTAGGCCTGGTAGCGGGGCGAGTCGTCTACCTGATACACGGACTGCGACCAGGTGCCGGCGACCTCCTCGGCGGTCAGCTCAACTTTGCGAAACCGCTGGTGGCCGGCGTACACGTGCAGATCCTGGTCTTCGTACTGCCAGTCCTGCCGCCAGTGTTTGACGACCGCAGGTCCCTGAACCTCACCTTCCTGGCCGATGAAATACATCACAATGATGTGCTGGAGGCTGACAAAGTCTGGCTCATCCTCAACCACGTAGACGTATTCAGTCCCCCAGGACTGGTAAGGCTTGGAGGGCTGATAGCCGGCCGTATAGCCCACGGTCTCCAGGAAGTCGAAAGAGGTGCGGTACCCGCCCGCCATGGCTAGAATCGCTCGGCGATCGCGTTCTTTCTTGCTGATCCCTGCTTCGTGCAGCCGCTGCCAGGATTCGGCTGGATCGGTGTCCAGCGTCACGGCAGGGCCCTTGGTGGTGCCGCCGCGCGGCGCCAGCTCGCTGTCGTCAACAAAATTCCAGGAGAAGGTGTATTGGCGGGATGCCGCCGGCGCCTCCGTGTTGTCGTCTGTTCCGTTGGCAAGGACCATGAACGGCAGCAGGGAAACGAGGAAAAGGGAGCGAGAGACAAGGTTTTTGAGAGTCATGATCAGACGTCATCATTAGCGGAACTGCATTTTAGTCTGGGGGCACGCGAATCACAATTGGAAGTGCGAATCATTATCGTTATTATCTAGCGATCTGGCGCACTACCTCGATCGTCCAACAACCACGGAGCAAGCTATGAAATCACTCGCAACGGCCCGCTGCCTCATCGCAGCGCTAGGCCTGATCATCTTTAGCCCGACCGGCTTCGCCCAGGTCGGCACCAACCCGGGTTTGCTGAATCCCAACCTGGCGACCCGCGCTGAGCTCGAAGCGCTGCCGCAGATCAGCACCGAGCTCGCGGAACAGATCATTGCCAAGCGGCCTTATCTCACCGGCGAAGATCTGCACGCCGTGCTTGCGGCCGGACTCTCGTCTGCGGAGCTGGAGGGCGTCTACGGCAGCCTGTTCCTGCCGCTGAACCTCAACACCGCCGGCCGCGATGCGATCATGCGGGTCGCGAACATGAGCGCGAAAATGGCGCACGAGTTTGAGGAGTATCGCCCTTACACCAGCCTCGAACAGTTTCGGCAGGAAATCGGGAAATATGTGGACGATGCGGAAGTAGCGAGGCTCGAGCAGTACGTATTTGTGCCCATGAACCTCAACGATTCCACCGGCGATCACTTCAAGACCATCCCCGGCATGAGCCGCAAGATGGTTCACGAGTTTGAGGAGTATCAGCCCTACGAAAACCTGGCGGAGTTTCGACGGGAGATCGGCAAGTACGTGGACGAAGCCGAAGTCGCCCGGCTAGAGCGCTACATCACGTTGGACTGACCATTGGTGTCGCTGCTTACTCGGCCTTGGACACTCTGGTTCGTGTTGGCGGTACCGGGTGCATGGTGGCTCTACGGCTACCTGTCGGGGCAGGTTTTCTACGGTCAGCTGATCCAGCTGACCGGTGATTTTTCAGTCCAGCTGCTGATTGTGACGCTGGCGGTCACGCCGCTGGGTCTGATCTTCCCCAGCGCCCGCTTGACCCGTTGGCTCAGGCTGCGGCGACGAAATCTGGGGGTGGCCAGCTTTGCGTATGCGGCTTTCCATACCGCGGTCTATCTCGAAAAAAAGGCCTCGCTGCCCCGAATCCTTGACGAGGCCCGGGATGGATCGCTCCTCACCGGCTGGCTTGCGCTGGCGATATTTCTCGCGCTGGCGCTGACCAGCAACAACGAGGCGGTGCGGCGCCTTAAACGCCGCTGGAAGCAGCTCCACTGGTGGATCTATCCGGCTGCGGCGCTGACCTTTCTTCATTGGTGGCTGGGCGCGTTTGATCCGACCTCGGCCTATATCCATCTGGCGGTGCTGCTGTTCCTGCTCAGCCTGCGGCTGATCCACCGCTACGGGCGCCTGAGGACTTTCCGCAGAGGCTGACCAGCGCGGGTAAACCGGAACTCCGCCGGCGGCGTCAAACTGTTTAGTCTTGCCTGCCAATCGGGAGTTTCGTCATGCGCTATTCCGGCCTCTACGCCGTACTTTTTCTCGCGGCTGCCAGCGTCGCTCGAGCCGACAACGGGCAAATCGCCCACGCGTATCCGGTGTCGAACATCAAGGTGGACGGAAGCCTTGCTGACTGGCCCGCAGCGATCCCGTCTTACCCGGTCCAGCGCACCGGCAACGGCGACGTGGTGCCCGGTGACGAGGGGTTCGACGCCCGGTTTCGGGCAGCCTACACCCCCGGCGGCAGGAGCGTTTTTCTCGCCCTGGAGGTCCGGGACGATCTGCACGCGGTGACCGATGAGTCGGACCCGGACTGGTCCGCGCACGACAGCGCCATCGCCTACCTGGATTTCAACCACACCAAAAACGGTTCCGCTTCCGCGCTGTATCTGGCACTTGGCGAGTATCGAGACATGCTCAGCGGCGAGGAAAGCTGGGACGCGGACGTCGCCAAGGCCAGCTGGGACAATGCCGAAGCGGTGGTGAAGCGGTCCGACGGCACCACGTTCTATGAGTGGCGCATTGATAGTCATAAGGCCCTGAGCGCAAACACCGTGATCGGCCTGGATTTCCTGATTGCGGACAACGACAAGCCGGGAGAGGCCAGCCCGTCGACGCTCTACGTCTGGGGGCCGGGATTCGGCAAAAGCCAGGCGGGTGGGACCACCGGGGACCTGCTGCTGCAGCCGGAGAAGGCTCAGCTCACGACGCTCTCAGGAAAAATCGGCATGGTTTCACCGACCGGCGATGTGGTGCCTGCGGACAGCAAGCTCAGGGTTCAGGTCAGCTCAGTGGACCGACCCGAGCTGTGGCTGCAGACGCGTTCAGACGAGTCGGGAAGTTATCAAATCGCTCTGCCGGCAGGGACGTACACCGTCACCAGCGCTGAAGCGATGGTGCCAAGGGAGGACCAGCCGCCGCAGATTGTGGGTCCAAGCGAAACCGTCAGAGTAATGCTCACGGGCAGTTCGGACGTCGTCGCGAAGACCCTGGCGTTAAAGCCGTTGGATCTGCCGATCGAGATGCCCGAACGCGGCGCGCTTTTTACCTTCGACAAAGCCAGCGAAGCGACGCTCGACCAGACGGTCCAAGCGCTGATGGAGCACTTTGAGGTGCCGGGTCTGTCGCTCGCGCTGGTGAAAGACGGAAAGCTCCGGTTTCACAACACCTACGGCGTCCGCAACGCCTACAGCGGCGCCCCCGTAGTCGAAGACACGCTGTTCGAGGCGGCTTCGATCACCAAGGCCGTCTTTGCCTTTGCGGTGAACCGGCTGGCCGAGCGGGGCGTCATCGATCTCGACAAGCCGCTCTATCAGTATCTCCCATTCGAGGATATTGCTCACGACAAGCGCTATCAGAAGATCACCGGGCGTATGGCGCTGTCACACCAGACCGGCTTTCCCAACTGGCGCTGGAACAACGACGACGGCAAGATCGACATCAAGTTCTACCCCGGCATCAAGTACGGCTACTCCGGCGAGGGATTCGAGTATCTGGGCCGTGTGGTGTCGCATCTGACCGGCAAGCCGCTCGAGCAGGTGCTGCTTGAAGAAGCCCTGCAGCCCATGGTTTTTACCGCCAATACGTTTTTCTCCGATCGCCCGGAGCTCCACCAGCAGGCTTCACGCGGCCACCTTGCGGGCATGACCGGTCCGCACGGCTTCCCGGACGAGGTCGGCGTTGCCCACAGCATGTACACGGAGGCCAAGACCTTCGCCGGCTTTATGGTCTCCCTGCTGGCGCGAAAGGGACTATCCGCCGAGGGCTATGAAAAAATGCTGGAGCCTCAGATCGAAGTGCCGCTGGATCCCGAAGAGCAGCCGCAGTGGCCCAGCCGCTACGGTCTCGGCTTCCATTTGATGAACACGCCTTTTGGTCTTGCCTACGGCCACGGCGGCAACAACGGCAACTTCACCTGCCAGTTCGAACTCTATCCGGAGCAGAACATGGGGTTTGCGATCTTCACCAACGCCGATACCGGTTCGCTGCTGGTCAACGCGCTGCGGGAGTATCTGATCATCGGTCGTGCGCAGCCGCAGACGGTGAGCAGCTTGGACTGAACCGAGCTACGCGGCGGTCAGGGCTCTCAGCGAAGCCCTGACCGCATCGGTCTAGGGCTGCTCGTCGTAGAAACCCGGCATCGTTCTGGGCTGTTTGCCCCGGGCGATGCGGGCCTCATTCCGATAGATCTCCAGCAGTTCCTCTTCGCTCAGGCTGTGGTCGGCGTCGACGTTCAGCCCAGCGACTTCCTCCAGCAGCTTGGCGATCGTGATCCGCGAATCGCTTGGGTCCCCGGGTACCAGATAATGCTCGCGGGGCTTTTCGGCAAACAGCGCCTGCTCGATGGCGAGCGCGACCGGCAGTGGCGATGGACCGATGTCCAGCGGTTCGCCGGTCATACGGCGCTTACAGTCGTCGATGTAACGCTGCATGCTTTCACCGAAAAAGCGATAGTCCTTCTTTGCCTGGTTCTGGAGCATCCGCTTGCACCGCGACTTGCCGATGTCGGACGCAAAGCCGCCTGGCAGCACCGAACTGACCGACACACCCAGCGGAGCCAGTTCCCAAGCCATCTGATCGCTGAGTCCTTCCACGGCATGCTTGCTCGCGATGTACATGCCGTAGCCGTCAAAGCCACCGGCGAGCACGCCCGCGATCGAGCTGATGTTGACGATCCGTCCCTTTGACTCGATCACGAGCGGAGCAAAGGCTTTGCTCACCCGAAACAGGCCGAAGACGTTGACGTCAAAAATGAACTGGAAGTCATCCAGGTCAGCTTCCACCACTGGGTCGATCACGTTGACGCCGGCGTTGTTCACCAGTCCCCAGAGCCCGCGCCCTTCCTTCTCAATGAGCGCGACCGCCGCATCGATGTCGCTCTGGACAGTGACGTCAAGCCGCACGGCCATAACGTTCTCGATCTTGTTGAGCGCGTCGATGTCGCTCTGCTTTCTTGCGCCTGCGTAAACAAAGTATCCGGCCTCGGCGAGGTGTTCTGCCGTCAGCCGGCCTATGCCTGTTGTTGCGCCGGTGATCAGGACCGCCTTCTGCCCTTCGCTTTCCTCGGACACTGCTGAAGCCGACCAGGTCAGCATCGCCATCAGCACCATTACAAAAGCGGGTCTTATCCTCCCCATCGTCTCTGCCTCCTTCCGTTACGCTATTCCCCAGTGAAGTCCAGTGTAGCCAAGTGCCAATGTTATGCGACCTTCGGTGGACGTCGGTCCGCGTTGACATGCCGGGGGCACATCCTGCTTAATCCACGCCTGCGTGTTCCTGGAGATCGACCGTTGATGAGAACTCTCTTATGCCGGCAGCTAACGACGATTTGCTGCGTCGCGGTGCTTCTGCTGCTGGCCGGCTGCGCTGGACTGCGTCCCGGCTATGAGCGGCCGACGGTTGCGGTCAGTTCCTTTCGTGCGCTGCCGGGCGGCGGCGCACTGCCGGAATTTGAAATCGGGCTGCAGGTGATTAACCCCAATCCCGAACCTTTGGAGCTGCGGGGCGTTTCTTATTCGATCAGCCTGGAAGGCCATGAGCTGATCAAAGGAGTTGCCAACAACCTGCCGGTGGTTGAAGGCTACGGCCAGGAGGCCGTGACTCTGACCGCCTCGGCCAATCTGCTGGCGGGGATCAGACTGGTGACGGACCTCATGAGCGGACCACGCGAGAGTTTTCGCTACGAGTTTCGCGCCAAGCTCGATCCGGGTGCCCTGATTCCATCGATCCGCATCACTGACGCGGGCGAAATCAACCTTACGGGGAACTAGTGGCAGCCGGAGGCGCAGCCACAGAGATGTGGTCATCACGGAGCGGGTTTCTGCTCGCCAGCATCGGCTTTGCCGTGGGACTTGGGAACATCTGGCGCTTCCCGTACGTCACCGGCGAATACGGCGGCAGCGCATTCCTGTTCCTCTATCTCGCCTGCGTGTTCTGCATCGGTATTCCGCTGCTCATCACCGAACTGGCGATCGGCCGACGAGGGCGCAGCAGTCCGGCTGGCAGCTTCCGCGAGGTGGCGTACGAGTCGGGCGCAAGCCCCGCGTGGCGTCACGTCGGTACGTTGGGTGTGCTCTGCGTATTCACGATCTTGTCCTACTACACGGTGCTGTCGGGCTGGACATTCGATTACCTTGTTCGAGCGGTCAGCGGCGCCTTCAGCGGTATCAGCAGCGATGAGTCGGGCGCCATGTTTGGCAGCCTGATGAGCAATCCCGGCCGCCTGCTTTTCTGGCATACGGTGGTCAACCTCCTCATCGTCTTTGTTGTACGCAAAGGCGTGCAAAGCGGGATCGAGAGGGCGGTCAAGCTGCTGATGCCGGCGCTGTTTGCCGCGCTTTTGGTCATGGTGGCCTATGGCGTCATCGCGGGTGATTTTTCCGCGGCGCTTACTTTCATGTTCGAACCCGACTTCAGCAAGATCACCTTCGAGACGCTGATGGTGGCGATCGGACAGGCCTTCTTTTCCATCGGCATCGGGCTCGCGGCGATGGTCACCTTCGGTGCCTACCTGCCCAAGCAGGTTTCGATTCCGGGTTCTGCGGTGACAATCGCGCTCGCCGACACGGGCGTTGCCGTCATCGCCGGGCTGGTGATTTTTCCGCTGGTCTTTCAGTTCGGCCTTGAGCCGTCCAGCGGGCCGGGCCTGATTTTCACCACCCTGCCCATCGCCTTCGGTCAGATGCCGGGCGGACAAATCTTTGGCGCCATCTTTTTTGTGCTGCTGATTGCCGCGGCATTGTCTTCATGCATCGGCTGCGCTGAGGCTGTTGTGTCCTGGGTGGACGAGCACTGGGGCGTTTCGCGCAAGACGGGCGTATTGTTGGTGGCCGGTGGTGCCTGGCTGCTGGGTTTTCTCTCGATCGCCTCGCTGGGTGCCTGGTCGGGCTATTACCCGCTGGACTTCATCCCCGTCTTTGCGGGCAAAACGATCTTTGACTCTCTGGACTTCCTGGCAGCCAACATCCTGCTGCTGATCGGAGGACTGTTGACGTCGCTGTTCTTTGGCTGGGTGGTACCCCGCTCGCTGAAGCAGGACGAGCTCGGCATGGGGGGCGGCGCGCTATTCGGGTTTTGGCTCCTGCTGCTCAGGTACGTGATCCCGCCGATCTTGCTGGTCGCCCTGGTGCTGGGACTCACCCAGGCCTAGCCGGCGTCGCCGGCTGGGTCTTGAAGGCTACAGCGCCTCGGCCAGCGGCATCTCGCGTCGGGGGGCGTTTTCCAGGGCGTCCGCTACGGCGTTGACGACCAGCGCAATTTCCTCTTCGTCGATCGCAAAATGCGGCGTGAAGCGCAGCGAGTTTTCGCCGCCGTGGATGACGCCGATGCCCCGCAGGCGCAGATATTCCTCGAGGCTGTTGGCCCCGTATGCCCGATACTCGCTGCTGACCTCGCAGCTGAAGAGCAGGCCGGTTCCCTGAACCTTGGTGATCCGACCGGGCATGCGTTCCGCAAGTCGCTCCAGCTCCGCCACAAACTCGGCGCCGCGGCGTCGAATATTCTCGCGTAGTTCCGACGTCAGCTGTCGCAGCACGGTCGCCGCGATATCCATCGCGCGAGGGTTGGCGGTCATGGTGTTGCCGTAGATGCCGGCGCGGTAGAGCTCGGCGGCGCGTTGGTTCATCGCCAGCACCGACATCGGATACTGCCCGGCGTTGAGTGCCTTGGAGTAGGTTTCCATGTCCGGCGCCGGGAGGTTCTCGAACCCCGGGTAATCCACCACCGACAGGCAGCCGTGGGCGCGCAGCCCGGCCTGAATCGAATCCACGAGCAGCAGCGAGCCGTGCTGATCGGTGAGTTGACGCGCGGCGGCGTAGAACTGGGGCGTGATCGCTTCGCCCGGGTTGCCTTCGCCCATGACCGGTTCCATGAAGAACGCTTCGATGAAGACCCCGTCAGCCTCCGCGTCAGAAAAGATCTGGTGCAGGGCCGCCACGTTGTTGGGTTCGACCGTGATCAGGCGGTCACGGTCGCGAAAGCTGGCCAGGTGCCGTCGATAGTTTTTTCGGGACGAATCAGAAAACTGCGCCGGTCGATCCGTCCGGCCGTGAAAGCCGCCCTTCAGCGACAGGATGCGGATCTCGCGTCCCGCCGCCCGACCACCGGGGTCGGTCATCTGTTTGGCGTTGACGTCGGACAGACGGGCGGCGGCCGTGACCGACTCCGAGCCGCTGTTCAGAAACAGGAAATGTTCAAAGACCGGCTCCGCGTCACTGCGGGTGTGCCCAATTTCGCGCTGCAGCGCATCCATCAGGCGGCGCTGAGCGAAGTTCCCGGTCATGATGTTGGCCATCACCTGATGCCGGCCCAGCGTATCGTCAAGCGCCGGCGGGTTGTGTCCAAATCCGAGCATGCCGTAGCCGCCGGAGTCGTGGATTACTGCACCTTTGGTGGTCACCACCCACGGACCGCGTGCGGCAAGCGCAACGTAGGGATTCACCGCGTCATGAGCGTAAAAGTTGACCACGCCCTGCTGAATCTTCTCGCGCTGTTCGATTTCGTCCAGGTCCACGAGCTCCGGGTATTCCTCACGGATGCAGCTCCACACACCCAGAGCCTCCTTGACCGCCTGACGCAGCTCCGGATGAGAGTGTGAAAATTGCTCGATGACCGCGTCGTCCAGGCCGCGGGTGTGCATCTTCCCGCCGCAGGAGCGTAACTGCCCCAGTTGCTCTAAGATATTCATCAGACGTGTCCTGTAATCAGTGGATTGGGGCCGTTGCCGCGAGCGCCAGGGCGCTCAGCGTGGCCTGCTTCAGGCCCCACAATTAACGCGGATTTTAGCACAACCCCATGTATGCCCTCTGCCAGGGGAATCGCCTGGAAACGCTCGCCGACCGCCTCACTGCGGCGCTTAGCGGACCGCGAGAAAACCCCCTGGCAGCGCCTTGGGTACTGACGCCGCATCCTGAAATGGGGCAGTGGCTGGCGCGCCGGCTGGCCAAAGCGAACGGGATCAGCGCCAATATTCACTTCACGCCGGCGGCGGCGGCCGTTTGGCGACTGCTGGAAGCCGCAAACCCCGAAATCAAGCCCGGCGGCGAGTTTTCACCGGCACAGCTCACGCCCCGGATCTTCGGGCTGTTCAGCCAGCTTCCTTCAGACCCCGCGTTCAGTTCCCTGCGCCGCTATCTGGACAACCAGGACGGTGCGTCACGGATGGCGTTTGCGAGACGACTCGCGGACGTCTTCGATCAATACCTCGCGTTCCGGCCCGATTGGCTGCTGGAGTGGGAACAGTCCGGGGGAGGGCAGTGGCAGGGCTGGATCTGGCGGCAGCTTACGAAGGACCAGCCGTGGCACTGGGCTCGTGCAATCCACTGGCTTCGCACGATTGAAACAATCGAGCTTTCTTCTCAGGCCCCGCCGTCGCTTCACGTCTTTGGGCTGACCACCCTGTCGCCCGGGCTGCTGCTGGCAATCAGGCGATTCTCCGAGGTAATACCCACGCAGATCTATCACTGGACGCCGACCGAGGCTTACTGGACCGACGTGCCCAGCCCGCGCTCGCCGAAGGCAGTCAGCCAGGAGCAGGAGCCTTACGTCTCCCAGCTGCTGGCATCCCTCGGGCAGCCGCTGAAAGACGTGGCAGAACAGCTGTTCCAGTGGGAGCCCAATGAAGTTGATCTGTTCGATGCAGACACGCCTGAGTCGCTGCTCGGCACTCTGCAGCGGGAGCTGTTGAATTTTGACTACGCCGCCGAGCCGCGAGAGCCGGTCGCCGACGAAAGCTTTGGTATTCGGCGCTGCAGCAGCCGCCAGCGAGAGGTTGAGGTCTGCCGGGACGAGCTGCAGCGATGGTTCGACGCCGACCCGTCGCTGGCGCCGGATGACGTGCTGGTGATCTGTCCCGACCTGGACGCTTACCTGCCGGCCATCCGGGCGGAGTTCGGTCGTGCCGGTGCGGACCAATGGCCCTGGCGGGTGCTGGGAGGCCAGGCGACCCGCATGTTCGACGCGGGCAGCGCGCTGCTTGAGCTGGTGAACCTGCTGAGCCGTCCGCCCCTGGATCGGATGTGCCTGGACCTGCTGCAGTACCCGGCGGTTCAACGTCGCTTTGGGCTTGGACCCGGTCAGGCTGCAGGGGTCCAGCGCTGGGTGCAGGCAAGCGGCCTGTTTGTCGACGTCCCGGAAGGCAAGTTCTCCTGGCAAACGGCGCTGGATCGGCTGGTTGGGGCACTTACCCAGCGTCCGGACGAAGCGGAGTTGCCGGGTGGTGAACTGGCTCACCCGTCGGAAGCTGAGGATATCGGGCGACTGTTTGATTTCCTCAAGATGCTTCAGACCTTCCAGGAGCGTCTGAGCCGGCCGCAACCCCTGGCGCGCTGGCCCGGCCTGATCACTCAGCTTGGCGACGCGGCGCTGAAGCCGGATCTTGCCGACCTGGGCGCGCTGGCTGAGCTTTACAAAGCGCTGTCGGAAACCATCCCAATGGAAGAGGTTGTCGTCAACCTTCCCGCGGTGGTTGCGCTGCTCAAACAGATCCGCCCGCCGGGGCATCTGTCGGGTGGTGGCCCCGGTGCGCTGATCGTGGCCACGCCGGCGGCCGTTCGTCTTCTGCCGGCGAGGGTCATCTACGTTCTCGGCGTAACGGACGGCGAGTTTCCCGCCCCGGTACTGCGTTCCGAGCTGAACCGGATGGATCTGTCCTCGCCGCGAACCGGCGATCGAGTCCGGCTGCATGAGGATCGGGTCATGGTGCTTGAGTGGATCAGCTCGGCGCGAGACGCGCTGCTGCTGAGCGGGCGTTCCAGGAATCCCATCACCGCTGAGCTTGAGTCTCTGTCCAGCGTGCTCGAAGAGCTGACCGCCTGGTGTCACACCCGCTACGGCATTGCGCCTGACGAGCTCGCGCAAACGGTGCCGCTCCACGGGTTCTCGCCCGAATACGGTGCGGGGCAGGTGGGTTACAGCACCCACTTTAACGTGTCGGCCCCGGCGGCGGCAGAGCGTTTTGTGGAGGAAGAGCTCCCCGGCACCTCCACTCAGACCATTGCGCTCGATGACCTGTGTCGATTCTGGCGCAGCCCTCCCAAGTGGTTCATCGAGGAGGTGCTCGGTGTCTGGCTGGAGCTACCCCAGGGTATGTTGGACTCGCTGCCGCCCGTGTCGATCGATCCGCTCGCCCGCTATCAGGTGCTGGAGCAGGTGCTTTCGAATGACGCTGACCTAACGGGTCCCGAGCTTACGGTGGCGCTCGCCGGGAGCGTGGCGCTCCCAGACGGCAAGCTTGGGCTGGCTCTGGCAGCCGGCATGACGAGTCAGGCAGAGCAGCTGCGCGAACGTGAGCTGCTGGCGGCCATGACGGGACGCAGCACGGAAATTTCGTTCAGCCTTGCCCTGGGCGCGGTCACGGTCGAGGGCACGATCGACGGCGTCGTCGGCGAGCAGCGATTGAGCAGCAGCCACGGTCGGCTGGAAGGCGCGCGCGAGATCGACTGCTGGATCAGGCATCTGGCGCTGTGCACCGCGCTGCCCGGCGCCAGCAGTCTGCTGATCGGCGCATCCGGCGCGCTACGCTTTCGCGCCGTTCAGGAGCCCGAAGCCCACCTGACTACGCTGGTGGAAGGGTTTTTGGCGGGACAAACCTCGCCGCTGCGTTTCTATCCGGGCCCATCCCGCCAGCAGGCAACCGGGAAAGCTGTGGACTTCGAGCGCGATTTTTCCGGCGGTCAGAACGCCTATGTGAATCTGGCCATGCGGGGCCGGGATCCGCTGGGGCGAGAGTTTGAGTCGCTGGCGGCGACGATCTGGCACCCGTTATTCGAGCATGAGTCCGATGCAGAGCTTTGACCTGGTCAACGTGCCGCTCGACGGCTGGAATCTGCTGGAGGCCAACGCGGGGACGGGCAAGACCTACAGCATGTGCGGCCTGTTTCTCCGGCTGATGCTGGAGCGCGGCTTGAGCCACGATCAGATAGTCACCATCACCTTTACGCGAGCTGCCACCGGCGAGCTGCGAACGCGTCTGCTGCAGACCTTGTTCGCGGCCCGAGGGCATCTGCTCGGGGCCGGTGCCGCAGACGAACCGGCGGACGCCGCGGAAGACCCCGTGGCACAGATCTGTCTGCCCTTCCACGGCGATGACGAGGCGGTGCAGCGGATCGAGCGCGCGCTCCGAAGCTTCGATCTTGCCCCGGTGTTGACCATTCACAGCCTGTGTCAGCGGGTGCTGACCGAATCGAGTCTCACCAGTGGGTTCAACGTTGATGCGACCGTGGTCGATCAGCAGCGTGAGGTCCTGAGTGACATCGTTGAGCAGGCGTGGGTGGACCATCTTGCGGGGCTCTCGGGTCCGCTGGTGGCCCAGCTTCAGTCGCTGAATCATCAGACACTCTTGGGCGACGTCGAGCGCCTGTTCGCGCGACCTTACGCGGTCATTCAGGCCCCGGATCTGTCGGATCCCGGCGAGCTGGCCGAGGCCCTGCCGGGCGAGCGGGAGAAGGCGGCCGAGCTATGGGAGGCGGAGCGGGACGCGATTGTCGAGGTATTGCGCAGCAATGCCGAGAATTTCAAGAGGGGCAGTCACCGCCCCGAGCTGATTGACCGGTCCATCGCCGTGATGCCGGTTTACCTTCGCTACGGTGTCAGTGCCGCCGATCTGGGTGATGTCAGCCGGCTCAGTCAGGAGAAGATCAGCAGCGGCACGCTGAAGAAAGCTGAAGCGGTGCCTGAGCACCCGTTTTTTGAGGCCCTGAATCGCTGCGTGGTGCTGGAATGCGCGTTCAAGGATGCGGCGGATCTCTACCGAAAGAACCTGCCGCGGCTCTTGCTGAGTGACATTCGTCGACGACTGGACGACTGGAAACGAGCCAATCACGCGCTGACCTTCGACGACCTCGTGCAGCAGCTCCATGGCGCCCTGCGGGATCAGGCCGTGGCCAAGGCGTTGGTGGCTCAGGCGGCCGACCGCTATGGCGCGCTGCTCGTGGATGAATACCAGGATACCGATCCGCTGCAGGCTGAGATTTTCGAACGCCTATTCGGGCCGATGAACGTTCCGGTGTGGCGAGTGGGCGACCCTAAGCAGTCTTTGTATGGTTTTCGCGGTGCTGATCTTCACGCGTACCTCGCCACCCGCGCACAGACCCACAACTGCTACCGGCTGGTCCAGGACTGGCGAGCACAGCCGGGTTTGATCGATGCGATCAACGGTCTGTTCAGCTCGACCGAACGCCCCTTTGTGCTGCCGGCCATCGAGTTTGCCAGTGCGGTTGCCGCACCCCGCAAGCCGGTGCTGCTCGAAATCGATGACGTGCCGCAATCGGCGCTGACGGTCTGGTCGGTGGGCACACCGGGAGGCGGAAACCGAGCCGCCGCAACCTGCGCCAGCGAAATTGCCCGGCTGCTGACCCTAGCCGGAGATGGCCGTGCGATGCTGCGGGAAGGGGACAGGCTGCGGGCGCTGGAGGCCCAGCACATCGCCGTACTGGTCCGGTCGAACGCGCAGGCCGCGACCATGGCGGAAGAGCTGGCGGCACTCGGGATCGCCTCCTCGCGCGCTGGAGTTGAGAGCGTGTTTGAGACCGCGGAGGCGGTTGAGCTCGAGCGATTGCTGCATGCGGTTTTGCAACCGGCCCGACGGGAACGGGTCGCGGGCGCGCTGGCGACACGGCTGCTGGGATTCGCGGCGGACGATCTCTACCGCTGGCGAAACGATGAGGCGGAGCAGGATCGCTGGGCCGATCAAATGAGGGCCTGGCGGCAGGTTTGGAGCGAGCAGGGGATTTATCCGCTGCTGCTGGCGGTGCTGCGCGATGCCGGCGTCGCCGACCGCATCCTGCCACTGCCGAACGGCGCTGCGATTATGTCCAACTTCCTGCAGCTGGCGGACCTGATGGAAACCTACACCGGTGGGGGTAGCCACACCTGCGACGACCAGGTGCGCTGGCTCAGCGCTGAGCGGCAGCACCCAAACCGTGCCGAGGACCGTATCGTTCGATTGGATCGGGACTCGCAGGTGGTGCCGATTGCGACGATCCACCGGGCCAAAGGCGCTGAGCACCCGGTCGTATTCTGCCCGTTCCTGTGGCGCAGCAGCAGACACCAGCAGAGTTTTGTTGAGGTGCACGAGGAGGGTCAGCTGGTGCTCGACTTCGGTACCGCTGAGGCTGAGCGGCGGAGTGCCGAACAGCGCCGAGAGCGGATCAGCGAAAACGCGAGGTTGGCGTACGTTGCGCTTACCCGCGCTCAGGCGGCGTGCTTCCTGCCGTGGTCCGTCGATGCCCGCAGCGGCACGCCGGAAAGTGGCGTGAGCCATCTGCTCAATCCGGAGTACGCCGATACGTTCGGACTGCCGCCCGGAAAACGCGATTACCCGGGGTTGCTCGACCGCTACCTGGCCGGTTTCCAGCGCGTGGGTGCAAACATCGTCGGCGAGCCTCAGCGTCCACCGCCGCTGGATGCTGAACCGGTTTTTCCGAAGCACCAGGAACCCGCGATCCGACCGAGGCGCGGTTGGCAGGTCAGCAGCTATTCAAGGCTGTTCAGCGGCGCGGCGCAGGACCGCGACATCGATGAGCAGATCAGCGCGGCCGCGGCGCCGGAAAAACCTGCCGAGGGCTCGATTGCAGCGCTGCCTGCCGGAGCCCAGACCGGCCTGATGATGCATGATCTTTTGGAGAACCTGCCGGGTTTCAGTGCCTCGACGGCGCAGGTTGAGGCGCTGGCGGCTCACTATCTGCAGCGTTATTCCCTGTCGCAGACCTACCTGGGCGCGCTGTCAGCGACCATCAGCCGGCTCCTGGATACACCGCTGGGGCCGGAAACCCTGCTGCTAAGCCAGATTCCAGACGATCAGCAGCTGCGGGAGATGGAGTTTCATCTCCACACCCCCCGGCTCGAGCCAGCAGCGCTCTGGCAGGCGGTACGCGGCACTGAGCCCCCCGCTTACTTCAATACCCAGACGGTCCAAGGCTTTGTTCATGGCTACGTGGATCTGATCGTTTGCTGGAAAGGGCG
The DNA here is from genome assembly GCA_028285525.1 of Lysobacterales bacterium. Classification (GTDB taxonomy): domain Bacteria; phylum Pseudomonadota; class Gammaproteobacteria; order Xanthomonadales; family SZUA-38; genus JANQOZ01. Next base: position 25,447 of record JANQOZ010000003.1, read on the forward strand.
GTACTCGGTGATTGACTACAAGAGTTCGCGGCTGGGGATGACGCCCGCGGCGTACAGTGAGTCGGCGCTCGCTGCCGATGTAGAGCTCCACGACTATGATTTTCAGTATCATCTTTACCTGCTGGCCCTCGACCGTCATCTAAGCGACTGCCTGCCCGGCTATCGCTACGATCGGGACATTGGGGGGGTGTTGTACCTGTACTTACGGGGGATTGATTCCGCCGGCCATGGCGTTCACTATGCGAGGCCAGACGTCGAGGTAATCGCGCGTCTTCGGGAGCTGCTCCTCAAGTAAATTCTAGCTTCTGCCCGTAGGTTCTTGATTTTCGTATATCGTTGATTAGTTTACGGTTTTTGACTTCCAATTTTGACCGCGCGACGGTAATATTTGCCCATCGCTTGAAGCAGGGCATTGGGAGCCTCTTCAGGCTGGGGAGTTAGCCAAAAGATTTTACGATTTCAAACCGGTTCGCGGGTTGCGTCAGACGGTAGATGCCATGCAGGCCGTCCTGGGCCGCACCTCCCCCAAAATCGGTGTCTACGGTTAGCTGGAGATCGGCCACTGCTAGGGATGTGGGGTCGACGATTTTGCCAGCGTTGCTGTGGCTCGCGGACCGTGTTTGATTTGACGTCGAATTCATCCGACGCTCCGAAAACGCCGCTGCTTGCGGCGTTTTCTTTGCCCGCAGCACCGGCCCGGTGCCCCTCGCACCAGTACTATCTCAGCTGATCTTTAATGCGCAAGTAATGCGCGGCGGCCGTTCGCTGACGCTGAAATAATGCCGTAATGGTCAGAACCATCACGCCCATCGGCCCAGCCGGAAACCGGGAGCCACTCCGCAATCCCCCTCGCCATCCACAGGACTGGCTCAAGCTGGGTCGCGCGTATGCCGCTGACGGGCGCGCAGCCGAAGCCGAGCGCGCCTATCGTCAGGCGCTCAAGACACAGCCCGGCCTGCGCGCAGCCCGACTCGCGCTTGCGCAGCTCCTCGTCCGGCACGGTTTTCCACAGGTGGCGATCATCGAGGCGCAAAAACTGCTGGATCAAGATCCGTTTGATGCGGACGCCTGGCTGGCCGCTGGACAGGCGTTTCGGTCGAACTATCAGCCGGACGAGGCGCAAATGGCTTTTTCCCAGGCCCTCAACGCCCGACCTGGCATGGCGTCTGCCGGCTACGCGCTCGCCAGCCTGCTGCTTGATCAGGGTGAACCGGACAGCGCGTTAAAGGTGCTGGCCAAAGCCCACGCGCCCGACCCGGCAGCGGTTGAGCAGTTCCAGCAGCTTAAGGCTCGGGCGATCGCCCAGGCAGAGGGTCCGGGCCTGGGTCCGGCGGCGGCGGAGACGCTGCTGCTCGTGGCCATCGAGCGTCAGCCGGGGAGCGAGGGTCTGCATGCGATGCTGGCCAGGCTGCAGTACCTGCGCGGCGAACCTCGTTGGGCTGACAGGCTTGTCGAGGCCGCACGCCAGCAACCAGAGAATCTGAGGCTGGTCCGGTCATGCGCCGCCGCGCTGCGCAACGGGCAAAAGGCTTCCCAGGCGATCACGATGCTTGATCATTCCCTTAGCGAGGCCACGATCGACAGCGATCAAGGCTATGACCACCCCAGCCCAAAGCGGGCGCGCCGACTGACCGCCGACCTGCTGCTGGAACGGGCCGACTGCTATCTGAGCCTGGGCGATGCGCAGGCGGCCCTGGCATCCGCAAGAGCCGCCTTCGACGCTGACCCGGAGCGAGCCCGATTGTCGCGGCAGCTGCTGGATGCGCAGCTCAGCGCTGGCCTCGCACACGAGGCGCTTCCGGTCGTCCAGAGCGCCCGGGAGAAGTTGCCGGAAAACCCGCGACTGCTTGCGGCGCACGTGACCGCGTTAAGGGCGGTCGGCGATCCACTCGGTGATCAGCTGCTGGACCTGGATCGGCTGGTCCAGGTGCACGATATGCCCGCGGAACTATGGCGCTCGCTTCACCGTCCGCTGATCGAAGTGCTGACGGCAATGCACGACCAAAGTGGTGCGCCGCTCGACCTGAGCGTTCGCGGCGGGTCGCAAACGCTGAGGAGCCTGCTCCGCAGCTCATCGCCAGCCATCGTTCGCCTGCGTCGCTTCTTCTGCGAAGCGCTGGCCGAGTACCAGGCCACCCAGCTGGCCGAGCCGCATCGCTGGCTGGGCGGCTCCCTCTCGGGTGAGCCTTTTCTGGTCGGTTGCTGGTCGGTGCGACTCGCCCCGGGCGGTTTCCACGTCAACCATCTCCACTCCGAGGGTGTGGTCAGCTCGGCCTTTTATGTGTCGGTTCCCGAACTGAATGATCCCGATGATCCTCACACCGGCGAACTCGGCTTTGGCGCTCCGCGTTTTTCGGTGCCCGGGGTTGGCGCCAAACGCTGGGTTCGGCCTCAGCCGGGACGGCTGGTGCTGTTCCCGTCCTGGCTATGGCACGGCACGCGGCCCTTCAAGGGCGAGAACCCTCGCATGACGGTTGCGTTCGACGCCCGATTTCGCTGATCTAAAGTCTTCCCACCCATCGTCGGTCAAGCATCCGGCTTCAAGCCACGGCTGATGCCTGTTGCGCTGATTTACCGATTTACCGACCTGTGATCCTCATCTGATCAAAAAGCGCAACCCGCGTATCAGTCTCCGCAACAGTCGGCCTGCTTCAGGTTGTTAAGTTCGCGTTAAGCGCTGGACGGACCTGGCGCGGCAAGGCACGGCTTTTATATCTGCACGCTGACCCTTGTGTGCTTAACCGAAAAAGGTGGAACACTGATGAGAGTACTGAAACGTCGACAACTGAGCGCAGCGGTCGTGGGGGCCCTGGCCACGATGGCCACCGCTGGCGCCCAGCAGCTGAACGAAGAACCCAACTCACTGGAAGAGGTGGTCGTTACCGGTTCCCGCATTCCACGACCCGACCTGGTTGCTAACAGCCCGGTGGCGGTGGTGGACTCGGCGGAGTTTGAGCTTGCCGCGACCGTGGAAACCGAGTCGTTGCTCAATACGCTGCCACAGGTTGTGCCTTCTTTTGGGGCGACCACAAACAACCCGGGCACCGGCACGGCAACCGTTGATCTTCGAAACCTCGGCACGGTCCGGACGCTGGTGATGATGAACGGCCGACGGATTGTGGGGTCGGGCACCAACGGGGTGGTGGACATCAACAACATCCCGCCGGCGCTGATCGACCGGGTCGAGGTCGCCACCGGTGGCGCCTCTGCGGTTTACGGATCGGACGCCATGGCCGGTGTGGTCAACTTCATTCTGAAGAAAAACTACGAGGGCTTCGGTATCAACGCCCAGTTCGGGATGTCGGAGGAGAGCGACTCCGACCGCACCAACGTCGACATGATCTGGGGAACCAACTCAGCTGACGGGCGCGGCAACGTGGTGCTGTACGCCAACTACTTCGAGCGCGAGCAGACCTTTGCGTCCGCACGGGATTTCTCGGCCATCGAGCTCGACGAGGATACCGACGACAACGGCAACCCGATCCTGTCCCCCGGGGGTTCTTCCCGGATTCCCCAGGGCCGCATCTTTGGCTCCGCGTTCAACGGCCTGACCGACGCGCGCGGCGATACGATTGGCGGCAGCGGGTTTTTTGTCGACGCCAACGGTAATCCCGATGACTACACCTCGCCGGACGACACCTTCAACTTTGCGCCGTTCAACAACCTGCAGCTGCCGCTGGAGCGATTCACGACCACCGCACTGGGTAACTACGAGGTCAGCGAGAACATCAAGCTGTTCGGTGAGTTCACCTACGCCAACAACCGGATCAACCGGACGCTGGCGCCGACGCCCTACAACGAGTCTTCCGTCGACTTCGACCTGAATAACCCGTTTATCCCGGCTGGCGTGCTGGCCCTATTTCAGGAAGCGGATACCGACGGCGACGGCATCGTCACTGGCGGCTTGAGCCGTCGGATGCTCGAAGCGGGCGGCCGAACCAGCGACGACAGCCGCAACCTGTTCCGCTCGGTGATCGGCCTCGAGGGCAACCTCAACGGCTGGGACTGGGAGGTTTACTACAACTACGGTCGGATGGAGAACACGCAGCGTCAGGGTGGCAACATCGTGCTGTCGAAGTTCCAGCAGGGCCTGCTCGTCGATCCCAACGATCCGACCCAGTGCGCCGGCGGGATTGCGGGCTGTGTCGTCCTCAATCCGTTTGGCGAGGGCGTCATGACGCCGGAGATGATCAACTGGGTTCGCGCCGCGGCAACCAACATCACCAACGTTGAGCAGCGCACCATCGCCGCTAACATCGCAGGCAGCCTGTTCGACCTGCCCGGCGGTACGGTCGGCTTTGCCGCCGGTCTGGAGCAGCGGGACGAGGAGGCAGAGTTCCTGCCCGATACGTTCCTCGCTTCGGGTGACGTCGACGGCTTTAACGCCGGCCTGCCGACGGCGGGTGAGTACGACGTGACCGAGTTTTACCTCGAGTCGATCATTCCGCTGGTTTCCGGTGCGCCGATGGCCGAGTACGCGGCCCTCGAAGTGGGCTATCGCTATTCCGATTACTCCAACGTGGGTGGCGTGGACACCTATAAGTTTGGCGGTGAGTGGCGTCCCACCGACACGCTGAAGCTGCGCGGTCTGTACCAGCGGGCGGTGCGCGCTCCAAACGTGCTCGAACTGTTTCGCGGTTCATCCAACAGCTTCCCGGGCGGCGAGGACTTCTGTAACGCTGGCGCCGGCCGAACGGCTGAAGAAGAGGCCTTCTGTTTGCAGCTGGGCGTTCCGGAAGGACTGCTGGGCAACTTCCAGCAGCCGGATGACCAGATCGAGGTGATCCTGAGCGGTAACCCGGATCTGGACGTGGAAAGCTCCGACACCTACTCGGTGGGTTTTGTTTACCAGCCCAGCTTTATCGAAAACCTCCAGCTTTCCGCGGACTACTACTCCATCGAAATCGAGGGTGCGATCGCGCAGTTCGGTGGCGGTCTGCAGAGCACGATCGACGCGTGTAATCAGAATCTGAGTCTAGACAACGTCTTCTGCCAGCCCCTGACCGCTCGGAACGCCGCCGGCGAGCTTGAGTTTGTGCCGCTGCCGAACCAGAACATCGCCCAGCTCAACACCGAGGGGGTGGATCTAAGCGGCAAGTACACCACCGAAGTTGGCAACGGCTACCTGCTGGACCTCAACCTAGCGGCCACGTACGTGATAAAGAACGAGCAGCAGTCCAGCCCGGTGACCGACGTGGTCGACTGTGCCGGATCGGTTGGCGTACGGGGCACCTGCGGCAACGCAGATCCCGAGTGGCGTGTAGTTGGCCGCGCCACGCTGCAGACCGGTAAGCTGCGGTCGAGCCTTCGCTATCGCTTTGTCGGCGAAGTGGACAACGAGCTCATCGCCCTGGGTACCGACCCGAGCACGCTCGCGGTTACGGGCGTCGATTCGGAGCACTACTTCGACTTCGGCATGACCTACGCGTACAGCGACAACATCGATCTGATTCTCAACATCGATAATCTGCTCGACAACGATCCGCCGGTGCTGGCGGACGCCGGCGGTCAGTTCAACACCGACGCCTCGGTGTACGACGTGCTGGGTCGACGCTTTACGACGGGTTTCAGAATCCGTTTCTAAGCGGACTTCCTGTCGCAATCAGCAGCCGGGGCGATTTTTCGCCCCGGCTTTTGTCGTCTCTTGACCCCAAACGCTCAATACCAGCGAGGTCTTGCGCTGAATGGCGCCGGGCAGGGCGCTGCCGCGCTTGAGCTGGTAGCGGGCGCTGCCGGTCGAGGCCATGCTGAGGCGCAGCTGCAGCTCGCGCTGTGGCTGCTGACTGGACACAACACGCCAGCGCGGCCGCGGGAAGGGTTTCAGCTGGTGCAGGGTCTGGCGATCAATGGCGACCCGTTTGCGCAGGGATTCTGCGCGTCGCTGGTGGCAGGCGGCACGGGGACCGGCCAATCATGGCCGAAGGCCATCAGCTGGTTGCTCCTGGCGGCTCAAGGCGGCCTCGCCCGGGCGATCACCCAGCTGGCGCTACTGCTGCTCGATCGCGGCCCTGAACACAGCAAAGCTGCTCAGCGATGGCTGGCGCTGGCTGCCGCAGCCGGTGACGCGGCGGCGCAGCACATTTTCGGCGCGCCTGACGGCTCCGCGCATGCCTGGCCGGCGCCCGAGGAGTGGGCGTCGCTCGAGGCCGCTTTGGCGCCGGGGCCTCAGCTTGCCGTGGCCGAGAATGCTGAGCTGCTCGAGCCGTCGATCGAGCTTTGTCGCTACCCGCGACTGGTAGCGCCAGACCTCTGTGCCTATCTTTGCGCTGCGGCTGAGCCCTTTCTGAGCCCCGCGCACGTGAATGATGCCGCGGCCGGCGAGCGCGTCGATCACAGTAGAACAAACGAAGCGATGGGGTTTTACCCGCTCGAGGCCGACGTGATTTCATACCTCGTTCGCTGGCGTTTGGCGGTTGCTGCCCGCCGGGACCCGCAGTGTGCCGAAGTGCTGTCGGTGCTTCGCTATCAGCCTGGCCAGCGCTACCTGCCGCACTTTGATTTTTTTGATCCCGAGTTCCCTGCCCACAAGAGTCACCTCGGGGCTCGAGGACAGCGGGTCAGCACGGCGTTGCTTTATCTCAATGATAACTATCACGAAGGGCAAACGCACTTTGTGTCGCTCGAGCGTCGAGTGCGAGGCGGACGTGGCGACGTGCTGACTTTTACCAACGTCGGCCACGACGGCACCGTCAATCGGGAGACGCTTCACGAAGGACTGGCCCCCGCACAGGGGCAGAAATGGCTGGCCAGCCTGTGGATCCGGGATCGAGCGGAGCCCGATGACGATCGGCACATGCAGTCGCTGGCGGATTGAGTAGGCTCCGGGCACTTTCCGCCCGCCCTGAAATCAGTAAACTGCAGGGCCGCCGCAACGTCTGGAGACCCCCAAATGCGCAATCCCACCGAAAAACCGATGCCAGCACAGCTGCTTACGGCGCTTTTGCTGGCGCTGACGATCATCATGGCCGGCTGTTCCGGCGACAGAAGCGAGCCGACGGCCGAATCGTCGACGGAAGCCGCCGAGGCCGAGGCGACGGCGGACGCTGCCGCTGAAGATCTGTCCGGCAATCCGTTTATGGCCGATTGGGACACGCCTTTTGGCGTTCCGCCATTCGACCAGATCGAAGAGTCACATTTTATGCCGGCGTTTCGGGAAGGCATGCGCCTGAACAACCTGGAAATCGAGGCAATCACCAGCAATCCGGAGCCGGCAACGTTTGACAATACAATCGTTGCGCTGGACCGGACCGCGCCGCTGCTGAGCAAGGTCGCCAGGGTGTTTTCCAACCTGGTGTCCTCGCACACGAACGATGAGCTTCAGGCGGTGGCGAAAGAGGTTTCACCGCTGCTCGCGAAGCACTCGGGCGACATCAACTTAAATCCTGAGCTTTTTGCGCGGGTTAAGGCGGTTTACGACGCTCGCGAGTCGCTCGATCTGACCGACGAGCAGGCCTACCTGCTGCAACGCACCTACGACGGTTTTGTGCGCTCCGGCGCCGCGCTCGACGAGGCTTCCAAGCAGCGGCTCAATGAAATCGGCCAGGAAATCTCCAGCCTGACGACCGAGTTCGGCCAGAACCTGCTCAAAGAGAATAACGGTTTTGAACTGGTGCTCGAGACTGAAGAGGAACTGGCGGGCCTGCCGGACTTCCTGCGAGCCCAGGCGGCCGAGGCGGCCAAGCAGCGCGGTCACGACGGCAAGTACGTCTTCACGCTTACGCGTTCCTCAATGACACCGTTTCTCCAGTACTCCACCCGACGGGATCTGCGAGAGAAGATCCACAACGCCTGGACCAACCGGGGCAGCAACGGTAACGACAGCGACAACAGCAGCGCGGTCGCCAAGATCGCTTCGCTGCGGGTCGAGCGCGCGAACATCCTGGGCTACGACAACCACGCTGAATGGGTGCTGGAAGACCGGATGTCCGAAACGCCCGACAAGGCTTACGCCTTTATGCAGCAGGTATGGCAGCCCGCGCTTGAGCGCGCCAAAGAGGAGCGCGCCGACCTGCAGGCCATGGTCGATGCCGAGGGTGGCGACTTTGAGATCGCCGCCTGGGACTGGTTCCACTACTCCGAAAAGGTGCGCAAAGAACGGTTTGCCATCGATGACAGCGTGCTGAAGCCCTACTTTGAGCTGAACAACGTCCGCGACGGCGCCTTTATGGTCGCCAATCGGCTGTTCGGCATCACTTTCCACGAGCTCCCGGACCTGCCGAGGTATCACCCGGACGTGCAGGCGTTTGAGGTGAAGGACGGCGACGGATCTCACCTGGGCGTCTTCTACTTCGATTTCCACCCGCGTCCCAGCAAGCGCGGCGGCGCGTGGATGAACTCCTTCCGGCTGCAGTCCAACGTCGACGGTCGGGTTCGTCCGATCATCGTCAACAACTGCAACTTCCCGAAAGGCTCCGGCGGCATTCCGACGCTGCTCAGCTTTAACGACGCCTCCACGCTGTTCCATGAGTTTGGGCACGGGCTCCACGGCATCCTGTCTGACGTGACCTACAGCGGCCTCGCGGGCACGACGGGTCCGCGCGACTACACGGAGTTTCCAGCGCAGATGATGGAGCACTGGATCGCCAGCCCCGAGGTGCTGCGGGAGACCGCGCGTCACTACGAGACGGGTGAGCCGATTCCCGAAGAGCTGATCGAGAAGCTCGATGCGTCCTCGAAGTTCAACCAGGGCTTCAAGACGGTTGAGTACCTGTCAGCCTCGATTCTGGACATGGATTGGCACACGCTCGAAACGACCGATCTGCAGGAAGTGGCCTCCTTCGAGCGCAAGTCGCTGGAGAAAATGGGCCTGATCCCGGAGATTGTGGTGCGGTACCGCAGCGCCTACTTCGGCCACATCTTCTCTAGCACCGTCGGCTACTCGTCCGGCTACTACAGCTATATCTGGTCAGAGATCCTCGACTCGGACGGCTTTGACGCGTTCCGTGAAGCGGGTGACATCTATGACCAGGAGCTGGCCGGCCGGCTGCGTGAACACATCTATTCAGCCGGGGGCACGGCGCCCGCCATGGATCTTTACGTGCGGTTCCGTGGCAAGGAGCCCAGCATCGATCCGCTGCTGCGGAACCGCGGATTTATCCCGGCCCCCTGAAAACCGGCGACCACAAGCTGGTACAAGAAAAACGCGGCGTTCTTCGCCGCGTTTTTTTTCTGCTGCTGGCCATACTGGCGGCCGGCATCGCGGCGGCGCACCCGCTGGACGAAATGTGCGATCCGGCGGAGCTGCCGACGCCCTTTTGCCTGGCGCTGAGCGGGCAGCTCGAGGTTGAGGAGCCGCCGTCGCTCGGGGAGACGCTGACCGAGTATCTCGGGCTTGGCTATGTGCACATCCTGCCTGCCGGCATGGACCATATCCTGTTTGTGCTGGCGCTGTTTCTGGCCGCGCAGACCTGGGGCGTGCTGCTGTGGCAGGTCACCACGTTCACGGTGGCGCACTCGGTCACTTTGGGGCTCGCAGCGGTCGGTCTGACCTCACCCGGGGGAACGCTCGTAGAGGTGCTGATCGCCGCCTCAATCGCCTTCGTAGCGGTGGAGAACCTCTGGCTGCGTGGCCGTCCTGTCCCGTCGTGGCGTTACCTGGTGGTGTTTGGCTTCGGCCTGCTCCACGGCCTGGGCTTCGCCGGAGTCCTGCTGGAGCTTGGCATGCCCGACGAGCGGCTGGTCGCTGCACTGGTGGCGTTCAACGTGGGCGTCGAGCTGGGGCAGCTCACGGTGGTGGCCGCGGCGCTGCTGCTCGGCTGGGTGCTGCTCCGAAAGCAGCTGGGCCAGGAACGATATGTCCGCTGGGTAACCATGCCGTCGAGCATCCTGATTGGACTGATCGGCGCCTACTGGGCGATCACTCGAATCTAATCAGGCTTTCAGTAAAAGCCGGTTGCCGCCCTCGATCCCCAGTGATCCCAAGTGGGCCGCCTGGCAACCAAGGCTACTTCAGCGAGCGTGTCAGGCGTCAGGCCAAGGCGATTCGTCGGGGTCATAGCCGTAGCTATGGCCGCGGCGGATCAA